>NZ_CAUQHQ010000016.1:0-26249 GCF_963517995.1 uncultured Campylobacter sp.
ATGGCTCTTATGACGCGCTCTTTTACGTCTTCGATTTCAAGCCCTTTTTCGTTTGCGATAGATTCTATGATATCCGCTATTTTTTCCATATTATTTTTGCTCCGTTATTTAAAATTTGGGGGAATTTTTGAGTTAGAGGGGTATTATACAAGCTTTATACTTTTAAGAAGTTTAATGCGTTTTTTATGATGTTTTTGCTATATTCACAGATTAAATTAAAGATTTCAAAGGATTAAAAATGGAGCTAAAACTCGCTAGAACGCAACTTGACGCCAAACCGAAAACGATCTCTCTTGAAAAAATCGAAGCGGCATTTGCCAAAGATCCGCAACAAATTTTCTATTTCGACAGAGAAAACAGCCACAAACAACTCATCGCTTTGGTCGAATTTTTCGAGGAAAAGGGCCTTAGCGTCTATCACCGCACCGTTCGCTACGGCCTAGACGAAAACGACTACATGTACGAAGTGCATATTTTATAAGGCGAGTTTTGAGCAAAAAGGTATTTATCCAAACGCTAGGATGCGCTATGAACGTCCGCGACAGCGAGCATATCGTCGCCGAACTAAAAGAAAAGGAAAATTACGATTTAACGGACGATATCTCCGAGGCCGACCTCATCCTCATCAATACCTGCTCGGTGCGCGAAAAGCCCGTGCATAAGCTTTTTAGCGAAGTCGGAAGCTTTGAAAAAGTAAAAAAAGCGGGCGCAAAAATCGGCGTTTGCGGCTGCACGGCAAGCCATCTGGGAAGCGAAATTTTTAAACGAGCGCCTTACGTGGATTTCGTTTTAGGCGCGCGAAACGTCAGTAAAATTTCAGCCGCGGTTAAGACGCCTAAATTTATCAGCACCGACATAAATCACGACGAGAGCGAGTACGCATTCGGCGAATTTCGCGGCTCGCCGTATAAAAGCCACATAAATATCTCGATCGGTTGCGATAAAAAATGCACCTACTGCATCGTCCCGCACACCAGAGGCGACGAGATCTCGATCCCTGCAAATTTGATCCTGCGCGAAGTAAAAAAAGCCGCCGAGGGCGGAGCGAAGGAGATTTTCTTACTCGGGCAAAACGTAAACAACTACGGCAAGAGATTTTCGGGCGCGCACGAGAAGATCGACTTTAGCGACCTGCTCGTAAAGATCAGCGAGATAGAGGGCGTCGAGCGCATACGATTTACCAGCCCGCATCCGCTTCATATGGACGATAAATTTTTAGAAATCTTTAGTCAAAATCCCAAAATTTGCAAATCCATGCACATGCCGCTTCAAAGCGGAAACACCAAAGTCCTGCGCGAGATGAAGCGCGGCTACACCAAAGAGTGGTTTTTAGATAGAGCCGCTAAACTGCGCGCGATGTGTCCAAATGTTAGCATCTCAACCGACATTATCGTGGCGTTTCCCGGCGAGAGCGAAGAGGAGTTTGAGGACACGATGGACGTACTAGAAAAGGTACGCTTCGAGCAAATTTTTAGCTTTAAGTATTCGCCCCGCCCGATGACTAAGGCGGCGGAATTTACCAATCAAATCCCGGAAGCCGTCGCAAGCGCCCGCCTAACCCGCCTGCAAAGTCGCCACAACGAGATTTTAGACGAAATCGTCGCGGCGCAAAAAGGTAAAATTTTCGACGTATATTTTGAGGAGCTTCGCGCAAACGGCGGGGTTGCCGGCAGGAGCTTTAATAACTTTCTCGTTCAAGTCGCGGGTAGCGAAGAGCTGCTGGGCAAGACGCTAAAAGTGCGAGTGAACGACCCAAAGAGAATGGTGCTTTACGGTGAGCTCGTGGGCTAAATTTAAACGAAGCGTTTTTATAAATTTAGCCCCGCGCATTATCTATTTTTTTATTTGGATTATATTTTTAACCTGCAAAAAGAGCTTTTCTAATACAAATTTGACGAACGAGCCTTGCGTCGTGCTGTTTTGGCACGGCAGGCTAGCGCTGATGAGCTTTGCTTACGTGCACTGGTGGAAAAACGGCCAAAATCCGCAAAGAAGCGCCAAAGTTATGATAAGCGATCACAAAGACGGCGAGATCATCGCGCGCGTGATTTCGTTTTTCGGTATCGGCGCGATCAGAGGCAGTAGCTCAAAAGGAGCGGTAAAGGCCCTCGCGCAAAGCTTTAGAGAGCTAAAAAGCGGTACCGACGTCATCATCACCCCGGACGGTCCGCGCGGCCCCTATCATAGCGTCGCCGACGGTGCGGTCGTCATCGCGCAAAAGCAAAATGCGCAAATACAAATTTTAAACTACGAAGCGAGTAAATTTTGGCAGCTAAAAAGCTGGGATAAAATGATAATCCCAAAGCCTTTTAGCGAGATTTCTTATACGCTCTCTCCGCCTTTTAGCGTAACGGACATGGCGCTAGAAGACGCAAGGGAGCTAATAAAAAAGGAGATGGAAAAATGAGCTCAAAGACCGTGGTTTTGTCTATAGGAGCGCTTTTGGCGGCCGCTTTTATCTCGTTTATCACTCTTAGTCCGTCTTATAAAAACGCGCTTGGAGCCAAATTTTACTACGAAACGGGCGATTATGAAACCGCCTATAAACTTTCTAGCTCCGCTTATCACAAAGACGTCTACAACAAACTAGCCCACACCGTGATGGTGCAAAGCGAAATCTCGCAAAAATACGCCACCTATATCGCCCGCTCAAACGGCTATCTAGAAAATATCCAAAAAATCAGCAAATCAGGCAAAATAAGCAAAGCCAATCTAGATAAAATTCGCATGATGTGCGATATCGCCGTGAGCGACTACAAAGAGCTAAAGCCGTCGAATTTGGTCGATGCGGATCTGCAAGAAGAAGCAATGCGGATAAGAGATAAATTTTTAACCTTGCAAACGGAGCTATTTTAATTATATTTAATAACATTTTAGATATGATAAAAAATCGTAAATTTTAGGAGAGAGCTTGTCACTGCGCAGTTTTTTTAGCGTCTTATATCTTAGCGTCGTTATCGAGTCCAAGAAGTGCCTATTTTACGGCGAAGCATATAAGGGCTCAAAACCTCTAAAAACCGTAAAAGCGGAGTTTGATAACGACGATACCGGCGCGGTATCGGCAAAGGCAAAAGAGTATCTAAAAAATCTACAAAAAGAATATAAATGGGTTTATGTTTCACTCTTTTTTGATGCCTTATCTCAAGGCGCGGTCGGTCCTAAAAATATGAGCGCGCTTGAAAAAGCCGGCATAGATCCAAAGGAGCTAACTTTCATAAATCCGGCGCCGGGCTGGATATTTTACGTAAAAACGCAGGACGTAAAAAAGGCTGAAAATTTATTCGGCGATACGGACGTGAGCCTGCTTTATTCTCCTTTGGCTCTCATTCACGATAGGATCCTTAGCCAAAATTTAGTAGGCAAAAACGCGCTTTACGTCTATGCGCACCGCGAAATTTGTGCCATTTGCATCGTTCATAAAAATCTTTCCAAATTTGCCGCCGTCTGCAAACTAGAAGAGTCAAGCGAAGAAACGGCATTTGATAAGGTTCGAAGCAGCGAAATAGACGATTTTATCGAGAGCGTAGATGAAGACTTCGCTAATTTTGACGGCGTCGAGAGCCTAGACGAGCTGCTAAAATTAGACGGCTCGGCAGATGAGTTTGAGGATCTAGGTTATGATATAAACATGCCCGCATCCACGGACGTAGCGACCTCTGTGTCGATATTTGGCCGAGATATGAGTATGTACGGCTATATTTCGCTAGCGCTTAAGGAATTTTACACAAATCCGCTATATGAAAGCGATTTTATCGAAGACGTCGTGATTTTTGACGCTACGGAGAGAACGAGCGCTACGTTTTTACACTATTTGCAAAACGAACTTTTGGTTAAAACCGAGGTCTACCCCGTCGATACGCAAAAAATAATGACGGAACTAATGATAAAAGAGTTGAAAAATGACTAGTTACAGCTTTATAAAGCCTCAAAAAAAGCCTATTTTAAATCTTTTTAATAAAATTTGGATATTTTTGATAATCTCGGTTGTATTGATTTTTGCGGCGGTAAATTTTGCTATCGCTTTTAAAAATCAAACGTTACAAAACGAAACGCAAACGCTAAAGCAAAATATAGAGCAAACAAAACAGCGCATCAATCAAGCAGACGAATTAGCCGAGCTTTTAAAGCAAAGGCAAGACGTTGCGGCTCAGATAGCTTCCTCAAACGCGCTTTTAAAGCAAAGCGTGCGAAATTTACTAGACCTAGTTCCCCAAAGTATAACTTTAGAAGAAATTTCTATGGACGAAAATTCACTCGTCGTAAAAGGAACTACGCCTAGTCGAGATGTTTTTAATATGCTACTGGCTACGCCACTAAAATCGATTTTTAGCACGTCAAACACCTCTTTTTACCAGCTGCCTAACGGCTGGTTAAATTTCATCAGTACAAACAAAACAGATAACTCCGAGGGTCAAAATGAGTAAAGATAGAAGTTTGCAAAATATAGATGTTACTAAACTACTCATATATATACTCGTCTTTATCAGTGCTTGCCTTATTATGATTTTTGGTTTTTTGGTTCCAAATATCCAAGAATACAAGCGGATAAAATACGATAACCGAGTACAAAGTACCGCCTCAACGCAGATAAATCAGGTTTATAACGGTAAGCAAGAGGCGCTAGACAAACTAAAATCGGATAACAAAGCGGCGCTGGATGCTTTTGAAAATAAATTTGATGAAGGTAAATTCGTAACATTCGTATCGCAGTATCTAGACTCGGTAGTGTCTAAAAATAGCAATATATCTCAAAGCGAGCCGTTTTTGATAAACGAGCTAAAGATAACCGCGACGATAAAAACTCCGTCCAGACTTTACGACTTTATAGACGCGTTACGGAGCTATGAAAACGTCGTCAAAATCGACTTTCCTATCGAAATGCAAAAAGACGGCGACAAGATAAGCGCAGCATTTAACGTCAAAATCTACGGCTTAAGATAAATCAAACCCGACTTTATTATTTCTCGCTAAAATCTCTTTAAAATATTTAGAGCAAGGATAAAAAATGATTAAATTTAATAATGCCGCCATCGCCTCGGCGACTGCGATTTTAAGGGATTATCTTAACGGAACGGCAAATTTTTTAGCCTCTAGAAAAGCTGCAAAATCGGAGCTAACGAAACTCACGCCGGCAGATTTTAAAAACGTGCGCGCAAATTTGCTAAATTTAGGCTTTAAGAGCGAGTTTATCGACGAAAATGCCGCCGAGCTATCAGAAATCCTGCGCGGTATCCTAACTGCCGAGCGCCCGCAGCTGCCAAAAGATCACCCCGTAGCTATCTACATCAGCGAAAACGACGCCGCGCGCGAGCTAATCGCAAAGGCAAAAGAGCTGCTAAAAAAGAAATTTATCAAAAACGAATGGCTTGAAATTTACGACAAACTAGGCGGCTTTAATAGGACGCACTTTGCCAGAAAACAGCACCAACTCTACTCGATGCTCGAAAACAAGGGCTTTGACCGCCCGTCGCGCTTTATGTGGAGCTTTGATAACAAGGTCCGCGACGGTATTGCCGCAGCGCGCGAGCTGCTAGAGGAAGGCAAGGCAGACGAGTTTATCGCGGCTCAGCACGAGATCTACGAAAATCTACTCGACCTGCTCGCACGCGAGGAGGCGGCGCTCTATCCGACGTCGCTGGAGCTAATTAGCGAAGATGAGTTTCGCGCGATGAGACGAGGAGATGACGAGATCGGATATTTTCTCATCGAAAAGCCGAGCGAATTTTATCCGTTAAATTTAGACTCCGGCGGCGACTCGAAGTCAAATTTAAAGGACGTAAATTTGCAAAGCGAATCAAATTTGAGCGCTGTAAATTTGCAAAACGGCGACCTAAACGAAGCGGTTTTAAATCCGAATTTCCTCAAAGAGCTGTCAAATTTGATGAGCAAATACGGACTAAATCCAAATGCAAACCGCGATAAAAACGTAGTTTTTGACGTCGCTACGGGCAAGCTCACGCTAGAGCAAATCAACCTCATTTATAAGCATATGCCCGTCGATCTCTCCTTCGTCGATGAAAACGAGATCGTGAAATTTTACACCGACACCAAGCACCGCGTATTTCCGCGAAGCGCGGGCGTCATCGGACGCGACGTAAAAAACTGCCACCCGCGCGAGAGCGTAGCTAACGTGCTAGAAATCATCGACGCCTTTCGCAAGGGCGAGCGCGACGAGATCGACTTTTGGCTGGAGCTTCACGGCAAATTTATCTACATCTACTACGCCGCCGTGCGCGACGAAAACGGCGTATTTAAGGGGGTACTAGAGATGATGCAAGACGTCACGCGCATCCGCAGCCTAGAGGGCAAACGCACGCTAGTGACGTGGGACGATCTAAAGAAAAAATACGGGGAGTGATGATAACGGCTTGCGAAATTTAATTAAGACCGCTTGACCCTTATCGCCCAATTATAATTTCGGGCGTGAATTTATCGAAGATTTAGGGCGCTTGCCTTTTTGTATATTTACGCCTACGCCTTTTGCGCGACGATTCGGGGCTATTTTTGCAGATACCGATATTTTCGTAAGCGGTATTTAAGGATGTTAGCGCGGCATATTTAGTACCAAACCGAGTTTTAAGCCGCCTTTTTTAAGATAAAGCGGCGATATCTAGTTTTTGTGTAAGGACGCTTAAGCCGGCCGTCTAGCACCGTTAAATCTAAAGCTACCGCAAAGAAAGCATTAGCGTCTTTTTAAAATTCAAGTATCTTTTATCGCAGGTTCGCACCCAAAACGCAGACGTCTAAAAAAGCTCCTCAAATAGCGCAAGATCCGCTCGTGAGGCAAATAAAAATCCGCGATTTATCGGCGGGATAGCAAGCCGCCTGCACGCTTCTTTAAATTTTTTATCCATCGCTGGCTTAACGTAAGGCGTTACAAAGATAAATTTTACGCCCGCGCCGACGGCTACCTTGCCGCCTAGCACGCAGCGAGCGCCGCTTTCTAGGCAGCGCGCGCATTCGCTTCGCTGAGCTGAGCTCAGAACGAGCCCTAGCCGCTTGCAGGCAAGACCCACGCCGCGAAGCTCGTTTGCGCCTCGTTTTACGAGATAAATTTTAGGTGCGGGATTAGAAATTTCGGGAGTTAAATTTAGCGCATCGGTCGCCAAAAACTCAAAGCTCTTTTTTACGCCGCTAAAGTATTCGTCCAAAAACGGCTCGCTAAATTTAGCGCGAATAAATCCGCGCTTAAACCGGTCCGTTAAATTCGTCTCGTCGGTGAAGTATTTTAGGTTTCGCTCACGCAAAAACCGCTCCAGCTCGCACTTTCGCACGCCTAGAAGCGGACGAGCGATCACGTAGTCATCGCGAGATTCGAGCTCTTGCATGCCTAGCAACTCGCTAAGTCCCGCGCCGCGCCCAAGCTGCATCAAAAACCACTCGAATTTATCGTCAAACTGATGCGCTAAGATCAAATTTTCATATCCCTGCTCGCGGCAAATTTGGCCAAAAAAATCATATCTGGTCGCGCGCGCCTCGTGCTCGAAATTTGACGCACCCAGACGCACGCTTTTTACGTAGATTTGTTTGTTAAATTTGGCCGCCAAGTCCCGCGCCGAGGCGACCTCGTCTTTGCTCTGCGCGCGGACGTTATAATCCACGATCGCAAGGTCAAATTTCACGCCCGCCTCGTCTAAAAGATAAAAAAGCGCCGTGCTATCGACGCCGTGCGAAAAGGCAAGCAGATTTCGCCCCGATTTTAGCTTATGCAAAACGGGCGCGCTTAGCATTTTAGGCCTTTGCCGTGATCTTGCCTAGCGCCTGGGCGCCCGCTACCTGCGTGATCTCGCACCAGTAGCGACCGCCGGTTTCTAGCTGCTCCACGTCGCTTTCGTTGATCAAAATTTCGCCGTCGATGTCTTTGTCCCACAGTGCCTTTTTCGCGGCGTAAAACATCTCGCCCTCGCTGCTTTCGCCCTCTAGCGAAACGATAAATTTCTTGCCCAGCTCCTGCGCGAAGCTCGCCTCGATCGCGGCTCGAGTAATCTTTTCGATCTTGCTTAGGCGCTTTGAGATGATTTTGGCGGACACCTGCTCCATTTCATACGAGAGCGTGTCCTCCTCTTTCGAATAAGCAAACGCCGAAACGCGGTCAAATTTAAACTCCTGCAAAAACGCGCAAAGCTCGTCAAATTCGGCTTCGCTCTCGCCAGGGTGCCCGACGATGACGCCCGTTCGCAAAAACGCATCAGGCGCGCTTTTCATCAAATTTAAAAGCTCTTTGATCCGCGCCGCACCGCTTCCGCGCCTCATTATTTTTAGCATTTTATCGCTTGTGTGCTGGATAGGCATATCAAAGTAGTTCGCAAACACCGGCGAGGCGATGATGCGCTCAATTAGCGCGTTTGAGGTCGTGCTCGGGTAGAGATAGAGTATGCGCGCGGTTTTGACGCCCTCGATCTTTTCGACCGCGTCGATGAGAGAGATGAGCCCGTCGCTAACCGCGTGATCGCGCATATACGAGCTACTGTCCTGCGAGAGGAAACTAAAGTCGTAGTAACCCTTTTTTACGAGTTTTTGCACCTCATCTATGATGTTTTCGAGCGCGCGTGATTTTAGCTTACCTTTAAAGGTCGGGATCGCGCAGAAGCTGCATTTTTGATTACAGCCTTCTGAAATTTTGATGTAGGCATGGTAGTTTGAGCCCGTTATCACGCGCTCTTCGCTTGCTTGCAGGTAGGTGTCCGGGCTAAATAAATTTTGCTTTTTTAGGATGATTTCATCGATCTTGTCGTAGTCTCCGACGCCGGTAAATAGATCGACCTCGGGCAGCTCCTTCATCAGCTCCTCGCGGTATCGCTGCATCAGACAGCCCGTGACCACGAGCAATGAGCCTTTTTTGCGCGCTTCGTGCATATCCAGGATCGCGCGGATGCTTTCTTCTTTTGCCGAATTTATAAAGCCGCAGGTGTTTACGATGATGACGTCGGCCAAGGCCACGTCGGGCGTGATCTCGTAGTTTGAGAGGCGTCCGAGCATGATTTCAGAATCCACCAGATTTTTGTTACAGCCTAATGATACTAAGTGAAGTTTACCCATCTTATACCCACAGATTGTCGATCAGACGCGTTTTGCCCACGTACGCGGCGACTAGGATGATGGTATTACTTGGCTCTATTAGCGAGATTTCGTTTAAATTTCTATCCACGATCGCGACGTAGTCGACGTTTAGCGGCTCTAGGGTTTGTAGCATCTCGCCTTTTATCGTTTGTGCGCTTGGCTCGCCGGCCGCGATCAAATTTGAGGCTTTTTTAAGCGAATGAGAAAGCTTAAGCGCCTCTAGCTTTTGCCCCTCGTCTAGGTAGGCGTTTCGCGAGCTAAGCGCCAGTCCGTCGGCTGCGCGAACGATCTCACAAGGCACGATCTCTAAATTTAAAAAACAGGTTTTTACGAAATTTCGCACGATGAGCAGCTGCTGCGCGTCCTTTTTGCCCATATAGACTCGCTTTGCGATTGTTATATTAAAGAGCTTATTTAGCACGCGAAGCACGCCGTCAAAGTGCCCGGGACGAGTCTTGCCCTCAAGCACGCTTGCTAAATTTTCAGGCGCGCTAATTAACGGCTCGGTATCAAAATATAGCTCCCTAGCCTCAGGCGCAAACATCGCATGTACGCCCAGCTCCTCGCAAATTTTAGCGTCGTTTTGTTCGTTTTTGGGATAGCTATCAAAGTCCTCGCCGGCTAAAAACTGCGCCGGGTTTACGAAGGTCGAAACGATCGCGGTTTTGTTTTCTGCTACGCACTTTTCTATGAGGCTAGCGTGCCCATCGTGAAGCGCGCCCATCGTAGGTACGAAGCCGATATTTTCGGGATTTGCCGCGACAAAATCTCGCAGCTGTTCTGCTGTTTTTAAAATTTGCATTTTCTCTTCTTTATGTTTAATTTTAACGCGCGATTATAGCAAATTTTATCTTTACTCTTACAAATATGTTATAATCACGCCAAAAAGCACAAAAAAGGTCTTAAATTTTGGATAATTACGAATACACGGAACTCCTAAAAACACTAAACACAAAAGTAGAAAATATCGCTGGCGTCGTAAAGCCTGAAAGCATCAAAGCTCGCCTAAAAGAGATCGAGGAGCTAGAAAACGATCAAAATTTCTGGCAGGATATCGCAAAAGCAGGCGCCATCGGCAAGGAAAAAACGAAAATTTCAAATATCTTAAACAACTTCCTAAACGCCAAAAGCGCCGTAGACGACGCAAAGGATCTATACGAGCTGGCAAACTCGGAAAACGATGAAGAGACGATAAATTCGCTCTTTGCCGAGGCGGACGAGCTTGAAGATAAGATCGTAAATTTAGAGATTTCTATGCTGCTTAGCGGCGAGGACGACGGCAAAAATGCCATCGTCACTATCCACCCGGGCGCTGGCGGTACGGAGAGTAACGACTGGGCTAGCATGCTATACCGCATGTATCTGCGCTTTTGCGAGCGCGAGGGCTTTAAGGTCGAAACCCTGGACTTCCAAGAGGGCGAAGAAGCAGGACTAAAAGATGTGAGCTTTATCGTTAAAGGCGTAAACGCCTACGGCTATCTAAAGGCCGAAAACGGCATCCACCGACTCGTGCGAACCAGTCCGTTTGATAGCGCGGGTCGCCGCCATACGAGCTTTACTAGCGTGATGGTGAGCCCGGAGATCGATGACGACATCGAGATAGAAATCGACGAAAAAGACCTAAAAATTGACACCTACCGCGCAGGCGGAGCAGGCGGCCAGCACGTAAATAAAACCGAGTCCGCCGTGCGTATTACCCACGCGCCTACGGGCATCGTCGTGCAGTGCCAAAACGACCGCAGCCAGCACAAAAACAAAGCCACCGCGATGAAAATGCTAAAATCGCGTTTGTACGAGCTAGAGCTAATGAAGCAGCAAGAAGCCGCCGGCAGTGTCGAAAAAAGCGAGATCGGCTGGGGACATCAGATCCGCTCATACGTGCTTTTCCCGTATCAGCAGGTTAAAGACAACCGCAGCGGCGAGGCATACAGCCAAACCGACGCGATACTGGACGGCGATATAAAAAAGCTCATCGAGGGCGTTTTGGTAAGTCAAAAAAGCATAAACTAGAAAGGAAAAATATGGAAATTTCAGCTCTTTTAAACCAACTAGGCTACAACGAAAACGACGCGACCGCCGCGCAGGTTAAGCGCATCCTAAACAACTGCGACGGGTTAAATTTAAGTAGCATTATCACGCTAAACGACCACCTAAAACCGCTCGGCGGCTTTGTTGCGATGAGCGGCAGCGAGGACGTGTTTAAGATAAAAAACGCGGGCAAAACGCCGGGTGCGCTAAACGTGATCGAAAACTGGGCTGAAAAAAACAAGATAAATATAAAAAAAGTAAATGAAACTACGCACTACATACTAGGAAAAAACATATGAAGAACTACGATATCATCGTCATCGGCTTTGGCAAAGCAGGCAAAACTCTCGCCGTAAAAGCCGCAAATTTAGGCAAAAAGGTCGCCGTGATCGAAAAATCGGCGCAGATGTACGGCGGAACGTGCATAAACGTCGGCTGCATCCCGACAAAAAAGCTAGTAAATTTAAGTAAAGAAGCGCAATACGTAAATAACAACGTCGCGGGCGAATACTTTACGCTAAGCATCGAGAAAAAAGACGCTCTCGTCTCCGCGCTTAGAGCTAAAAATTTCGCGATGCTTGACGGCAACGCAAACATCGACGTGATAAACGGCACGGCTAAATTTATGGATAAAAACAGCGTCGAAGTCACGTCCCCTGACGGCGCAAAAAGCGTACTTACCGCGCCTACTATCGTTATAAATACGGGCTCGGTTAATGAAAAACCAAGCTTTGAGGTTAGTTCAAATTTGGCTTACGACAGCACGGGGATTTTAAGCCTAAAAACGCTTCCAAAACACCTAGTAGTCGTGGGCGGTGGATACGTCGGGCTTGAGTTTGCCTCGATGTTTGCCGAATTTGGCTCAAAAGTCACTATCATAGCTCGCTCGGGCGTGCTAAAAAACGAGGACGAAGACGTAAAACAGAGCGTAAAAGCGCTGCTACAAACGCAAGGCGTCGAAATTTTAGAGGGTTGCGAAGTTAAAAATTTAAAAGATTGCGCGCTAATTTTTACCCAAAACGGCGAAACCAAATGCCTTGAAGCAGACGCGTTTTTACTAGCGACCGGACGAGTAGCTGCGAGTAGGGAGCTAAATTTAAGCGCGGCAGGCGTACAGACGGACGCCAAAGGAAACGTGCTTGTAAACGAGTTTTTGCAAACCGCCCAGCCGCATATCTACGCAGTAGGCGACGTTCGCGGCGGCGAGCTTTTTACATACACGAGCTTAGATGATTTTCGCATCGTCTTTGATAAGCTTTTTGGCGCGGGCAAACGCAGCACGCTAAACCGCTCGCCTCACGCCAGTACGCTTTTTACCGAGACTCCGCTAGCTAGCATCGGGCTAAACGAGAAACGAGCGACGGCTCAAAATTTAGATTTTAAAGTCCTAAAGCTCCCGCTAGCAGCAGTCCCCGGCGCAAAGGTAGTCGGCAACGAAACTGGATTTTTAAAAGCGATCGTGGAGGCAAAAAGCGGTAAAATTTTGGGCGCGGCGTTTCACTGCGTTTACGCAAACGAGCTTATCAACGAGATAGCCGTTGCGATGGCTCTTGGCGCGGGCGCTGATTTTTTCAAAAATCAGATTTTTACGCATCCTAGCATCAGCGAAGCGCTAAATGATTTGTTTGGACAATTTCAATAAACACAAAGGATAGAAAATGAAAAATTTACTTCTTGCCTTTATCGGGTTTTTGTTCGTGGGATGCGCAGCCTCAAGCGGCGGCGGAGCGGCGAGCGATAACGCTGATTACGACTTTAACAAACGAGCAATCGATATACTAAAACCAAAATGCGAAAAGGGTAACTACTCGGCTTGCAACGACCTAGCCATCAGCTATCAAAATCTAAAAGACCATAAAACGGCGCAAAAATACTACGATAACGCATGCCAAAACAACTATCAGCTAGCTTGCACCAACCTAGCTAATATGTATCAATTAGGCCTTGGCGTAGACAGGGATAAAAATAAAGCTTTGGAGATCTTTAACGCCTCTTGCACGAACGGAGGGGCGATATCTTGCTACTATCTAGGCGACTTATACCGCTCCGGCGACGAGGGCAAAGAGCCTGACTACGTCGCGGCCATGAGCGCATACGAAAGAGGTTGCAAACTAGGAGACATCCCGTCATGCACGAATACAGCAGTGCTATACGAACACGGCCTAGGCGTATCGCAGGACGAGTCAAAAGCCAGAAACATCTACCGCTCGGCGTGCTTTAGCGGAGATTCGTCCGCATGCGACAATCTAAAAAGAATGGGCAGAAAACGCTAAATTTAAGGAGCCGAATTTACTACGGCGGGTCAAATTTGGCTCGCCTTTTTTAAATCGGTCACGTCAAATCTAACTTCAAATTTACTTGCCAAAAACTCCGTAAAAACTAAAAAATACCTGCTAAATTTAACGCCGCGCGCCCATAAATTTAACTCTGCAAATTTACCTTCACGATACGCGGTAAATTTCGCTTGCTTGGCTAACGCTGCGTAATTTGAGCGCATTTAAAACAACAATCCTTTGTCGCAAATAACAAAAGAAACAACACTAGATTTGAGTAAATTTAAAAAGCTAGAAAATAGGGGCTTAGATTTAAGCCCCAGAAAATGTAGGTTTAGAGTAAAATTAAAATTTATAAGATACGTTAATCTTAAAGTTTCTGCCCGGCTCCCAGTCTACATAGTTTGGATCGCCTGTATAATCAGCCGTTCTTTGAGACTGCGAAGCGTATGCTTTGTTAAAGAGGTTATAAATTCCGGCATTTATCTCTAGCCCTTTAAATTTACCGCTGCTTGGCGCATAGGTAGCGTAGATGTCGCTAACTGCGTAGCTTGGTATCTTGACGTTTTCATTATCGCCGGCCGATATGGTATTTTTTGAAGCGAAGTAGATTAGGTTGTAGCCTATTAGCGTATCGATGCTAGAAAATGCGTACTCGGCGTTAAATGTATATTTATCGCCCTGATCGCGGTAGCCGATGACGTTTGAGGTGTAGTAGCCGCCGCTTGCCTTAGCGACCCTATCTTTATATTTTACATTTTGGTGGGTGTAGCTAGCAGCTAGGCTCAGCGCGTCTAAATTTAGCCTTGCAAGTAGCTCGACGCCGCTTATATCGGCTCCGCCGGCATTTTTTCTAATCATTATCGGATTTGTTCTACCACCTGCTGCGTTATTATCGACTATTAAATTTTTATATTTTGTCATGAAATATTTTGCAGATAAGCTATATGAGCTAGCTTCATTTATATCGCCGTGGTATTTAAGACCAGTTTCGTAGCTGTTGCCAGTTGTAGGTTTCAGATCTTTGTTTGCTTCCCAGCTTCTGCTTCCACCTGCCATCATCGACTCCATAACGTCAGGCCCTCTAAAGACTCTTGCATAGCTTGCAAATGCGTTAAGACCTTTAAGGATCTCATAGTCGAGCGCAAGCGCCGGGGTAAATTCATCAAATTTATAGGTATAACTCTTTACGTTTCCGGCTCTACCATCGTAGCTTTTTAACTCGTGACGAGTGTATCTGATACCAGGAGTAACGGTTAGCGAGCCAAAAATTAGCGCGTCTTCTGCGTAGATTGAGTAGTTATTTACCTTTTCAGGATAGTTGTTATTCGGCTTATTAAAGTTTTTACTTTGATAAAACTCGGCTCCGTATCTAAGCGTCTGCGTCAAAGCGCCGGTCTCGACTACGCTTTTAGCCTTTGTATTTATACCGTTTGTCTCTACGCCCCATTTTGAATCATCAATCCTTTGATGTCTCGTGTTATAAGCCGTCACGTCTAAATTTAAAAGATCGCTTGGTTTATACTCGTATTTTAGCGTCGTCGTATCGCGCTCGTATTTACGATTATCGACGCTATTTGAGCCGCTATACCAGCTGCCAAATTCTGCTCTTAAAGGATAAAGACCTTTAAATTCATTGTGCTCTCTTGAGATAGAAATTCTATGCGCGTCAAGGAAGCTGTAACCAAGCTTTAAAAGATAGCTAAGGTCATTTCCGTCGCCGCCTATCTTTCTTTTGTTGCCGCTTTTGCCGTAGTCGTAGCCCTTGTGATTAATAGCGGCTATAAAATCAAGTCCTTCAACCGGCGCGGTAAAGATCATAAGGCCTTGCGAAAATTCGTCGTTGTTTGAGGCGTAGCCCGTTTTGATTTTTGCGCCGATGATTTCGCCCTCTTCCAGCAGATCTCTAGCGTCCACCGTTTTAAAGGCGACCGAACCGCCAAGCGCGCCCGAGCCGTTTACTACTGATCTTGAGCCAACCTCGACATCGACTGCTTTTATAAGATCCGGATCTATAAGCAAGTCGGCGTTATGGTGAAAGGTATTTCCGTTTTGTTTTGCGCCGTCTATCGTGATATTTAGACCGCGGTCGCTAACGCCCCTCATATAAATTTTTTGATTCATGCCGTTCGTGCCGCCTACGTAAACGCCGGGAATATCTCTCATCACGTCTTTTACTAGGCCGGCGTTTCTCGTGCTTATCTTTACGTCGTCCACGCCGTAGCCGCCGCCGGTGCTGGTTACTTCTACGCCGCTTAGCGTTACGTTTTCAGCGGCATTTGCGCCGATAGCTAGAGCCGCTACGAAAGAAATTTTCGCAACGTTGTTAAAACTCATTTTTTCTCCTCTTTAAATTTATTAAATTTTGAGCCGATATTAGAAAAATATTTAAATTTTGTTTTCTTCATCTTGCACAGATTTTGAAAACGAATATTACAATTTTGAAGCTAAATTTAAAATAAATATATTAAAACAGCTTTTTTATTCGTTATTGACAATAAATACCATAATCTGATATAATTGCGCGCAAATTTTTATAAAAGGTAATAAATGGAATTTCTCAAACACAACGTCGATTACGTTATCATCGGTATTTTAGGGCTTATGAGTTTTACGGTAGTGTGGCTTACGATAGAGCGCTTGATCTTTTACGCAAACGTTAAATTTGAAAACTACAAGAATCAAGACGACTTTGAAGAGAGCGTAACCAGAAATTTAACAACGCTTTATATCGTTTATTCAAATGCGCCGTATATCGGGCTTTTGGGTACGGTTGCGGGCATCATGGTAACCTTTTACGACATGGGTATGAGCGGCGGCATCGATACTAAAAGCATCATGGTCGGCCTGTCTCTAGCGCTAAAAGCAACCGCGCTAGGCCTAATCGTCGCGATACCGACGCTAATGATCTACAACGCGTTTATGAGAAAAGTGGACGTACTCGTAAACCGCTACAAGGCTTCACGTGAGAATGCCTAAAAAAGAGGGATTAAACGTAATCCCGCTCATAGATATTATGCTCGTTTTGCTAGCTATCGTGCTTAGCATCTCTACCTTTATCGCTCAGGGTAATATTAAAATCGACCTGCCAAACAGCGAGAGCGCGGAAAAAAAGCAAGACGAAAACGACAAAATCGCCGTTTTAATTAATAAAGATAATGAATTTTTTATAGGCGAAGAGAAGATTGCCGAGGAAAATTTAAAAGAAAAGCTAAACGAGATAAAAAACGAAACGTTAATAGAGCTCAAAAGCGATAAAGAGAGTAAATTCGACTCGTTTATCAAGGTTATCGACATACTAAAAGAAAAAAATCATGAAAACTTCGCTATCACGACAACAACTGAATAGACGCGCCAGCTTTACGGGGCTTGGCGTCTCTATCCTGTTACACTCCGTTCTTATCGGCTCTTTTATCAAATTTTACGACGAGCTGAAGCCGATGCCGGAAGAAAAAAGCGTTAAAATAGCGTTAAACACCTTTACTCCGCCAGCAGCTCCGCTCCCGCCGGCACCAACTCCGCCTACCCCGCCGCCTCCGGCACCGCCTGCGCCTCCTCCGCCTGAACCGGTCGTCACTCCGCCGGAACCGCCAAAACCGGTCGAGCCGCCTAAGCCGATAGAAAAGCCAAAACCAGTGGAGAAACCAAAGCCGATAGAAAAGCCTGTGGAAAAACCGAAGCCAAAGCCAAAACCTACGCCAAAGCCGGTTAAAAAGCCTGAGCCTGAGCCGCAAGTAGTGCAAGCGCCTCCGACTCCCGCACCGCCTACTCCTACGCCGCCGTCGCCGCAGCCAAGTCCTACTCCGTCGAAGACTAGCTCAAATTTACCGCCTAGCGGAGCGGAGACGGTCGGAGAGTTTAACTTCTCGACATCAGCCGGCGATGAGAGATTTGCTAAAATCCAAAGGGCGATACAAAAGCACCATAAATACCCTAAACGCGCCCAAAAAATGCGCCATCAGGGCGTAGTAGAGGTTAGCTTTTTGTTCAAAAAAGACGGTAGCGTCCGCGACGTAAAAGTAATAAAAAGCTCAGGCTTTGAAACGCTAGACGAGGCTGCAGTCGAGCTTATAAACCGCGCCGCGCCGGACTTTCCTACGCTTGATCGCGACTACGTCATCAAAATCCCGGTTAGCTACAAGCTCACGTAAATTTAAGCCGTTTTTGCGGCTTAAATTTTACCTTTTGATTTTACAAATTTGATGCAAAAACCAAAAGGATTTTTTAGTAACAGGCGTAAACAAACCGTTCTAGTTATCAATTGAGCGCCGCTAAATTCAGTCGCAATCAAATCAAATTGGACGCCGTAACAAGAATCAAAATTTGCCAAAACTCGCTTAACCGGCCAATTAAATTTACGCCGGATTTAGCCAACGCCATTAGTTCAAATTTATACCGAGCGATCTCGCCAAATTTTACTTAAACGCCCTTTTATACGAGTTTTCTATTAGCTCAGAGCATCCTAGTTCGCTCATCGCAGCTTGCGCGAAATTTGGATTTCGCAGCAGCTCTCTGCCGTATGCCACCGCGTCGCAAACGCCGCCTAGCAGTAGCGCCTCGCCCTCGGACGCCTTTGTTATGAGTCTGGCCGCGATCGCCGGGATGCCGACTGCCTGCTTTACGGCCTTGGCGTAGTCCGCTTGATAAAGCGGCGTAAATGCCGGCGCGCTATCCGTGCGCTCAAGGAGTCCGCACGCCCAGACGTGGATAAACGCTGCGCAAAGGAGCTCGAGCTCCCTAGCCAGCCGCACGCTATCTTATAGGCTCCAGTCGCCCTCTACCCAGCTTTCCGCGCTTATGCGCACGCCGACGGGATTTGTACCGCGGCTTTTATTTCGGTTAAAATTTCTTTTAAAAATCTCGTGCGATTTTCGAAGCTCCCGCCGTATTCGTCGTCTCTCAGGTTGATCCCCGGCGATAGAAATTCGCTGATGAGATAACCGTGCGCGGCGTGGATCTCGATCGCGGCGTATCCTGCGCGCTGGGCTCTAATCGCAGCCTGAACGAAAGCTTGCTTGACCGAGACGATGTCGTCCGCGCTCATCTGCCTCGGCGTTTTGTAGCTCTCGCTAAATTTCAGAGCGCTAGGCGCGATCAGATCATCGCACTCGCTTTTTCTGCCGGCATGCGCGAGTCAGACAGCCATTGCGGCGCCCTGTTTGACGCACTCTTTGACGAGTCTGGCGTGCGCCTCTAGCTGCTCGTCGTTCCATAGCCCCAGATCGCGGCTCGTGATCCTCTGCCTCTAGGCTCTACCGCCGTGGCCTAGACGATGATGAGCCCGACACCTCCCAGCGCCCGTGCGGCGTAGTGCAAGCGGTGAAAGCATCTAGGGCAGCCGTTCTCGTTTTTGGCCTTATACATGCACATCGGCGGCATCACTATGCGGTTTTTGATCTCTAGATCGCCGATTTTTAGCGGCGTAAAAAGCAAACTTTGCATGAAAAATCCTTTAAAGATTATTTGCGGTTATTTTAGGATATTTGTTTAAATTTATTTAGTTGAGCGGCAAATTTTAGCAGCCGCCTGCGAGTGAATGAGATTGTAAGGGCTAAAGCATAAATCAACTATCAAGACGCGCGCGGTAAGAGCCTATGCTGGTTCCCGCCAAATTTGAATTTACTCGCCGCCGTTAAAAATAGAAGTAAAATACCCATCTATATCCATGCCATCTTTTTTATCTACTTTAGTATTGGTTTACGCCGACATCCCGCCATAGCGAACAAACTTTGCCTTATTAAGGCTAATTTTTCTCACATCCTCGCGCCATCCATCCCAGCGGTAAAGCTCGAAAATTTAGATATATTACCGCAAAGCACCCGGTAAAAAAACTGCGAGTAGCCAAGCTGCGTATCCTCCCATTCGCCGTTAGCGGGAGCGCAGTAAAAGACATTAGGGGCTTTACCATTAAATGCGCCGCCGTTTATCGCGGAAAATCAGCCTAAAACATCGTCTGCCGCGAGCAGATAGCTAGGCATCTGCCCTGCTTCGCTAAAGTTTTTGCCAAGGCTAAAATCGTAAATTCTACGCTTCATCTGCTCGCATCCTGAGCTAAGCACGCGCAGTTAGCTGCCGTCTATCACGATGCTGCCGCTCACATAGGCAAACGCACCCATGGGCGACCGAGTGGCTACTTGAAGCCCCAAAAGTTCACTTTGAGCCCTGCTCTCGTCACGCGGTAAAATTTCACTCGTTTTTAGCTTATTTAGCCGCTCTTCGACCAGCTCCTAGCCCGGCTTATTTGCGTCTATGAGCAGCTCTAAAGCTCTCATTGCAAGTTCTTGCGATAAATTTAATGAAATTTAAAAGAAGATTTTGGCGAGTCTCCCCGCCAAATTTATATTTGTAGATTACTTTGCGTCCCAAGCTAGGATCGTGTTGCCCTCGGCGTCGGTAGCCACGTCGCCCATGCCCATGATGTTGTAGCCGCAGTCGACGTAGTGCACCTCGCCGGTTACGCCGCTAGCTAGGTCGCTAAGCAGATACATCGCGCTATTGCCGACGTCTTGCGTCGTGACATTGCGTTTTAACGGGCTATTTACTTCGTTATAGCGTAAAATCATCCTAAAATCGCCGATCCCGCTTGCAGCAAGCGTTTTGATAGGACCTGCGCTGATAGCATTTACGCGGATATTTTTAGCACCAAGGTCGTGCGCTAGGTAGCGAACCGAGCTTTCAAGTGCCGCTTTGGCAACGCCCATTACGTTGTAGTGTGGCACAAATTTTGGTCCGCCAAGATATGTAAGAGTTAGCACCGAGCCGCCCTCTTTTAGCACCGGCAGCACTGCGCGCGTGAGGCTCAGTAGCGAATACACGCTCGTGCCCATCGCGATATCAAAGGCTTCCTTGGTCGTGTTTACAAACTCGCCTTCTAGCGCTTCTTTTGGCGCATAGGCCACGGCATGCACAACGAAATCTATCTCGCCGAGATCCGCTTTGATGCGATCCGCAAGGCCGTCTAAGTGAGCTGGGTTATTTACGTCAAGCTCATAGACAAATTTGCTCCCAAACTCCTCCGCGATCGGTTCTACGCGTTTTTTTAGCGCGTCGTTTAGGTAGGTAAACGCCATCTGCGCACCCTGCTCGTGGCAAGCTTCGGCGATGCCGTAAGCTATTGACTTGGCGTTAGCGACGCCGACGATGAGGCCTTTTTTGCCTTTTAAAATCATTATTTCTCCTTTCTATTTTTGCTTGGCTTTTAAGCGCTTTTTGGCGATTTTGTTAAAATTTTGCTCGGCAGACTATTTTTGCTTCGTTATACTCGCAACTGCAAGCAGAAGTCTAGCCTACGCAAATTTTAACTGCAAAGCCCCAAAAATCATCTCAAAATCCTTCGCAATTTGACTTAAAAATTTGTAATTCAAATTTGAAACCAAATTTGATAGCGGCAGTATCGCGAAGCTAGACTAGGCGACTTAAAATTTTGCAATCCAAATTTAACAAAACGTCAAATTCTAAACGTAAATCAGCAAGCGGAAATATCGCTAGGCGGATTTAAATGTTTTGAAGTAAATTTTGTCCCAAGACTAGGCATGTAGCATGTAGCCTGTCGCAGAGCAAAATTTACAAAATCATTTAAAGACGTCAGCAAGATGACGTGCTAATAAGTTCCAAAAAACTAGAGGCGTCCCAGCTCGCCGTACCTACTAACACTCCATCGCAGTTCTCGATACCCGCTATCCCGCCGATATTTGCGACATTTACGCTGCCTCCGTAAAGTAGCGGCGCTCTCGTCTGCTCGCGGATGAAATTTAAAATCTCCTCTATCTGCTCCGCGCTCGCGCTCCTGCCCGTGCCTATCGCCCAGATTGGCTCATAGGCGATCAGCAGCCGCTCGTAGCTAAGGTCGATATTTTTTAGCTGCCCCGCCAAAAACTCCTTCGTGCCGCCAGCTTCGTTCACGCTCAAATTTTCGCCGATGCAGTAGACGATCTGCCAGCCCGCCTTTACGGCAAAATCAAATTTAGCTCGCAAAAGCTCCTCGCTCTCGCCAAGCTCGCGCCTTTCGGAGTGCCCGATCAGCACGCTTTTTACGCCAAACTCGTCCAGCATCGCCTTGCCGATCTCGCCGGTGTGAGCGCCACTTTCGCACGGATAGAAATTTTGCGCACCGAGTTTAAATTTATGAGGCGCAAGATCAAGCGCGCTAAACGGAGGGAAAACCGTCACGTCGTCGTTTGAGCTTAAATTTGCGTCTAAAATTTGAGCGTATTTAGCAAAGCTCGCTCTGGTGTGATTGCACTTTAAATTTGCTAAAAACCTCACTCCGCAGCCTTTCTAAGCGGTTTTATGCCAGGTAGCTCCTTGCCCTCGATAAGCTCCAGACTTGCGCCGCCACCTGTGGAGATAAAGGTCATCTCGTCGGCATCTCCCGCGCGCTCGACGACGTCGGCCGTATCGCCGCCGCCAACGACCGTAGTCGCGTGAGTGTCGATGATAGCGTGGCTCATTTTGATGCTACCTTTGCTAAATTTATCCATCTCAAAAACGCCCATCGGCCCGTTCCACCAGATGGTTTGCGCGTCGGCGATGACCTCTTTAAAGAGCCTAATCGACGCAGGCCCGATATCTAGCCCCATCCAGCCGCTCGGAATCTCTTGGGCGGGGACGAATTTAACGGCGCTTTCTGCCGAAAAGGTCTGGGCTGCGACGACATCTACTGGCAGGTAAATTTTAACGCCAAGCTCCCTGCCCTTGCGTAAAATTTCGCGCGCGTCCTCGATGAGATCCTCTTCGAGCAGCGAATTTCCGATATTTTCGCCGAGCGATTTTAAAAACGTAAAGGCCATGCCGCCGCCGATTATCAGCTTATCCACGCGCGGAAGCAGGTTGTGCAGGGCTTGCAGCTTACCGCTTACCTTGCTGCCGCCGACGACCGCCACAAACGGGCGCGCGGGGTGCTTGATGAGATTTTGAGCGAAATTTATCTCTTTTTGTAGTAAAAATCCCGCCGCCTTGTGCTTCTCGTCGTAAAATTTAGTGATCGCTTCAACCGATGCGTGAGCTCTGTGACAGACGCCGAATGCGTCGTTTATGTAAAATTCGCCGTATTTAGCGAGCTCGGCGGCTAGCGCCTCGTCGTTTTTGGTTTCGCCCTTTTCAAATCGCAAATTTTAAATAAGTAAAATTTAGCCCCGTTTTATCGCAGCGACTTTGGCTTTGGCGTCCGCGCCGACCACGTCCTCGGCAAATATCACGTCTCTATCAAGCAGCCTTGAAAGCCTCTTTGCCACGCCTCGCAGCGAAAATTTCTCCTCAAAGCCGTTTTTAGGACGTCCTAAGTGGCTAGCCAAAACCACGCTGCAACCGTTATCCAGGCAGTAGCGGATCGTAGGAATCGCCGAGCGGATACGGCGGTCGTCGGTGATGTTTAAAAACTCGTCCATCGGCACGTTAAAATCGCACCTAACAAATACCTTCGTGCCGCCGAGCTCAAGATCGTTGATCGATAAAATTTCACTCATTTTTCACCCTTTAAATTTACTTCGTAGCCACGATCTTAGCTAGATCGACGAGTCTTGTCGAGTAGCCCCACTCGTTGTCGTACCATGCAAAGACCTTCACCATATCATCAGCGATTACCTGCGTAGTGTCGCTAGCTACGATGCTGCTATATGCGCTCGTGCAAAAGTCGCTGCTAACTCTATAATCGTCATCGACGAATAAAATTCCCTTTAAATTTGACTCCGCAGCCGCTCTAAACGCCTCGTTTATTTCATCTTTGCTAGCTGGTCTTTTTAAAACTGCCGTTAGATCGACCATAGAGACGTTTGCAACCGGTACGCGCACGCTTTGACCGTGCATCTTGCCGTTTAGCTCGGGAAGTACTTTTGCGATCGCTTTTGCGGCTCCGGTGGTCGTAGGCCCGATATTTAGAGCCGCAGCGCGCGAGCGGCGGAAGTCTTTGGCCTTTACGTCTACCAGGCTCTGTCCGTTGGTGTAGGCGTGGATCGTGGTCATGAGCCCTTTTACGATGCCGAATTTATCGTTTAGCACCTTTGCGACGGGCGCTAGGCCGTTTGTGGTGCAGCTTGCGTTTGAGACGATCGCTTCGCCTGCGTATTTATCGTCGTTTACGCCGACTACGAACGTCGCCGTGTCATCTTTTGCCGGAGCGCTCATAACGACTTTTTTGATGCCACGAGCTAGATAGGGCTCGCACTTTTCGGTAGTTAAAAATTTACCAGTGCACTCTAAAACCACGTCCGCGCCGTAGTCTGCGTAGCCTAGCTCGTTTAGATCTCTTGTTGAAAAAACTCTTATCTTTTTGCCGTTTACTTCTATAAAATCGTCGCTTATCACCTTAACGTCTTGCTTAAATTCGCCGTGCACGCTGTCGTATTTGAGCAGATAGCGCGTCATATCGCGCGTCGCCGTGTCGTTGATAGCGACAAGCTCAACGTCATCTCGCTCTAAAATAATACGAGCAGCGCACCTGCCGATACGTCCAAAACCGTTGATCGCGATTTTTACCATGTTTAGCTCCTTGTGCTAGATTTTCCGGTCGCTTTTCTAGAGCGCCCAGAAAGGTTATTTTCGTACTTTTAGCTTTTTGCGCGTTAAATTTACCCGCCTTTGCTCGTCGCGAAACGCGTAAATTTAAACCGCCCTAAAGCCCGCCTTTTGCAAATTTAGCCCTACACGGACGCCAAAAGCAAGCCCGTCAAAGCCCAAAAATCCCCAAATTTTACAAAATCTCCATTTAATTTGCGCTTTATCGGCGATTTTTTTGATTTTCAACCGAAATTCACTTCAAATTCGCTAAACTGCACCGAAATTTTAAAGGCAAATTTATGAAAATCGCGCTTTTTGGCGGTAGTTTCGACCCGCCTCATCTAGGGCACGACGCCGCCATCAGAGCCGCGCTAGAGCGGCTAGACGCGGATAAGCTCATCATCATGCCGACCTTTATCAGCCCGTTTAAGAGCGAGTTTTCAGCCCCGCCGATACTTCGGCTAAGGTGGGCGAACGAGGCTTGGAGCACGCTAGCTAAAGTCTGCGTGAGCGACTACGAGATAGCGCAAAATCGCCCCGTACCGACGATAGAAAGCGTGCGGCATATACGGCAAATTTACGCCGTGAGCGAGCTTTACCTCATCATCGGCGCCGATCATCTGGCAAGCCTGGATAAATGGCACGAGATAGACGAGCTCTTTAAACTCGCGACCTTCGTCGTAGCTAGCCGCGGCGACGTAGCCGTGCCTGAAAATTTTAAAATTTTAAACATAAACGAGCCCGTTTCGTCCTCGCAAATCAGGCAAAATTTAGACAAAAGCCTGATGATACCATGCATAGCGGACGAGGCGGCGAAATTTTACCAAGGAAAAACATGCAAGAAAGAATCGAACGAATCATCAAAATCCTAGACGCCAAAAAGGCCGAAGCCATCGAAGCTATCGATATGAGCGGGCGCGAATACATCGCAAAATGCGTCATCATCGCTACCACGATGGGCGAGCGCCACGCCTACTCGCTAACGGACGACCTAAAAGAGGGGCTAAAGGACGAGGGCGAGCAGTTTTTAGGCATCGAAAGCTCAGGCGACTGGGTCGTGATCGATCTGGGCGACATACTCATCCACCTCATGAGCGCGCAGTACCGCGCGAAGTACAATATCGAAGAGTTTTTAAGCAAGCTAAAAGAGGCGAAAGCCTAAGCAAAATTTAGCTTGCAGCACGTATAGCGTTAAATTTGCCTAAAGCGCAAAGCGGACGGCAAATTTGACTAAAGCCGCAACCGCCATAAACGGTAAATTTGCTTGATCTCGCAAAGGCTACGCGCTTGATATTTGAGCCAAAAGCGACGCGCAGGCTTTTACCATTATTTAAATTTGACCGGTTTTAGAAAGTTATTTTTGGACGCGATTTCGCCGGGCGGCTCCGGGCTAGCAGCAAGGCGGCTCGTCTCGCGATCGTCTTTACGGAGCTAGTAAAAATTTAGCCTTATAGGCTACATACCTTATCTTTGCTAAATTTTTACGTCACTTCTGCTTGCAGTTGCGACCGTAAGGGAAGCCCCCCAAAAAAAATCCATCTCGCGATACTTCGCACTATCCACGTAGAATTTAAACCCCAAAATCGAGTCTAAATTCCAAAAACATTTTTAAGCCGTAGCCGTCAAATTTGACGCTTTTTACGGCGCTTTGGTTTTACAAAAACGGGCAAAAAGGAGCTAAATTTGAACTTTTTAATACGCAAAAGCAACCGATTTTTGAGCGCTACGGTCAAGGCAGTTTTAGCGGCCAAATTTAAAAGCCGACTACCGCGAGTTTTTCCTACTTTTTTAGCTATTATTTTATAAATTAAAAGCCTGCCTTAAATCTATTTTTTATATAATCGATCAAAGTCAAGATAAAGGATTCTTATGTTTAGAAAAACTTTTGCTTTATTGGTTGCGCTCTTTGCGGCGCATTTGTTTGCGGGCGACGCGTACTCGCACACGAGCGAGTCAGCCCGAAAGGGCATAGCGCAGGCTCAAATCGCGCTTCCAAAAAACGTCACGGGCGGCGATATTTACGTCGGACTTTTTAAAGACGCCCCAAAGACGCAGGCCAAAGCGCCGGTAGTAGTTTTCCTGCACGGCTCGTCCGGTATCAACAACAAAATAGGCCTTGACAAATGGCAAGAGTGGCTCGCAAAAGAGGGCATAGCAAGCTTTATGTTTGATAGTATGGCTCTAGAAAACAGGATAACGTACAAATCTCCTGCGGATAAGGAAATTTATGAAAAGGTTCATTCGCTGCGCTCTAGCGAAATCAAAATCGCCCTGGACGCGCTAAAAAGCACGGAATGGGTGGATACGAGCAAGCTGTTTTTAGCCGGC
Organism: uncultured Campylobacter sp.; assembly: GCF_963517995.1. Taxonomy (GTDB): domain Bacteria; phylum Campylobacterota; class Campylobacteria; order Campylobacterales; family Campylobacteraceae; genus Campylobacter_A. The sequence continues at coordinate 26,184 of NZ_CAUQHQ010000016.1, forward strand.
ACCAGCGAAGGCGCGGTGGCTGTAGCCAGATACGACGGCAAGGACTTTTTGGGCAAGATTATAAAC
>NZ_CAUQHQ010000017.1:0-25738 GCF_963517995.1 uncultured Campylobacter sp.
AGATACAACTTGTTAAATTTAAAACGATCCTTGTCGTCCCCGGCTCTTGCCGCGGCGATACCGTAGCCTAGAGCCGCCAGCAGGCTCTCGTCTTCGTAGTCCATCTCGTCCGTCCCCGCGCGAGGAGGGCGAAATTTAGCTACGAAGTATTTTTTTGAGAGATAGTAGTCTACGTCTATGTTTCTATCGTCTATCTCGATCTTTTCCAAGACCGTTATAGCCCTATGTATCTTCGCCGCGGTTTGACGCATTAGCGATCTAAACTCGTCGTCTCCGCATGTTTTTACACCGCGGCGAGTATTGATTTCGTATAGGTTTTTAAACTCTGAAAAAGTCATCTTTGCTCCTCAGCCAAGCGAAGGCCGCCGGCCCCCGCTTAAACTTTCAGGTTTTTAAGCCAAGCAAACGCGACAGGCGTACATACGCGAAGCGTAAATTCGCTCAGCACTTCCTTTTCGACCGCGTCGTTACTGGTCGGCAGCTCATTGACTTCCATAGGGCGCCAATTCACCTTGAATATATCATCGCTTCTAAAGGCAATGATTTCGTTTTGTTCAAGGAACGGATTTAGCAGTACCTTTACGTGGCCGTATGTGTTTCTTACCGCTAGCACTTCGCTCTCTAGATACTTTTCGGTCATATTCGCCTGCTTGATCTTGTCTAAGATGTCTAGCAACCTATCGTTTTGCTTGTCGTTCACCATCATGAACTCATACGGTCTGCCTTTGCTCCAGCCGATTTTAAACAGATTTCTTATCATCTGCATCGTTAGATCGGTATTCGTCGCATCGATCGTATTGATGGTGGTAGAAAAGCTCTTTAACCCGCCGCATTTGCCTATTACCGGAGAACCGCCGCCGTTAACCCTCTGAACCGCCGTTTGGCCGGAGAGTAAGACCTTTTCGATAGACTTTTTATGCTCTACCGAACTAAATTCGCCCTGCTTTGACAGACTGTCCTTGCCTTGCGTATCGGTCGTAGGTTTTTGCGAGCCGGAAACCCCGTAGGTGTTTTTAACTATCTGGAAGTGATTTATGAGCTCGCCGCCCGTATAATACTTCGCAGGCGCTTTCGGTCCGCCCTCTGCGTGGGCGTTATTTAAATCGCCGTCCGGCAACTCGTCGTAGCTCCACTTGTGCCCCATGGCGGCCCTTGATGACCTGTCTATTGGGGCGCCAAGCGATATCGCGCTATAAAAAGGAGTCGTCTCCCACCCTATTTGCTTTATTGATTTTTCTAAAAGAGCGCCTGAGCTTCCAAACGCCTCTTCCGTCGTCATTAATCCAGTTTTAACCGGCATTTTTTACTCCTTAAAAGAATCTTGAATAAAAGGCCTGCTTCTCGCTATCGCTAGCCTCGCCTTTGTTGATCTTGCCGATGAGCTCCTTTACGCTCACGCCGCCGCCCGTTCCTCGCGCTATGTCGAATTCATCCTCCGTCTGCTCCTGCGCCTTGCCGTGGAAAAATTTTAGATAGACGTTTTCAAGCCCGACCGGCGTTAGCAGCGCGTCGCCCGCGCCGGGATTTTTCTCGTCGATTTCCAAAATCTTATCCGTGATTTTTTGCATATCAAAATCGGGATAACTCTTCCTAAAATCCGTCTCCATCTGCGAAAGTTGCGCGGCTTGGCGCATTCTTTGAAAGTCCGCATACTCTTCTTTATTGAGTTTTACGGAGTCGTCCGTGCTCGCCTCGGTTCGCGACTGGGCCTGGGCGGACGTTTTAGTTTCCGCCTGTGTCTGTGGTTTATCTGCGGTTTTTACGGCTGCCTGGGCTTCTTGCGTTTGCGTCTCCTCTGCGGCCGCTAACCCCTCCAAATCCTGATCATATACATCCGGCATTATTCATTACCTCCTAAATTTAAACCTTGTTGCGACTCATTTGCCTTAGGCGCGTTATCGGCCTTGCTCTTGTCTGTTTTTTTGGCCGCCTCTTTTAGCTTTTTATTCTCGACTTCTAGCTTTTGAATTTCCTGCGTCAAAGTTAAATTTTCGCCGGCCACAGCGCTTATTCGCTCCTGCAAGCTCACACACTCCTCCTTGAAGCGCTCGGCCTCGCCTTTGGCCTCTAAAATTTCAGCCTTCAAGCGTTCGATCTCGTTTTTGGCTTTAGCTAGCTCGGGAGCGAGATTTTTTGCGCCAGACGCGGCTTGCTTCATCTCTGCCTCGGCCGCTTCGTTTTGCGGCATAGCTTCCCACTCCTGCTCGCTTATGATATTCACGGAGGCAAAGCCATCCTCGCCCTTAGCCCTAACCACGACATCGCCGATGCTTCCGCCGCTGATTTGCCCTTTGTTATCGCCCTTTTCGTAAACGCTAAGCCCGTTGCTAGCCAAAGCGACGATAGTGCCCAAAACCTCGTATTTGTCCCTATACGCCATGTCTTCTCCTTTAAAATTTTTATTATTTTATTTATCGCCGTCCTAAAAAACATACAAAAACTCCTCGCGCGAATATATTTCGCACTCAGGGCAAGGCCTGCCCTAAATCCCGCCGTTTGCCAAAGCTGCCATCTCTATCTCCTCTTCGCTCGGTTCTCTTTGCGCCTGCTCTTCTTGCTCCGCTTGCGCTTGTTCTATTTGCGCCTGCCCCATGGCCTGAGCTTGCGCCGCCTCTTGCATCGCCGACATCTGTGCCATAGCCTCATCCACCTGCTCTATCGGAGCGTTTTCGCCCAGGATTAGGGTTAGCACCTCTTTGATTATTTCGCCCGTTATTTGCGGTGAGCTTATTTGATTTTGCGCTAGCACGCCCAGTAACCCGTTTAGTTGATTGATCTTTACTTCGTTTGCTATCGTCGTGCCGAAATTTACCGAAACGTCAAAGTCTAGGCGGTTTGCTTTTCTTTGCGCAAGCGTGCCGATCACGTCTATCACGCTCTCGTCTTCGGTTATTTTTATGAATTCGTCGTCGCTTACGAAGCGATACAGTAGCTCTACGAAGTGCTGCGCGTAGCTTGAGAGCATAGTTTCTAGCAAGGTTTGCATCATACTTTCTATTCTCATCGAGCTCGCGGCGTTTACCGTTTGTAGCGCGCCCATAGCGCGGCGATCGCTCGGGCTAGTTTGCCCGGTCATTACGCTATTTACGCCCGTAGCTATCTCGTACTCTTTGCCGAGCATATTTATCTCTTCGCTTAGCTGATACGTAGGCGGCGTCGGAAACGGCATTATCACGTCGCTCACCCTAGCGCCTATGTCCGTTTCTACCCTGATGACCTTTTTTCTTGCCATCACGTCGCTTACCGCCACCGCGCCCCTAGCTTTATCCACTACGAACGACGGATCTATTTGATTTTCGGTGATGTCGATTTTTTGATTGCGCTTGATGTTGTATTCTTCTTGGATTTCTTTGACGATTTCCGGCACGCACGAGCCGTATACGGCGTTTTCGTTTTCGCGCATGCTCTCCTCGATGCTTGGCATCGCGTCTATACAGTAGCCGAAGTGAAACGGCAAAGTCGAAAATTTGGTTTCTCTTACCAAAAAATCATTAGCAAAACTCTTTAGCTCCCACATCTGGCGGCCGTTTACGTAGATTTTTTTGTAGATATCCTTCATCTGCACCCTCTGGCTCCACTCTACCTTTGAGCCCAGGATAAGATCTTTGTCTTTACATTTGTAAAATTTCGTTTTGATTTTTTCTTCGACCTGGCGCACGGATTGACGCCATTTGTAGCAGACGTATTCTATGTCGTTGATGTCGCTTGCATATTTATCAAAGGCTAGATCGGTGATAGGGATGAAGCGCGTAGCGATATCGCCTTGCTCTTTGTCGTAGAAAAGATTTACTATGCCTAGCGGCAAGTATAGCGCGCTAAGGACCGCTTTGCTGAGCCCAACGCGGTGCTCTTTTTTCTTCCAGCGGTTTTTGAGTACCGCTGTGAGCGCGTTTTGCAGGACGAGATCATCATCGCTTCTGCGTCCGACGCGAGTGATTTCGATCGGGCAGCGATCGCTCATGAAGCTTGTTTTAAATATCGCATGTATGATAAAAACGGTGGTTTTGATTAGAGGGACATATAGTTTAGAACGGGTACGCTCGGAGTTTTTGAGCTTGCTCGTTCGCTTGTCGTCTTTGTATGTGGCTAGAAACGCCGCTTCGCATTTTAGAAATCTTTCTTTATGGTTTTCAAGATCTTTAAATGCTTTTTCGATTAAATTTAAGTCGTTATCCATCTAAACTCTCCGCTTTTTTTGCGGATAGTTTAGATTATGAGTTTCCTAAAAAACGTATAAAATTGTTAATTTTTTGCGATATTAAGAATATTACTTATCTTGTCATGAAGTTTTTTTAGTAACTCAAGAGGCAGCACATCGACAATTCCTTCCAAAAAAGTCAAAGTTGGTATATTGCCTCCAGATGAGCCTATTTTATCGCTAGGATTTATTTTTATAGCATCAAAAGTCATATCTAGTAGTTTTTGCTTTCTTTCTTCATCTTCTTCTCCACCTTGCCTATACACTTCTTTTCTCCAGCCTATATATGCTGTACTTAGAGACTCTTTATACCTATATTCGGTTGCTATTCTTTTGTATTCAGATATTTGCTTTGTAGAATAATAAATGAAAAATCCGCTAAAAACCCAAAGCGGTAATACTCTTAAAAAGCTATTAAAATTAAAATCCTTATTTAATGTCATTGCAAAATAACAAAAGCATATTGCAATAAATACTACATTGGAAATTGTAAAAATTTTATTCCATGTTTTTAAGTGTTTTTCGGTATCTTCTCTCTGTTCCCTAAAAGATTTTCCTAATTCTGCCGCCGCTATTCCAGGCAATATCTTTTTTACATCCTCAAATACTTTATTGCATTCTTCTTGTAAATTTTTACCCATATTGCGAACGCCCTCAGCCAATTCTTCAGCCTTGAACTTATTGTTCTCCATATCCTTTATGGTTTCATGCAGTTTTTCAATGCAATCCTTGCCACCATTGGTTCCATATAAAATATTATGGTATTCTTCAATTTTTTGTATTATTTGTATTATTTGAGTATCCATCAAATTATTTAAAATCAATTGTAGTGCATTGTGTTTATCTTCACTTTGCAACAACTCATAAAACAGCATAAACTCAGGCGATCTAATAACGTAATTAACTTTATCCTGCAAGGATACCCCATTTACTTCTTCGTTGATTACTCTGTAGTCGTCCAATACTTCTTTTAGGGTATTCACGTCTTCTATATTTGTAACATTTAAAACGGACTCTAGCGCTTTTGCTTTATTTTCATCTTTTAGTATCTCTGAAATTCGATCTAAAATCTTTTTTTCTTCTTCCATTTTTTCTCCTTTGAAATTTTATTTTTATATAGTTTTCTCCAAGATTTCAGGTCTTACGGGATTTTTATCCGCCCACAGTTCACGCCCTAGGCTATGCCAACCGTCACACGCCGCCGTTTATTAACGCTTCCATTTCTGCATCATCCTCGCTCGGTTCGTTTTGCTCTTTCGCCGCCTGAGTTTGCTGCACCCCATGTATCGCCTTTAACTCTTTTTTTACGCCTCTAAAACCTAATTTTTCAGCTTCTTCTATGGTTTTTACATAAAATTCGCCCCTATTTACATTTATTTTTATGTAATCATACATTCCCACGCCGGGCAAATGATATATTTTTTCTCCGTTATCATCGTTGATGTTGCATTTTATTTTTGAGTATTCGTTATCGTATGGTAGCACGACGTGCTCTATCTGCGTCTTTGCCAACCTTGCGCGCGCTTGTTCGTCGAGATTGTCGTAGGCAGAATAAAGCCGAGCTACGACCTTTTTATTCGGATTATCGGCCGCGCGTTCGGACAAATTATCATTTAGTTGCCTTATCGTATTGCTGTGTATTTGACTATCTTCCTTATACCATTTGCATTGTATTATTATGAGCTCTTGCCTTTTTGTTGCGATTATATCTATACCGTCGTCTTTTTTGCCCATCTTTATACCGTTATACTCTACTTTGTATCCGTTTGTCTCGTATAAATATCCTATGTATCTTTCGTATCTCTTACCTATCTCTTCAGGAGTTAAATTTGCAAGCTTATTCTCATAATCAGATAAAATATCTTGCTCAGTCTTGATTGTTTTTTGCAACCCTTCTTGTCTAGTTTTTGATGTATTTGCATAGTCTGCCGCATATTTAAAAGATGATTGTGTAACTGATATCACAGCATTGCAACTTTCCATACTTGCAACACTTATATTTTGTTTTTTAGTATGATAAAGATTGTCTTTACAAAATCTTTTGAAATTTCTATTACATATATGGCAAGTTTCTGGGAAAAGCAAATAGCCTCTTTTCCAATGACCACATCCCATACTATAATATTTATATAATACACATTTCATTTCATAAAAAGATTTTAAAAAACCTAGCTTACTTTTTAAAAATTCTACATCATCTCTCTTGATATCTTTAGCCCTATGGTATTTTTCTTCCAACTCCAAATACTTATCCGCATTAAAATAAATATCTCTGAATGTGAAAATTTCCTTGTGTGTAAGTGGATATTTGTTTTCTATCCGCATCCAATCAATTAATTTTTCATATTTTTTGATATTATTTCTTAGTTTTATGTCTTCATCAAAAAAGCCAAGTATCCAGTCCAGCACGGCAACAACCTTTTAAATTTTCGAAAGCTCTCTAAAAGCTTCCAGCTTTTTTAAAACGTTTTGTTTAAACTCTTTATTTGCATAAGCTAGCAGATAGGCTATTTTTATATCGTCCCCCACTAGCTCGCGCGTTCCGCCTTCTACTTTTATACGGCCGTACTCGCTTAGCCCGGTAGCCTCGCCCGGATCCAGCAAGATACCGTGCATAATCCGCTCTATTGCATGCGCCGCAACGGCTATTTTTTGTGGTATTCCGCTAGTCGGGATTTTTTTGAAGTCTTCTCTTGTTAATTGAAAAATTTTTATAAACTCGTCATTTGTTTTTATAAACAAGCGTTTTTTTAAATCTTCCAAATCTCTATATACCCTATTCGGATCATTGTCTTTTATGGCGTTTATGAGTTCGATATCTTCGTCTTTTACCAAGCTTTGCCCTATGTGGTAGTTTCCCACGCTGACGTTATTGCCGTTTATAAAATGCCCATTTGATACGTTTACTCCGTTAAATTGCATCTCTATTATCCTGCGCCACTTCTGCGGTATCTCTTTTCTGCTTATCCACCTATCTATTGACGCTTTTGAAGTATTTAAAACTACCGCCAACTCTTCGTCCGTCTTTAGCCTCAAACGAAATTTTAAGTCGTTCAACTCATCCCTGACAGTCATTTTTATCTCCTTTAAGAAAAAAATGTTATAATTTCTCTTGACATTTTTATAACATTTGTTATATCATTGCAACACTTTAAATCAAAACTTTTGATTTAAAGGCTTTAAAAAATAAGCCTTAAGTTAAAAGTTTTGATTTTTTACCATAGATTATAGCTTTTTAAAGCTAAAAAAGGACTATTTATGAAACCAAAGCCGAGCGATTATATAGCTCTAAGCGAGGTCGGCGACAGGCTAGAGGGCATTAGGCTGATTTTTGGGCTGGACATGGTCGCGATGTGCGAGATGCTATGCACTACGAAATATTTTTTCAACGAAGTTAAACGCGGCCGTAAGCTCATCCCCTACGAGTGGGTGATAAAGCTTGCCGAAAAGTACGACCTTAATCAAAACTGGATATATCAAGGACAAGGCGAAATTTTTAATAAAAGGAAAAATGATGTGTGAATTTGAAAAACAAGAGGCCGTCAGAAGATTTTTAAATGTAGAGACAGACAAATGCGATATTGAGTCTAGTCTATTGGAAGCTAGAAAAATAAATGCATTAGAACGAAAACTAGAGCTTCATTCTATCTACTCGGAAATTGCAAATAAAAACATTATAGATGTCAAAACTACTCTTGAGAAAATGCTACGTTATGATAAGGCGCCCAGAACAGCCGCTATTATAAATAATCTTATTGCTTTTATAGACAAGCTAGATGGCGAAATTCCAGAAGACGTCGTAGCCAGGATAGATGGTGCAGGCTTTAGCATGTACGATGAGAAAAGCAAGCGAAACGTGGAAGACAAAGCTCAAGAAAAAGGAGAGTCAGGCGTTAGGTCTGCGTCACTATTTCTTTACGAATCTATAAAAGAGTTAAACAACTTTTCCCCTATTGCCAGAGAGGCTATTATATGTGCCTTACATGGGTATTTTATTACTGCGCCAGATAATGAAAGGTGCCGAGATTTAGGTCTTTTTCATCATAAATAACCATCTTCGTCCGGAGAGGTTCAGATTCGGACGAGGCTCTTTAAAAAGATCTTATATTTCGTTCATTGTTTTAGCTCCTTTGGGTTGGGTTTTGTTTTGCAGCTTGATTACACCCAAAGGGGCTTAAAGAGTGAATTTGATTAAAAGGATATTCGATGACCGAGCAATTCGCATTCGGAGTTATCGCTATCGTCGTCTGCGCTTTCGTCGGAGGCGCTATACTGACGCTGGGAACGCTAGCCCTAATTTTACGCAAAAAAGGCTAAGCCATGACTGCAACGAGGGATTACGTGCGCATAGATCACGCTTCTATTTTGCAAACTTGCAAGAAAAATCTGCAAAATTTGAGCTACCTAGACCGCAAAAACGACCGTCACGATCGCTTTTTGATTTACGAGCATGCCCTCTTCGTCAAGCAAAACTACCTTTGTCCGCATTTTGACGAGGTGGCGGATTGGTACTACAAGGCCCTTGAATGCGCCGCTAGCGAAAGCGCGCTTGCGGACTACGTAGCCAAACATACGGGCAAAAACAAGGCAGCGATATATTTTTATTTTCGTCGCTTTCGCTTCAAAAACCCAGGCTTCGCACACGAAGTCGTGGAAATTTTAAAGAAATTTATAAAAGAAAACAACCTTTTTGCGGAGCTTGACGATGAGTTATGAGATATTTTTAAATTTTACGCCGTCGCCGCAAGCGACGGTGTGCTTTAGTGCGGGTGCAGGGCGCCAAGCCTTGCCCGCAAGGACGGGCTTAGCTCGTCCGCGGAGTAAAAAATGAGCGGCGATAGCATTTTCCAAACGATTAAACGAACCGTATCTAAACATGATTTTAAAGATTTTATTCAGAGTGTTTATAGCATCGAGTTTAAAGGCGGTAACGCCTTTTGCCCATTTCACGATCACAACAACGCCACGCCTAGCCTAGGCATAAACTCCGACGCTAGCGGTGCGTATTTCAAGTGCTTTGCTTGCAATACTAGCGGCGATATCGTTAAATTCGTCGAGCTAAAAGAGCAAATTTCGCCGCTTCAAGCGGCCAAAAGAGTTTGCGATCACTTCGGCATCCCAAATACAATCAACGCAAAAGAGATGACCGAAGAGGAAAAGAAGGCCTACGAGGCGCACCAAGCCGTGCTAAAAGCCGAAAATGAAGCTCGCATGAAAAAAGAAGCCGCCGAGCGCGCAAACAAGGAAGCCAAGCTTAAATTTAGGTTATCTAAAATCGCCCCGCAGCTAGTGGGGAATAAGCTAAAAAATTACGATCTTATCAAGGATCAAATTTCGGCTCTATTCCCGACGCCTAGCGACGTCTTTGACGCATATAGCCGCGAACTTATCGGCTATAGCTTCGAGCATAAAAGCCTGGCTATCATCATCAGAGACGCAGACGGCGCGCCGGTAAATATCAAATATAGAGAGAAATTCGCTTACGATGCGTATAAGGGAGAGCTAACTAGCGAGCGAATACCGGGCAAATGGATCGGCGAGAGCGGCGCGCACGCTAGTCCGTTTCCGCTAAATTTTTACGCCGACTATAAAGGCGATAAGGTAGTTATTTGCGAGGGCGAAAAAGATGCGCTCAATCTGATGTGCTTTGACGTATGCGCCTTGACTTTAGGCGGCGTAACGGCCAGCTGGGAAGAGTACAAAGAGCTTTTGCGAGATAGGCACGTTTTCATCTGGTTCGATCACGACGAGGCGGGCTACGAAAACGCTATCAAGAAATTTTATGAGATAAAAGACGTCGCCAAAAGTATCCGCATCGTGCTATTTTATATGATAGGCAAAAACTTTTCAAAAGGCTACGACATCAGCGATTATCTTTACGACTTCGCCTTTAAATTTCAAGGCGTTAGTCCTCTCGAGACGGTCGCTTTTAGTTGCTTTGAGCCGACGAATGTCGTTATAGACGAGATTTGCGAATACTTCCCGAACCTTTCGGCAAAGTTAGATAAATTTAAACAAAATTTGCCTATCAAAGAATTTCGCCAAATCAAAGCCGAGATAATGGCGCAAGATATCGAAGGCAACTTTATAAATATTTTCCCCGTCAAAGGCGAGCTAGACGACAAATACGTCGACGAAGTGTTAAAAAACGCAAAAGAGCTAGAAAGAAAATCAGGCGAGAGATACGAGGCGTTTAAAAAAGCATATATCCAAAATTTTCTTTTAACCGAACAAGAGGAACAAAATTTCGAGCGTTTTTCAAAGGCTTTTAGCGAAGCCCTCCGCATTAACAAAACTATGCGCACAAACTATCATCAAACGCACATAACGGATATGGTCGCTAGTCTAAATCAGACATTTTTAAAGCTAGGCTACCGCCTGGGCGAATACAAAAAAAATTTGCACGTTTGGGCGAGTAATCACTTTATGCAAATCGACGCCAACGCGCTGGCTAAATTTATCCATACGCACTGGATGGCCGCGGCATACGTAGATAAGAAAAAGCAGAGCCGCGAGAACGTAAATAAAATCGTAGAGGATTTAACGAGTCTATCGCTAAATTTAGACGAGATAAAAGCTCACGAGTCGCGCCGTGTTATAAATTTGCTAAACGGTACGATCTTTATCAGTAAAAACGGCGTCATCGTCTTTAAGGAAAAACACGACTACAAAGACGCAGCGACGAATATCTTAAAATTTAACTACGATACGTCGGCCAAGTGCCCGAAATGGACTAAATTTTTGCGCGACGTCACGAGCGACGAGGATGACATAAAAACGCTTATGGAGTTTATCGGCTACTGCTTTATGCCTAGCCACGAGTTTGAAAGTTTTTTGTTTTTATACGGTAAAAGCGGCGCAAACGGCAAGAGCGTAATCCTAGACACCATCAGAAACTTTTTCGGAGAGGATAACGTCTCGTCTCTTCAGCTTCAGCAGTTTGAGGGGCACCAACTTTGCGCGCTTACCAATAAGCTCTTAAATATCGGCTCCGAGATCGACAAAAACGGCACCGATAAAGGCCAACTAGCAAATCTAAAAGCTATCGTTAGCACCAAAGACGCGATAACCATAAACCCGAAAAACGAAGAGCCTTATTCGCTACTTCCTAGCGAAAAACCTAAACTTGCGTTTGCCGGCAACGAAAAACCAAAAAGCGGCATCGATAACGGCGTATTTAGGCGTATGCTGCTTATCGTATTTGACAAAGAAGTAAAAGATAATCAAAAAATACGCGGCCTTAGCGATCGTTTCAGCGACGAGCTGGCCGGTATTTTTAATATGGCGCTCGAGGGGTTAAAGCGCCTCATTAAGCAAAACAAATTTACGCGCTCTAAACGCATGCAAACCGAGCTAGAGGATTATAGAGATAGCGTAAATCCGCTTCGCACTTTCGTCAAAGACGCGATCGTTGCGGACGCGGATTATTTTGTGCCGTCGGTACCGCTTTATAAAATTTATCTAGCATACATGAACGACAAAGGCGGCAAACCTATAGCGCAAAAAAACTTCGCGCAGGCTTTGCGCGACGAGCTTACGCTTGCGGGAATTAGCTGCTCTTACGGCCAAAAGCGAATGCCCGTAAATTACGCCGGCGTCGGCGAGAGGCCTAGATGCTTTTTCGGTTTTAGGGTTAGCAGTGACAATCTCGACTTTGACACCATAAGGATCGAAAACGGCGGCGAGATCACAATAAATCAAATGAGCTATTACCAAGCGGGCGGAGCAAAATCCGATGAAAACTAATCTTTCTTTGTGGCTCACGATGATTTTAAATAAAAATATCTACAAAGCGTCCTATTTTAGGGCGTTTGATAGATGTTTTACATCTGGGGCGGCTCACTTCTGGCTCACAATTTTTATTTTTCTTGAGCCAATGAAAAGCCGTATTTTTGGGGCTTGGCAGGCTGTTGGCTCGCAATCTCGCCATTTTTGCCCCTATATCGGTTTGAAATCGTTTTTTGTTTTTCAAAAATTTTTTTTAGAACCTATATATAAAAAAATGGTGAGCCAAAGAGAATTCTTAAGCTATTAAACATCGGTAAAATCGGGTTTAACTGTTGGCTCACATTGTTCAACCTTATGAGCCAAAGAGTTTATAAGATTACGTATTTTAGGGGTTTGGGGCGGCTCACGGTTTTTTGATAATCGTGAGCCATGCGAGACAGCAAAGGGAAAAACATGAAGCAGATGAGCGAAACGCAGCAAAAAGCCTTCGAGATATATCTTGATAGCGCGACGTTTGAGACCGACTATAAACCTATCAGCGAGGAACAGCTAGCCGCCAAGCTAGACGCGCTAGGGCTAAAAGGCTCTTCCAGCTCTATAAATCGCTGGAAAAAGGATTTTAACTGGGCGCAGGCCTTACAAAACAAGGTAACGCTAGCCATGAGCGAAGACAAGCAAACTAGGAATTTGATTCAAAAATCCAGCCTAGAAAGCGCGGTTAAAAACACGAAAGTAGATTTAGACAGAAACAATGTCTTAATTGCGGCAAGCTATCAAATTTTAGAAAAAGAGGCTAGACGTATTATCGAAAAGCAAAACGAGCAAGGCTACGTAAGCAAAGACGACATGGAGATAGTTAAATTTTTTAGCACGCTTTCTACCGCTAGACACGACAAGATGCTAGACCGCCTAGCCCTCATGCCGCCCGAGGCCGTTTCGGCGCAGCAGATTTTGTCCCGCCTAAACGAGATCACGATCGAGGTCGAGGGCGACGTCATCGATGCAGAAGTGCAAAATGAAAAAGCTAGCAATTAAAATTTACGACACGTCGGCCGCGCCGCAAGGATGGGCTTTACTCATCCGCGGAGTCAAAAGGTTTTTGGCGGCCTTGGCGCTAGTTTTAGTTTTCACAATATTTCAAAATTTAGCAAATTTATAAAGGAGAGAGTATGAGCATATTTTTAAAAGTGCTTTTATGGGGTACGGTTGTGTTTTTTGCCTTAAGGATATTTGGGCAATTCAGAAATTCAGAGATTATCAGGCTCGCAGGCATAAAGCTAACCTTTGCAAGGGATTGGGTTTTAATATTGTTGTGCCTTTTTGGAATATATTTTCTTGACTAAAAAAGGAGAAGCAAAAGATGGATTTACCTATTTTAAAGATACGCCCTAGCGGCCAAAAACTCGTTTACGACGTTTTGGTGTTGGATTACGCCGCAAAGAGGGTTAAATTTATGCTGGATCCCAAAAAGGAGATGACCATGGAGCGCGCTATCGAGGACGGCGACGAGATATTCGCGGATACTGCGACACCAAAAGAACGAAATTTATTCGAGGAGTAGGATATGAACATAGGTTATTTTAAACGCAAAAGTTACAAAAATGCCGACGGTGCAGACGTGGGGTATGTCGGCGGGGTTGTAGCGATCCCATTTTTGAGGCCTTTAGAAGTTGTTATGTTAAGCCCAAGCGCCGAAGATAAAAAGAAAAATAAAGACTTTCCAGATTTCCAACTAGCCCTTCAAAAGGCGAAAGGCTACGAGGGGCAAAGACAGATCGTAGGCGCATTATGGCGCAGGCAGAGCAAAGACGGCATGAAAAATTATATAAGCGGCTTTATCGAGACTCCCGCCGTGCCCGGGTATAAAGTCTATATCGCTCTTTTTAATGCCGGAGAAAACGCCAAAGAGGACGTTTTATACGACATAGTTTGGAACGCTCCTAAATGCGAACGGGGTCAGGACGTACCGCCTGCTAGCGGGGATTTAGACGCTAGCAACTATATAGACGAAACGATACCGTTTTAAGGGGTGTGCGATGGAAGTTATTAAAATTTACGTGTGCAGCCCCTATTCGGCATTCGGCGACGACAAGAAAACGGCGCGCGAGGTAGCGATCAAGGCTCTTGCCGAGGCCAACGAGTATTTTAACGGCGACGAGAGGTATGAGCTTTTTAGTCCCGTACTTAACAACGCGCGGTATAGGAATCTAGATTACGACGAGGTTATGAAAATTTGCCTAAAACAGCTTGATTCTTGCGGCGCGATATTCGTACCTAGCGAAAAGACCTGCGATTATCGCATCACCCAAGACTCAAAAGGTATTTTGATGGAGATGAATCACGCTTTGCTAAACGGATATACGATTTACGACCCAGGCGCGCTGTTTGGGGCGATCGAGGTATAGGCCAAACGATGGCAACAGTAGGAATAATGGCGTATTTATGTTAAAAATATCTAAAGCGAACGAGATAACGCAAGATCTAAAGGCTATAATAGACGAACTGGCCGAGCTTGAAAAGCGTATAGATAGCGTAAAACTACAAATTGATTTAGCTCACGGTTCAAGCAGACGACCTTACGAAGCTTGGATAAACGAGCTAAAAGAGATAAAAGAAATTCTAAAAAGGATCAGAAAATGAACGATGAAATAATCGTTTTACGTAAAAGTGAGCTAAGGTCAGTCGTAGCCGAGAGCGTAAAAGCGGCAGTAGAGGATAAATTCGACGCGCTTAAGGGCTTTATGGAAAATTTAGTCCTTAAAAAGGATCTGCCGCGCTGGATAAAAGGCGACAAAGCTGCGGCCGAGCTTTTAGGCATTAGCGCGCAAACTTTAAGACTAAGGCGTAAAAACGGCTATCTTAGGGAGGGTTTGGATTTTGTCAGGAAATCTGATAAAATCGTTCTTTACGATACCGACGCCTTGCTTAATCTTAAAGGAAAGTAAAAATGCAAGTTAAGATTACGACTAGAGGCGAGTTCCTTTACTTAGAATACGAGCAAAACGGCAAACGCGTGCGTAAAAGCTCAGGCCTAAAGGATACTAAAGCAAACGTCGCTTACGTTTATCGCAACGTAATCCCCGAGCTAGAGCGCAAGCTAAACGCGGGCGTGGACACGACCAAGAGCTACAAGCTAAGTTATTTCTTGGATAGAGTTATGGCAAAAACCAGAGCCGAGCGAAAAATAAACACTATACGCGTGTATGAATACGGCATAAGAAGTTTTATACAAGAAGTCGGAGATAAAGACGTAAGCAGCTACGGCGTACGCGACATAGAAGATTTTTTGAGAAATTTAAACGCCAAGACGGCGCGAGCCTACATCGCGCCGATCTCTCTAGCTTTTAGATTAGCCGTAAAATACGACATTATAACAAAAAATCCCTGCTCTTACGCTGATTTCCCGAAGATAAAGAAAAAAGAGCGGCGAGCATTTGATAAGCAAAGCGTAAAATCTCTGATAGACTACGCTACGGGGGAGCTAAAGACTTTTCTTTTTATCGCTTTTTATACGGGCGCCAGGGCTAAAGAAATTTTGGCCCTAACGTGGGACGATATAAAAAGCGACGAGATAATCATAAGCAAAACCCTCGCGCAAAATACCGTAAATAGCCCAAAAAACGGTAAGACTAGGCGCATTATTATACCCGAGGCTTTAAAAGAATATTTAGAGGGGCTGGATAAAAGCGGCGAGCGTATATTAAAAATGGAATACCGCACTATCGCAAAGAAATTTAAAGAGCTACAAACAACTTTAGGGCTGGCTCCACAAAGCCTACATATTACGCGCCATACTTACGCCAGCCTACTTATAGACGCTGGCGTAAAGCCTACGCTAGCCCAAGAGATGCTAGGGCATAGCTCACTCGTTATGACTAGCTTATACACTCATTATCTAAAAAATCAAAACGACAAAACCGAGCTAGAAAAAGCGCTTTTTTAGAGAGGGCAAAAAATCTTTTTGGCACACTTTTTGGCACAAAGAAAATTTTAAGCTAGCAAATGCCCTAAAATGAGGCATTTCAAGACAAAAAAGCGTTAAGGCGATGTTAAGTAATTCAACTAAATTTTATTTTTCTTTAATGCTAGCCGCCGTATAATCGCGTTTTTAAAATTTATAACTCGGATTACGCAAATGTTCACGCAATTATTATCTATTTTTATCATTATCGCTTCGGGCTACGGGGCGAAAAAATTTAAGGTCTTTGAGCAAAAAAACGCCTCCGTTTTCATAAACTACGCGCTTTGCTTCGCGCTCCCGGCGCTGATTTTCGATAAAATTTACCATGTAAACATCGACACCACGCTCATTAACGTCATTGCCACGGGTTTTGCTTGTTCGATGCTGGGTGCTGCGGCGATATTTTTGGCGTGCAGATTTTTAAAATTTAACAAAGCCACGACTGTGAGCGCCGTGCTGCTAGGGATGTTTGGAAATACCGTATTTATGGGTATGCCTATCATCAAGGGCTTTTTCGGCGAAGACGCGATGAACGAAGTTATCTTTTACGATCAGCTAGCCACCTCGATCCCGATTAGCATTTTTGGCCCTTTTATCTTAGCTTTCGGCGCTCCCGCGAAGGTTTCGCTCGTGCAAAACGTTATGAAAGTGATCAAATTTCCCCCGTTTGTCGCGCTTATTTTGGGCTTTTTGCTTCGCGGCTTTCCGCTTCCAAAGGTGCTATTTGACGCGCTTACGCTTTTTGCGCAAAGCGTCGTTCCGGTCGCTCTTTTTGCTATCGGCATCGGGCTAGGCTTTCGCAGTATCAAGAGCTGCTATAAATCAACGGCCGTGGTAATCGCGGGCAAAATGCTGCTAGCGCCTTTTATTTTTATATTAGTCACGATAGTTTTTGGCGTAAATTTCGGTCAAATTTGGATGATAGGTATCCTTCAGTGCGCCATGCCGCCGATGGTGCTAGCAAGCGCGATGATCATGAAAGCAGAACTTGATAGCCAGCTAGCAGTCGCTGCCGTAGCCGTAGGAGTCGCGTTTAGCTTCGTTAGCCTGCCGCTTTTATCTTATGTTTTTAGCCTGATGGCATAAATTCACGCTCGTTTCACGTTTCTTGGCTAAACTTTCATCATAAATTTTCTTAAAGGAGATGCTATGAAAAAGTTAGCTTTAGTTGCGCTTAGCGCGTTGTTCGTTACAGGTTCTATCTTTGCCGCCGAGATGAAAGGCGATATGATGGAGAAAAAAGATACCATGATGGAAAAGAAGGACACCATGATGGAGAAAAAAGACGATATGATGATAAAAAAGGACGAAATGAAGGGCGACATGAAAGAAATGAAAGACGATATGGGTAAAAAGAAAGACGATATGAAAGACATGAAAAAGGATAAGATGTAATGACGCAAATTTTGCTCGTAGAGGACGATGATACGCTAAGCGAACTCATCAACGAGTATCTGAGCGAACAAGGCTACGACGTGACCGTTTGCGCCGATGCTAAAGCAGCTCTAGATACCGCCTACGAGCGAAATTTTGATATCCTCATCCTCGACGTCAAGCTGCCTAAAGGCGACGGTTTCTCCCTTTTGCGCGAACTTAGGCGGCTTGGCAACGACACGCCTGCGATCTTTACCACCTCGCTAAACGCGCTACAAGACCTAGAGATCGGCTACAAAAGCGGCTGCGACGACTACTTAAAAAAGCCGTACGAACTAAAAGAGCTTTTGCTTCGTATTCAAATTTTAATCAAGCGCAAATTTTCTCACGTAAATGACGAATTTATCACACTTAGCGGCGGATATAAATTTTATCCAAGCTCCAAAACTCTCAGGCAAAACGGGCAAATCGTAAATCTCTCAAACAAAGAAAGCGAACTTTTGGCGCTATTTTTGGAAAATAAAAACGCGCTGCTGAGCAAAGAGACGATATTTGAGAAAATTTGGAACTACGGCGAGGAGCCAAGCGAGCTGAGCCTGCGGGTTTACGTCAAAAACTTACGCCGCATTTTAGGCAAGGACGCGATCATAAATAGGCGCGGCGACGGCTATATCTATGTCTGAGCGCTCCGCCGTTATAGCCAAAATCCTCTCGCTTTATCTCATCACTAGCACCCTATTTTTGGGGTATTTTTTTACAAACGACTATAAAATGAAAAAAGAAGCCCTCGTCTCAAACGAGGTAAAAAACCTAAAAGAGATAAAGATGGGTATCTATATGAAAGCGCGCATGGACGGGCTTGGCGCAGTAAAAAGCTTTACCGCCGAAAAAGACGTCAAAGCCTGCATCGTGGCTAAAAGCGGTCAAATTTTATACGGCGAGGCGGGCTGTGCTAAATTTGACGACGCCCAGAGTAGCGCGGTCATATCAGACGGCAAGGTGACGATATTTGAGGCTTTGCAAAATATGGACGAAGGCGGCGTGGATGAGCTAGCGACGGCAAAAATCGCGCTAAGCGGTAAGGACGTCACAAGCGAGCTAAATTTGCTACGGCTGCGTACGGCGCTAAATTTGCTTATCGTTTTAGGCGTCATCATGATAATCGCCTTTTATCTAGCAAAGACCGCGCTAGCGCCGCTACACGCCAAGATCGCCGCGCTAAATCGCTTTATAAAAGACTCTACTCACGAGATAAACGCGCCCCTTAGCGTCATACTTATGAGCATCGAAACGGCAGATAAAAGTAGCCTAAGCCAGAGAAATCTAAAGCGCCTAAACAACATCCAAACCGCCGCCAAAACGCTAAGCCGTACCTATGAGGACCTCACGTATTTATCCTTTGGCGCCTCAAGCTCCGCACTAAAAGAGGAGCTAAATTTTAGAGAGATTTTAAACGAGCGACTCGAATTTTTTGCTCCGTTTTTTGCTAAACGAGGGCTTGATTTAAGACTAAATTTAAAAGACGCTCTCATAAATGCAAATGGCTATGAGCTAAAACGTGCGGTGGATAACCTACTAAGCAACGCCGTAAAATACGCAAACCAAGGCGGCTACGTCGCGGTTAGTTTGCAAGACGGCGAGCTAAAAATCTCAAATAGCGGCGAGGGGTTAAGCAAAGAGCAGCAAGATAAAATTTTCGAGCGATACACGCGGTTTAACGAAGACCAAGGCGGCTTTGGCATAGGGTTAAATTTAGTAAAAAGAGCCTGCGAAAACAACGCTATATCCGTAACCTGCGAGAGCGAATCCGGCAAAGAAACGACGTTTAGGCTGCGGTGGCAAGTATAAATTCGACATCAAATTCGGCAGTTTGGGCTTTGAGCCAAATTTGAGATTTTAAATTTAGCATTACGCTATATGACCAAAATTTAATCCGACTCCTTTTTGAAGCAACAAAAACGACTTTACGAATTTTTTACGATTTTTGGCTCTTAAACAAATTTCAGTCGTAAAATTTGCGCCGTGCGGTTAAAATCGCATGATGCATCCCGAGAATAAAAAGCGATTTTCATAGATTCTTAGCTCAAACCGTCCTTAAAACCTCGGGCCGTTTAGTTAAAATATTCCGTAAAGTTTCTCGCGATTAAATTAAGGGTTAAACCCCATCTTTAAAATTTCAAGACTTTGCGAGTTTAATAAAATTCGATTAAAATCTTAGTCAAATCCAAATTTGCAAGGCGAGTAAAGATTTCGCGCAGGCGTATGCTTGCGGTTTAAATTTACTCGCTATTTACTAGCGAAAGATTTCTGCAGCCGACCTCATCGCCCAGCTCGCATCCTATCTCGTAAAATTTCCTCGCCACGTCCCTGCTCGCCGTCTCTACGCCCAAAGAAAACTGATGCATGCTGCCTAGATTCGTGCAGCTTTTAGCGTGTTTTAGCTGCACGCAGGATTTTTCGTAGAGTTTTATCGCGCGCACGAAGTCGTTTTTACGCGCGCCAAGCCCCAGGCGGTAAACGTTTGCGGCATTAAAACAGCCGTATTTATTACCTGCTTGGCAGGCCTTTAAAAAAAGAGGTAAAATTTGATCGCTAGCAGGATCGATTTTTTGATAAAGAGAACCTAAATTCGAACACGCTACGCCCTCGCCGCTCTCGCAGGCCTTTTGATAGCAGAGCTTCGCACGCTCGTAGTCTTTGGCATTTTCAAATTTCACGCCCGTATCGTTGCACTCTTTTGGGCTTTTGCCGTCGCAGATATTTTTTATTTCAGACTGCGTAACGGGCTTTGGCGGTGCGGGGATTGCCTTTTTCGGCGCGGCGCAACCGCTAGCAAACGCCGCAACCAGCGCAAAAACGGCAATGTGCGAGATAGCTTGAAAAAAAGCGCGTTTCAAAATTTAGCCTTAAGAAAATTTTGCCTTAATCTTACCTTACGCTCGCCAAAATAACGCTTAAAATAAACTTTAAAATACTTGGCAGTAACCAAACGGAGCCAAATTTGTAACAAATTTATCGCTCGTTAAAAGGGCGTTTTTAGCGTATTAAGGCGAATTTACCCATAGTTTTATATCTAAATTCGGCGCCTATCGTAACCTGTAAATTTACAAATTTAATACCGACAAAAAGCGCCGAATTTATAGCTTGGATCACTGCGGGCGCAACCCAAGCCGAAAGGCGTGCCAAAACGCCTTAGAAATTATACGTAAAACCTAGATTAAAGGTTCGCGGATCGCCGTAAACCATCTTGTTGTTGCCGATGCCCTCGAAGTATTTTTTGTTAAACACGTTGTCGATATTTAGCTGAATGTCGAAATTTTTGCTTATCTTGTAGCCAAACATCAAATTTGCCAGCGTGTAGGCCTTTTGCGTGATTTCGTTTGCGCCGCTACCGACGTAAATTTTACTTTTATACTGCACTCCCGCGCCCGCTCTAAAGTCCGCTATAGAGTATTTAGCAAATAGATTTGCCGTAGTGCGCGAGCTTTCGGTGTCAAATTTCTTACCGTCTGCATCCTTGGCGTTAAAGTGAGTAAGCCCAAGACCCAGGCTTAAGTTTTGATTTATTTCGCCGTTTATGTCCACCTCAAAGCCCTTGCTCGTTACGCCTTTTTTAGCTTCGTATGCGTCAGTCGTGGTGCCCGGGATTTTTTGTCCGGTTTTTGCGCCTAGCTTATCTTGTACGACCTTAAATACGCCAAAAGAAGCCGAAAGCGCTCCGTCAAAATAATCCCCCTTTATACCTAGCTCATAGTCTTTGCCTTGGATCGGGTCTAAGTATTTGCCGTTGATATCCTTTACGGTTTGAGGTTTAAAGATACTCGTGTAGCTAGCATAAAGAGTGTGATTTTCGCCGATATCGTACGTTATGCCTAGATACGGCGTAATTTCTTGAGTGAAATTTCTATTTCCGTTGCCGCCTGTTATGCGGTACTTATAGTAGCTCATCCTAGCTCCTAGCAAAAACTTTAGCTCGTCCGTGATTGAGAATTTATTAGCCAAATATACGGCCTTTTGCACCGTCTTATCGGCGTTGTTTTGATCGGCGTAAGGGAATCTCGGATCGTCGATATGAAGGTTTTTAAAATCTATCCTAGTGCGTGCCGAGTAGGCTAGACCAGCCGGAGTCGTACGATTTAACCAATAACTACTGACCTTGTCGGAGCTGTTTTGGTAGTTGTTATACATAGCGCCGAAAACCACCTCGTGAGGCAAGCTAAACGCTTCGTAGGGCATATTTACGTAGGCGTCTACGTTGTGGATATTTTCTTCGCGTTTGTTTGCGTAGGCGCTAAGCCCGCCGATGTCGCCCGTGTCGTCTAAATTTACCTTGCCGCCGTAGTAGAGCAAATTAGTATCCGTATTTGCGCGGCGGAATGAATAGGATAGATTTAGGCTGGCTTCGTTTTCAAAATAGTGCCTAAAATCGGCATAAACGTCAAAAGTCTTGATATCCCATCTAGTCCAAGGCTGCGAGAAAATTTCATTTTTACTAAACTCGCGCCTAACGTCGTTTTTGTAAAACGCCGGCATTCCTCCCTAGCGTATGCCATGACGCTTTAGCTCCTGATAAAAAGCGCCTAGGCTAAGCCACGAGCTATCCATGATATCTGCATCAACAACGCCGTAGATAGCGGTGTTTTTACGGTTATGGTAGTCCATATACGAGCGAGACTTCTCATGCATAAACGACGCTCTAGCCCGCACGCTGCCGTCAGCAGTCACCGGAGTCTGCACGTCGCCAGATACCCCGTATCTATCGTACGAGCCCGCGCTTAGTTTGAAATTTCCCGTCAATTCTTTTGAATTTGCTCTTTTACGGATGAAATCTAAACTAGCCGCCGGATTGCCGGCGCCCGCTAGCAGGCCGTTTGCGCCCTTTACGACTTCGACGCGCTCGTAGGGCAACATGCTCATATCGTTTGCGCCTAGGCTAAACCCGCCGAAGCTTGGCATCGAATCAAGCAAATAATAATCTATCTTAAAGCCTCTTGCCGTAGGATATACGCGCTCGTCCCACTTGTTAAGCGTGACGCCCGGGATATTTCGCAAAAGCACCTGATAGTCGTTGATGTTTTGATCCTTTAGCCTAGCTTCGGTGATGACGGTTAGCGACTGAGGCGTTTGGCGCGAGGTGAGGTCTAGCCTCGTGGTGCTTTTTACCAGCTCTTTGGCGTTGTATTTGACGTCGTCGCGCCTTTGTTCGCTAGTTACCTCGACGGCACGAAGCGTCTCTTTACCCGCTGCGTTCTCGCCGTTTTGAGCGGCTAAAATTTGAACGGACGCTAGCAAATTTATCGCCGCAACCGAAAACAAAATTTTATTTTTCATCTTTTTCTCCTTTTAAAATTTGATCTTTTTATCCATAAATAAATGCCCGAAACGCTAAGCGCTAACGGTGCCAAGCCGCATAAAAACCAGAAAAACTTAGTCGCGGCGTTATAGTCGCCGTAGTGAGCTCGCCTAAACGTCGATAAAAATTTATCCGTTTTGCTTGCTAGCTCGATATCTTTTACATCGATTAAATTTGCGCTATTTTTATCGTAAGAAACGGTGCTTGAGTACTGGCTATGAAGGAAACCTTGACTCGGTTTTTGCCCGTAAAGCGTGATATTTGCGCCATCATAAAACGGAAAACTAACGTAGTGCGTCTCAAATCCGGGCATATCCGAGGCCGCTCTTTGCACAAGGGCGTCGATAGAGATATTTTTATCGTAAATTTGCGGACCGATTACGAATTTAGAATTATCAAAAGGCGGCATAAACATAAACCTAAGCTCCCACCAGGCCCCGCTAAGCGCGACCGCAAAGATAACGGGCGTCGAAAAAACGCCGATAAATTTGTGAGAATCGCTCATAAAAACCGCCATTCTCGCAAACCGAAGGCGCAGTAAATTCGCCCAAAAATTTCGGTAAACGATAAAGCCGCTAATCGAAATAAGAAAAGCAAAAATCGCCGTTAGCCCAAGCAAAATTTGACCGCTTTTTTCAAGGAGTAAATTTTCGTGAAGCTCGGTAATAACCCCGATAAATCCGCTATCGTGCGGCACGAGATCGCTTTTTATCTCTCCGCTAAATGCATCAAGATACACGCACGCCCACTCTTTTTCGCCCGCTCCGTGCTTTAACAGCCAAATTTTGTCCGTCTTTTGGGGATCTGCGTCGATATTCCAGCCTACGATCTCGTGATGCGGATACTCTTTTTCTATTTTTTCCCTTAGCTCGTCAAATTTTAATCTACTTTTTTGCTCGTTTTCATCGCTATTTTTTGCGACATATATGACGCCAGGCATTAAGATATTATTTATCTCATCTTTATAAACCAAAACCTATCCCGTAAAGCATGCGATAACTAGCGGAATGCAAAATATCAGTGAAGCGTAAGTGTGAATCTTATACATAATCTTTTTGCTAAATATATTCACGTTTAAAATTTGCCCTTTTAAAATTTGCTTTAAATCAGCGCGGATTCTAGCATTTTAAAAATTAATAATTTCTAAAACTATTATCAAATAAATAAGGAATCTATATTTAGCGTTGAATATTTAAAAACGAGGTTTAGTAGAGGCAGACGAATACAAAACGACAAATTTGCTACGTTAAATTACGGAAATCAATTTAATGTGGTCTCAAAGCAAAATCGGCTTTTTAGTTTAAACAAAACCAGCGCCCAACGGTAGAGCAAACGTCAAGCGCAAATTTGACGCAGGCCCAGCTGAGAGCAAACTCAAATTTGAGCCTTAAATTTCCTCTCTTTTATAAATTTTACTCACGAATTTATCTATCTTATACACCGCGCCAAAGAGCGCAGGCACCACAAGCAGCGTTAGCAGCGTCGAGCTAATAAGCCCTGAAATGATCGAGATCGCCATCGGGGAGTTGCCCTCGTATCCGGCACCTCTGCTAAGCGCAAGCGGCAACATCGCAAATATCATCGCAAAAGTAGTCATCAGTATCGCTCGTAGCCTCTTAACGCCGGCTCGCACGATAGCCTCGTTTAGCGGCGCGCCCTCGTTTGCGTAGCGGTTGGCGAAATCCACGACCAAAATCGCGTTTTTACCAACCATGCCAAAAAGCAATATCGCGCCGACCATAACGAATAGGCTAAAGGAGTTGCCGCTAAGATACAGCCCGACAGCCACTCCGCCAAACGCCAGCGGCATCGAGATCATGATGATGATAGGCAGCACGAAGCTCTCGTAAAGCGCGGCCAGGATCATATAAATGAGCACGACGCTAAGGCTGATCGTAAAGACAAAGGCCGCGTTCGTATCGTTCATCATCTCGATAAAGCCCGTCATCACGTAATCATAGCCCGCGGGCAAAATTTGACCGATATTTTCGTCGATACCCTTTTGCACGGCGCCTAGCGGGACGTTATCCACGTTTGCGACGATCCTGATCTGGCGCTGTTTGTTAAAGCGGTTTATCACGGAAAAGGTCTTATTCGTCTTAAACTCCGCCACCGCGCTTAGGCTTATACTCTCGCCGTGCGCATTTTTGATCTTTAGTTTTTGCAGCGCCTGCGCGTCCTTGCGGTACTCGTCGTCAAACCTCAGTATCATATCGTACTGCGCGTCGCCGTTATCAAAGCTACCAAGCCTATTTTGCCCAAACGACGCGTATATAACCTGCGCGACCGCGCTAGGATCGATGTTTAGGCGTTTAGCTTTGTCTTTATTTACGCTGATTTGCAGCTCGTTTATCTTATCCTCGTTATCGCTACCCACGTCCGTCGTGCCCTCGATCGCGCGCACCATCGCTATGGCTTTTGGCAGGATTTCGTCCAGCTTTTCCAGGCTATCGCCCGTGATCGTTAGCTGTACGGGCTCGCTGTCGCTACCCGTATCGACGTATGGTATCTGCAGGACTTTGACGCTGAGACCTTCAAATTTAAGCTTTTTTCTATACTCGTCCATTATCTGCGTTTGGCGCTCTTTTCGCGACTCAAAGCCCTTTAAGCGGACGTAAATTTTAGCCTTGTACGCGTCCTTTGAGTCCGTGTAGCCCGCGATCATATATGAGTACTCGACGCGCGGATCGCTATCTACGGCGCGCACGACCTCACCGGCTCTAGCGCTCATAGCCTCGACCGAGATTCCGGGACTTGCCTTTAAAAATATCTCAAACTGTCCCTCGTCCTCGACGGGCAAAAAGTCCATACCGACCTTGCCCGCTAGGCTCATACAAAGAGCTAGCACGCCGAAGGTAAGGATAACAAACGCGGTTTTAAACCTCAAAATAAGCTTCAAAAGCCGCTCGTAACCGCTCTCAAGCGCCTCAAATATAGGCTCCGTCACGCGGTAAAATTTACTCTCGCCCTCGCTCAAAAACCTCGCCGCCAGGCTAGGTATCAGCATAATGCAAACCAAAAATGACACCACGATACCGCCGCTCACGCTCATACCAAAGGAGTTAAAATACTGTCCGACAATTCCCTCCATAAAGGCAATCGGCACAAACACGCAAAGCAGCAC
>NZ_CAUQHQ010000018.1:0-24454 GCF_963517995.1 uncultured Campylobacter sp.
CGTATTTCGCCTCCGCTGAGGCTTGCGACAGCGCGGTTTTCGTACTCTTTTAGCTTAAACTCCTCCAGCACGCGCTCGATCTTGCGCTCGATCTGCCAGCCGTCTTTTGCTTCGATAAATTTGATTAGCTCGTCTTGCCTAGCGTTTAGCTCTTTGTTGTGCGGGTCGCGGCCGAGCGCCTCTAGCACCGCGGCATACTCGTCGCGCGCATCAAATATCTCTTTTAGCTCCAAATTTAGCGCGTCTTTTACCGTAGCCGCATCGTCAAATTTAGGATTTTGCGCGAGCATTTCTACCTTAACGCCGCCTTGCGCGATACGCCTGCCGCTATCAGGCTCTAGCGTGCCCGCGACTAGCTTCATTAGCGTACTTTTGCCGCTGCCGTTTTTACCGATGATAGCGATACGCTCGCGCTCGTTTACGCTGAGGCTTACTTTGTTTAAAATTTCATTGGGGCCGAATTTTTTACTAACTTCGATTAGATCTATGAGTGCCACGCGCGCGCCTTAAAACGATATATGCATGCTAAGCGCGATGATACAAAGCGTAAGCGCCATCGGCACGTAGATATATCTGCCCGTAAAATACCACAGCGCGCCTTGCTTTTTTGCCGCGCCGGTATTTATCTCGTCCATGATCTCTTCTTTTTTGATGACCCAAAACCACGACACAGCGCCGATCACCGCGCCGATAGGGATGATATAGATGGAAACAAAATCCATCCACGGCCCCCAACTGGTTATGGCTTCCATATTTACGCCGATACCAAAGCACACCGCGCAAAGCAAAATTAGCACGACGCCACGCTTTAGCTTAGGAAATTTGTGCATTATCGACTCGGCGACGACTTCAAACATATTTTGTAGCGAAGTCACGCCGCCAAAAATCACCGCCGTAAATAAAATAATCGCAAAAATTTGGCCTCCGACCATGTCTTGTAAAATTTTAGGCAGCGTTACGAAAAGTAGTCCGGGCCCCGCCGCGGGATCCATGCCGTAGGCAAAGACCGCAGGCAGCATCACAAGCGCCGCCGTCATCGCTGCGATCGTATCAAAGATCGCCGTTTTTTGCGCGCTATCGACGATATCTTCGTCTTTATGCAAATACGCGCCGTAAACTATCATACCAGAACCCGTGATAGATAGCGAGAAAAATGCCTGCCCCATCGCCGATACCCAAACCATAGGATCAGCTAGCTTGCCCCAGTCGCTGTGAAAGATAAATTTATACCCGCCAAACGCCCCGTCTAAAAACGCCACCCTAATCGCTAAAATAAAAAATAGAATAAAAAAAAGCGGCATCATGATTTTGCCCGTTTTTTCTATACTATGCGCGCCGAAAAATAGCGTAAATAGCGTGCCGGCAACGACGATAAAATGAAACGGCACGACCGAATAGGACGAAAACGCAAAGGAATCAAACCAAGTGTTCGTATCCACGGTCATAAGCGAACCCGTGATTGCCTGAAACAGCGCCTTTAAAACGTACGCGATGATGACTGCGTAGCCCGTAGCTATACACATGGAGCCAGCCAGAGGTATCCAGCCTAAAATTTTACCGAAAGTTCCCCAGTTTCGGCTCTTCCAGGCGTATTCATAGGAGCCTAGCGTACCGGTTTTAGCGCGTCTACCGATAGCATACTCCGCAGATAGCCCGACGTAGGAAAATATCGCGATAAAAAGCACGTAAATAAGCAAAAATGCGCCGCCGCCGTTTGAGCCGACTTTATACGGGAAGCCCCAGACGTTTGCCATGCCCACGGCAGAGCCAACGCAGGCGATGATAAAGGCCCATCTAGAGGTAAAAGTTTTATGCATTTTGACGTCCGTTCGTAGTAGATTTTTTAAATTATACTTGATTAATCTAATAAAAAGATTATACCCGCTGACCGAGCAAGCCCGCCGCGCCGCCTTAAAACGCTTTAAATTTATATTTGGATATAATCGCGCGTTATTTAAAATCCACGTTACAAAAGAGAAATTATGAATTTATCGCTTAAAAAACTCACTATCCCGATATTTTTAGATATGTTTTTGCACTTTGTTACGCTCATCATAAACACCTACATGGTGACTAAGGTTAGCGTCCATCTAGTGGGCGCTATGGGCGCGGGCAATCAAGTCATGGATTTATTTATGACGATCTTTAACTTTTTAAGCGTTGGCTGCTCGGTCGTAGTCGCGCAGGCTCTAGGCGCTAAAAATATAAATTTAGCCAAACGCGTCATACACGCTAGCATCACGTTTAACACGATAATCGGGCTTTTTAGCGCGGTTTTTATTTACTTTTTCGGATTTGAAATTTTAGAGCTTCTAAATGTCCCCGAGCAACTTAGGCAGGAGAGTTTTGGCTACCTGCACATGCTAGGCGTAGCGCTTGCTTTTGACGGTATCGGCATGGTGCTAGCAGCCGTGCTTCGCGTTTATAACTTCGCCGCCGCCGTCATGCTAGTCTCGCTTTTAATGAACGTCATTACTCTTTGCGGTAACGCTATCGCGCTTTTTGGCTGGCTGGGACTGCCAAACTACGGCCTCTACGGCGTCGCGGTCTCGACGGTCGCGGGACGCCTAGTGGGTGTTATCGTGCTATTTTTGATCCTGACTCGCTACGCGAAAGTTAATATTTTCTTTAAGCGTCTATTTAGCCTGCCGTTTGCCATTTTGCGTAAAATTTTATCCGTCGGGCTTCCGAGTGCCGGCGAAAATTTGCTCTGGATGGCGCAGTATATGGTGGCTTTCGGTTTTGTAGCGAGCATGGGCGAGGCTAGCTTAAACGTGCAGACGGTTTATTTTCAAATCACGCTTTTAATCCTACTTTGCGGAGCCAGCATCAGCGTTGCAAACGAGGTAATCGTCGGCCACCTAGTCGGCGCGATGAGATTTGACGAAGCCTACTCGCGCACGTTTCGCGCGCTAAAAATCGGCGTTTTTGCCTCGCTTTGCGTCGTATCGGTCGCGTATTTTGGCAAATACGAGATAATGGACGCGCTAAATTTAACGCCCGCGCTTAAAGAAATCATGCTGCCGCTTTTTACGCTCTCTATCGTTTTAGAGGCGGGCAGGACGTTTAATATCGTAATCGTAAACGCCCTGCGCGCAAGCGGCGATGCTAAATTCCCGCTGATGACGGGCGCGGTGTTTATGTGGGGCGTGAGCCTGCCGCTGGGATATTATCTAGGTATCGTGCAGGGCATGGGCATCATCGGCGTTTGGATCGGATTTACCACCGACGAGTGGCTGCGCGGTCTTGTTAATACGTGGCGCTGGAGAAGCAGAAAATGGCAATCAAAACGCCTCGTGTAAAAACCGTTAGCGTAAAATGCGGCGAATTTGACGTCGCGCTAAATTTTAAAAAAGGCGTAAAAACAACCCGCCTAAAGGTCGCTAAATCAGGCGATATCTCGGTCTCGCTGCCCTTTTACGCCGCGCAAAAACAGGCGCTAGAGTTCGTGCAAAAACACTACGACTGGCTAAAATCGGCTCACGAAAAAACGCTAGCAAATTTACCGCGCGAGGATGAGTTTAGGCTGCTGGGAGAAGTTTACCGTATCGTGCTAGAACCAAATTTAAAGGGCGTAAATTTGATGCGTTTTACAAGCGATTTAGGAGTTTTTGACGGCTTAAATTTGAGCTCAGAGGGGCTAGACCCGCACCTTTACGGCGCTAAATTTGACGGCGAATTTGACGCAATTAAATTTAACGCGCACCCTAGCGAGGCTAAATTTACTAGCGCGGACGGACGTAAATTTGACGGCGAAATTTACGCCCCGAGTTTAGTGGCGCTAGAAAACTACAAAAAAGCTTTTGCAAGGCGCATTTACGGGCATTTTATAGCTAAATTCGCTCCAGCCGTAAACCGCAAAATAAACCGCGTCGTCATGCGCAAAATGACCACTCGCTGGGGTAGCTGCAACTCGCGCAAAGGCTATATAAATTTAAGCCTAAATTTGATCGAAAAAGCCCCCAAACTAGTCGAATACGTCGTGCTTCACGAGCTAACTCACCTAATCTACCCCCACCATCAAAAAAGTTTTTACGACTTCATCGCAGCCTTGATGCCAGATTTTAGGTCGAGAGAAAAACGGCTAAACAAAAAATAATTTTAAATATGCTAGAATAGAATATTTTTAATTTAAAGGGAGATAATGAAAAAACTTCTAATGCTAGTTGCCGCAGTTTTCGCTCTGGGCGGCGATTTCGAGGACGGCATAAAAGCCTACGAAAGCTCAAATTTAGCAGTAGCTCGCGACAAATTCGTATCCGCTTGCGACGCAAACAATGCGCAGGCCTGTGCAAGAGCCGGCGCGCTCTATCAGCTAGGCAAAGATATCTTGCCCGATCCTAAAAAAGCGCTTGAGCTATACGAAAAAGGCTGTGAACTAGGCGCTAAAGAGGCCTGCTCGGGCGCCGGCGGGATATACGTGTCTAGCGACAAAGAAAAAGCGCGCGCGCTGCTAAATAAAAGCTGCGAACTTGGCGACGGATTTGCGTGCGCGACGGTAGGTTCGTATCTGCTAGAGGAGAAAAAATTTAAAGACGCCTACGCTCTTTTTGAGAAGGCTTGCGAGCTAAAAGATAAGCTAGGATGCGAATTTGCAGGCGATCTAAAACGCTCAAAAAGACTTTAATTTTCCTTACTCGGGTTAAATTCGGTAATCAAATTTAACCCGAACTTAGTTTATTTTATATCGCGACTTTAAAAACCAAAAAAAATAATCTATTTTAAATTCTAACTAAAATTTTCTTTAACTATTAACGAATCGTTTTTTTTTTTTTTTGATAGAATTACCGAAAATTCAAAAGGACTTTTATGAAGGATTACGGACTTAGAATAGTTAGAGGTAAGGTGTCGGGGTTAAACTCAAATTTAGAGACATACATAAGCGGAAATGCAAGAAGCAGCGAAGTTGGCACATCCCATAACTACAATATAAATTTTAGGATAAACAACCAACTCTTCTACTTAAACAAGCTAAATAGCACAATAATAGAAGGTGACGAACTAATCTTTGTCGCCGATGGCCGATATGTCGAAGTTTTCGTAAATTTAAATTCCGGCGAAAAATATATCAATAATACATTTTCCATTTCTTTCCACTATTATTCCATAATGTTACTATGTCTGTGCGTATTTGCTTTTTGTACATTATTTTTTCTTGCCATGTTTACAGGAAAACACTCAAGTACTGGCGAAAAAATTTTTGCCGCTATCTCTTGGTTGCTCAGCGGTGCAATGGCGATAGGGGCATTTAAAAAGCCAAAATATGCCAAAGTAGCTAATAAACTCCTCTTTGACTATCTAAAAAAGGAAAATATAAAAATTTAAATTTTAAAGCCGACAAAATCGGCTTTAATCAAATTTTTATAAATTTATACTTCTATTTTTTGTGGTGCGCTAGGCGATCACTCCCGCTCTTTTATCTGCTTTATTTCGTATCCAGCCAAATGCAAATAACGCCGCGTAAAGCGAAACGCCGATTGCGTAAGACACGTATTCGTTGGCGATAAAAGGGATATATTTAGCGCACATATTAGGCACCAAGGTTAAAGGCGCGACAGCCAAAAGCAGCGCGCGCTCGAGTATATTTACTTGCCTAACGAAATAGCCTTGAAGCGCTGAAGAAAAGGCAAACATACCCACTAGCGCCGTACCGAAAATCAGCGCCATCTCGAGCGGATTTGTTATCCACACTATACCTTTTGCGTCGTTTGGATTTGCGGCATCTACGCTTTCTATCAAAAGCAGCTTGTTATTAAACACGAACGAAAATGGCAAAATCGTCGTGCGTAGGTCGTAAAAAAAGCCCTGCATACCCACGGTTACGGGGTTTGCTTTGGCGATACCGGCCGCAGCGTATGCCGCGATGCCAACAGGCGGTGTATCGTCGGCTAGGATGCCGAAATAAAAGACGAAAAGATGCACGGCGATAGCGGGGATGAGAAAGCCGTTTTTATGCGCCAAAAATAAAATCACAGGTGCCACTAGCGAGCTAACGACGATGTAGTTTGCGGTGGTCGGCAAGCCCATACCTAGTATCAGCGACATTATCGCCGTGAGAAAGAGGATGAGCACGATGTTGTTGCCGGCTAAATTTTCCACGACTTCAGACAGCACCTGCCCGATACCCGTTAGCGAGATCGAGCCCACGATGATGCCTGCTAAACCCGTAGCTATCGCGATCGTAGTCATACTTTTAGCCGCCGTTACCATCGCCCAAAATATATCCGTAAAGCCAACGATAAAGTCCTCTTTGCCGACGCCCTCGCCGTGAGCCGTTTTTCTAACGGGCTCTTGAAAAAGGATAATCAAAAATAGCACGCAAATAGCGTTAAAAGCCGCCGAAATCGGCGATTCGTTTGCGATTAGCAAGGTGTAGAGCAAAACCAAAATCGGGATAAGATAGTGCAGTCCGCTCACGAAAATTTTAAGCTTTGATACGCCTGCGCCCTGCTTCATACCTTTTAGCCCGAGCTTACAGCTCTCAAGGTGTACGATGAAAAATAGCGACATATAGCACACGAACGCAGGAATCACGGCCGCGATCATGACGTTTGTATAGCTAAGCCCCAAAAACTCGGCGATGATAAAGGCCGCCGCGCCCATGATAGGCGGCATTAGCTGACCGTTTACGCCAGCAGCCACCTCGATAGCGCCGGCTTTGGTGCTGGTTAGACCCGCCTTTTTCATCAGCGGGATCGTAAACGTACCCACCGTTACGACGTTTGCCGTGGAGCTGCCGCTCACCATGCCGGTTAGTCCCGACGCGATAACCGAAGCTTTCGCCGGTCCGCCGCGAAATTTACCAAGCAGCGCAAAGGCTAAATTTATAAAATACTGCCCCGCTCCCGCACGCTCTAACAGCGAACCGAACAAGACAAAAAGATAGATAAAACTCACGCTAACGCCAAGCGGCACGCCAAAAACGCCCTCGGTTGTAAGATACATGTGGCCTGCGAGCTTATTTAGGCTAGCGCCCTGGTGCGCGATGATGTCTGGCATGTATTGACCGAAATAATCATACGCCAAAAATATCGCGGCGATGATAGGAAGCGCCGGACCGATGATCCTTCGACCCGCCTCAAACAGCACGACCACGGCGACGCAGGATACGGCTATATCAAGGCTCGTGTAGTCTCCGGGACGCTGCGCTAGAGCGTAAAACTCTATGAGAGGGTAGAGCGCGGCTAGCGTACCCAAAACGCAAAGCGCGATGTCGTAAAACGGCAGGCTGGAATGGGCTTTTTTGTGAATTTTAAGCGGATAGAGTAAAAACAGTAAACAGATAGCAAAAGCAAGGTGCGCCGAGCGCGACATCGTAGTGTTCATCGGAAAATACGCGATATAAAGCTGAAAAACCGACCACGCAAAGCATATAATGCTCGTAAAATAAATATAAAAGCTCGAGTTTATCTCGCGCGTCTTTACCTCGACGAACTCCTCCTTTTCCTGCGCCGGCTCGGTGTTTGTTCGTGTATCGTTTAACTTTTTATCCATATTTGCTCTTTTCCTAACCTCTTAAATTTTTCTAGAATTCGGCGATTTTGCCCGTATAAACCTGGGCTTTAGTTTCTCAAATTTGACCCGCTTTGCTTAAGCCTTAAATCTACCTACAAATTTAACCTAGCACCGTAAAGATACGGGTTTTGCAAGCGGCAAGCAAAACTAGCCAAAAACTCGCGCATGAGCCAAATCTAAAATTTGACGCTTGACGCGGCTAAAGCAAACTCGCCGTCCGAAAACAGGCTAGCAAAGCATCAAATTTTAAATCCTCAAAAAACTAAAAATAAGCCCTAAATTTAACAAAAAATAAGCCGCGCAGGTCAAATTTAACCCGCACGGCTTATCTAGTTTATTTTATTATGCCGGCTTTTTTAAACTCGGCCTCGGCAGCAGGGTGCAAAGGCGCAGAAAGCCCCTCTATCAGGCTCTCTTTAGTAACGGCTGCAAGTGCGGGATGCAGGCTCTTATACTCGTCAAAGTTATCTAAAATAGCCTTCACGACCGCGGCCACCGCGGTATCGCTCATGCTTTTATCCGTAACTAGGACGGCTTTGACGCCGATGCTGTTTACGTCGTGATCCACGCCCTCATAGGTACCTTTTGGTATCGTGCCTTTGGCAAAATACGGCATAGCAGCTAGCATCTTATCGACTTGCTCGCCCTCGATGTTTATGATGTCGATAGGCAGCGAGTTTGCCGCGTCGGTGATGTTAGCCGTCGGATGGCCGACCATGTAGAAGTAGCCGTCGATTTTCTTATCTTTTAGCGCGTGCGGGCATTCGCCGGCAGTTAGTACGCCGTGATGTTTTAGCTTTTTCTCGTCAAATCCGTAAGCCTTAAACACGCCAAGCGCGGTCATTTCGTTACCGCTGCCAGGATTACCGACGTTGATCGCTTTGCCCTCGAGGTCGTTTATAGAGCCGATACCGCTTGATTTTGAGACGACGAACGCGAGAAGCTCAGGGTAGATCGAGACGACGGCGCGTAGGTTTTGATCACCGTTACCTTCAAATTTACCCACGCCGTTAAATTTATCATAAACCACGTCGCTTTGGACGAAACCGAAATTTAGCTCTTTTTTTAGCACGTTATTTACGTTGTAGACCGAGCCGCCGGTTGATTGCACCGAGCATTTCATCTGCGGGTCCTTATTTACGAGGCGACATATCGCTCCGCCCACCGGATAATACGTACCCGTCATCGCTCCCGTACCGATAGATACGAACTCCTTTGCGCCCAGCGCAGACGCGAAAAGCAAGCCGGCTAATGCCAAAGATGTAGTTTTCATTTAACTTCCTTTCAAAGAATTTCCCTGATTTTACTCTCAAAATCCGCATTTTGCGTATAAATTCCGCTCTTTTTGCGAGCTTTTTTGTAAATTTGCGACTATTTTACACACTTTAGCCTTAGAAAAATAATTCTTAAGGTAAAATTTATATATTTTTTACAAGCGAAGCGAAAATTATATTTTTTGCATGGAAATATTTCTAAATTTTACGCACCGAGACCTGCGTCTTTAAGGTGCTAAATTTGATTTGGCTAAATTTAGCGTTGTGCATTAAATTTAATCTTTCTTGTTAAGGGGGAAGGGGCTTGAATTACGAAGTCGCTCCCTTCCCCCTTAACGATCCCCCAACCCCTACGACGTGAGAGGTTGTTGCACTGCGTGCAGTTTATCTGGCGCTGTCGCGCCGCACGTTTTTTAGTTTAACATTTTTGCGGTGCGGGTCTCGGCGACTCAAATTTACAAATTTGACCTCAAATTTAAATGTAAAAAATCAAGGCGAAGTATTTTGAGATGATTTTTGGGGTTTTGAAGTTAAAATTTGATGAAGATAAGGCATGTAGCCTATCGAGTCAAATTTTAACGAAATCCACAAAAAGCGCTCAAAAGACAAGCCGTTAAATTTATTTCCAAAGAAGATAGAGCTTTTCGTCATAAACATCGCTACTCTTCGGCCCCACCTCCACCTCAGTCACCTCCACGTTTTGCACGTCGTTTTTGGCTTTTAGCGCGCTGGCGTCTTCTTCAAATTTCGCCATCAGCTCCTCGATCTGTGCATTTAGCTGGGCGACTTCTTGCTCGCTTAGTTTGACATCGCCGCGCTCTTTTAGCACGCTGTTTGCCGAGCGCGCGGATGTCGCGACTTTGCCGATATTGCCGCTACTTAGCAGCCCCTTGCCGAAAATAGCGCCCAAAATGCTCGCACCCACCGAGATCGCCGTCTCGATCCCCTTGCTTTTAAAGTCTCGCTGCTCTTTTTCTAGCTTTGCTACCGAGCGGTTTAGTTTCTCCTCTAGGCGCGCTTTTTGTTTGTCAAACTCAGCCGTGAGCTTGGCTGTTTGCGCCTCTAAAATTTCGTTGCATTTATCGGCCAAACGGACATAAAACTCCTCCTTACTCTCACCCGGCGCCGAGCTTAAATTTAGCGCGCTAAAGAGCCTAAGTTTGTAGTTTCTATAGATAAATTCTTTAAAATTTTTGGTTAGTTCTTTGAAATTTTTAGCTCCCGCGACAAAGCCTGGCAGCGGCGCGTATGAGAGCTTGAAATTCGGCTCTGCAACCTCGGTAAAATGCATATTTTCGCTAGCCTCGCTCCAGTCGGCGCTTTTTTGAGCTTCATCCAACCTTAGCGTGAAATTTACCTCGCGAACCTCGTCAAGCCCCTTTTTGGCGTCGTAAAATCGCACTTTGGCTTCGCCGTAAAGATACCCCTCCAGTTCGCCGCCTTCCTGTAAATTTGAGCTTGCAGCGTAAATTTGAGCGATGTCCGGCGACAGCACCGGTTTGGCGGCAAAATTTGAGCTTTTTGCTGGGTTTAACCCGCTCAAATTTGACCCGCTCTTTTGCTCTTTCATCAAATTTGAAATCTGCTCGCGACTAAGCGGTCCTTTGAGATAGCTCAGAGTCCAGCGCGTCGAGATGACGGATAGCCCGTCCTCGTGGATGTTTTTTAGTAGGAAATTGCGCTTTTGCAAATTTGAGATGAGATTTTCTATCTCGCCTTTATCCATCGCAGAGCCCGCAAGGCCCGTCATACCGTCGATCACGCGCGCCTTATCCTGCGCGGTTTGCAAGCGCCCGATAAACCACGTGCCGATGTTGCTAAGGCCTTTGTAGTCCAGATCGACCGGGTTTTGGGTGCTCAGTATCACGCCAAGGCCGTGCGCGCGGGCTTGCTTGAGTAGAGTTAGCATCGGAGTTTTGCTAGGCGGGTTGCCGTTTGGCGGGAAAAATCCAAAAATCTCGTCCATATAAAGCACCGCGCGAAGTGAGCTTGTACCCTCGGTCTTGCGCATCCACGCGATGATCTCGTTTAGCAGCAGCGTCACGAAAAACATCCTCTCGCTGTCTTTTAGGTGCGAGATGGTAAAGATATTGCACTTTGCTTTGCCGTTTGCGTTAAAAAGCATCTTTGAGATATCAAGTCGCTCGCCGCTTAGCCACGCCCGAAAATCGGGGCTTGCAAGCAGCGTGTTGATCTTGACGGCTAGCTTCATGCGCTCGGAGCTCGGATAAAATTTCTCCACATCAAATACGCCAATCTTGGCAAACGGAGGCGTCGCGATAAAGCCGATGAGCTCCTCTAGGCTCACGTCCGCGCCCTGGCTAAATTTATCTATAAAAATGTTTGAGACGAGCAGGTGTTCTTTTGAGTTTACGTCGTTTTCTATGCCCACAAGCGATAGCACCGAGCTAGCCAAAGAGCCGACGTACTCGCTAAACTCCTCGCTGCCTACGTCTAAACTCGGACGGGCAAAATCTCCGAGCAGCGCTACGCCGACGCCGCTACTGCTCTTTGGCGTGTAAATTTTTAGCTCGGCGCTATCTTTAAAAAGCCCTACGCGCTCTAAACTTTGAAACGAGCCCTCGATACCGTTTTTCCACGTCTGCGCCTCGCTAGCGGCAAACTCATCCGCGCTCATGCCTTTATTCTGAGCTTCGTTTTCATCGACGTAGGGCGCAAAATCCTGCGCGCTCATCTGCGGGAACGCTAAGGCAAGGTTGGTCATATCGCCTTTGGGGTCGATTATAAAGGTCGGGATATTATCGATGCAGGCTTCTTCTAGGATGCTGATGCCAAGGCCGGTTTTACCACTACCGGTCATTCCGATGATGGCCGCGTGCGTCGTGAGGTCTTTATTTTTATAAAAAAACGGCTCTTTGTTTTTGAGGCCGACATAAAATAGCTTTAAATTTTCTTGGATGGTTTTCATGTGCTTCCTTGTAAATTTTGGGCTATTTTACTGATTTTTGATTAAATTTCGGGTGAAGCTGGAGGATAAATCTAAAATCGAGGCGGGTAGAATTTAAAAAAGGCAAGCGCGAGGCTCGCCTTTTAATTTTGCGTTAAATTTATTGGTAGGTTTTTATCTGCTCTTTGAGCTCTTCGAGGGTTTCTATTACGCGTCTTTTGGTAAATTTTGCTATATCTTCGCCCGTAGTACCGTCATTACCAGTTAGCTGGCAACAATATCTCATCGCGCCCTTATATCTTAATGCAGCGACCAGTTTTAGATCTGTATCTATGTTTATGATTTTATTAGAGTCGCTAGCCTCATCCGGTATGCTTAGCTCAAATTTAGCATTTATAGGCTCGCCCTCTTTAAACTCGCCGTCATCCAAGCTAACGACGCCCAGGCCGCCCCTTGAGATATCATATAGATTGCCGCTTATTTCACTACCGTTTTGCGTCAAGATCACTCTAGTATAGCGATCAGGATAAACGCGCTGGTGTTTTCTTAGATTTGCGTGCAGATTTTGCATGTACGTGAAATTTTGTAGCATAACGGTTAAATTCGTGAGATCCGATCCGACGATGTCGGCTCTTAAATTTTCCGGAAAATATTCATCGCGTACTACGTAGGCGTTTTTTTCTTCTTTTATAGCTAAAATTTGCTCTAGAGTTACCTTGCAGACGACGGTATCATCCTCTGCGTGCTTTACCTCGCCCATGCACTCTACTTTTACGCCGTTGTAAAGATTTAAAAAATGCACCTGACGGTTGTCTTTCATAGCTCTAGCAAATACGTTTACCGCATCCTCGCGCATAAACGAGCCGTCATTATACGTAACGTTCATTTGAATTATAAGTCCTTCCGAATAAATTTGAATTTTAAGCTAGATTATAGTAAAAAAAACTTATTTTTTGATTTAATTTTTGATATTTTGTATTAAATTTACGATATTTTAATCTAAAAAGGATCAATAAGGGCGAGAGTTCGCCCTTAAATTTAGATGATTATAGCTTATCTGCGTTGTGAGATAGGTAGTCTGCGACGCCTGCTGTATCGGCTTTCATGCCCTTATCGCCTTTGTTCCAACCGGCAGGACAAACCTCCCCGTGCTCGTTCGTAAATAGCATCGTATCGACCATTCTTATCATCTCGTCGATGTTTCTTCCAAGCGGAAGGTCGTTGATGACCGCGTGGCGAACGGTGCCGTCTTTATCAAGCAAGAAGCTACCGCGAAGCGCGACGCCGGCATCTTCTAAAAGTACGTCAAAACCGCGAGCGATAGACTTCGTCATATCGGCTACTAACGGGAAACGAACTTGGCCGATGCCGCCTTTGTTTACAGGAGTTTCTTTCCACGCGAAGTGAGAGAATTGGTTGTCTGTTGAAACGCCGATGACTTCGATACCGCGAGCTTTAAACTCATCGTATCTCTTATCGAATGCGATGATCTCGCTAGGACAAACAAAGGTAAAGTCCATAGGGTAGAAAAATACTACAGCGCCCTTCTCGCCGATATTTTTATATAGGTTGAAATCGTTTACGATTTGATTGCTTCCTAAAACCGCTGCAGCCGTAAAATCAGGCGCTTTTTTTGTTACTAACATTTTTTCTCCTTAATAATTTTTATTTGTAGCGAAATTATATCATCTAAAAATTAAAAAGAGATAAATTTAATCTTTTGCAATGTTTCAAATTTTACTCCGGGGTCAAAACGCCGCTTTAATATACGATATTTGGCGTTTGTCTACTAAATTTAACGCTAGGCTAGGGCAAGCATAGATCGCCCGCGCGGCTTAACTTACGGTTTATTTTTGTAGATTTATTTTCCGCACGTCATGATTTTGTCTGATATTGGCGGTAGCATTTTTGTCTGCGTATTTAAACTGCAAACTATCAAATTAATAAATTCCGATTTTTACACCATATAACGTCGCATAAAACCTAAATTTTAAAGCTACTTATGAAGTTGCATTTTTTTTAGAAGGCGCGTAGTGGTTTTTTACGGCGCAGCGATAGCTAGCTTGGTTTGAGGCGTGAGCTTTGGATTTTTAGACGCAGCGAGCTTCGTCTATCTTCGCGCGCTCATAAAAGCAAAACAAGGACTTTTAACGACGCCTGCGCTATTTTAGCAAAGATGGAGATACCGATGCCTTTAAAATATATCGGTAAAATATTTGCTAAATTTGGCGCAATCTACTTCTTTGCCAAGATCCGTAAGTTCCCGGTTTAGCTTTACACAGCCGTTATTGTCCAAAACGGCCTCTATAGTCGCGGCATAAAATTTGCTTTAGGGCGTTTATATATACTCCGTGCAAACTGCCAGTTAAGACTACGGCTAACGTTTATCGGTTGCATATTTAAGCGGCAGACTGTCTTAATAAAAGCGCAGTCTCTATCTCGTCTTGAGCTTGCATGCTGATAAAATTTTGATATTCGTTTTTGGTCGGTTGCAGTATAACCAACATTTGCGATTTAAAATCGCTCGGTAAATTGCCATTCGCTTTTTTGCTAATTTTAGTATCTAGCGCAGGTAGCGTTTTGATACTAATTTTGCTCGAAATTTTTGGGTATTTTTCTTGAAAACTATTTTATCTAGGTCTCTAAAAAACAAGTCGTTCCGTTCTGCGGTCTATTGCCGATACTTCGGTAATTTACTCTAGGTTAAATTTATCGGATACAAACTGCACTAGATGCTCGTGGTAACTGTTGTTCGTATTGCTGCCTAGACACGGAACTATGAAGACTATGGCTTTAACCGGTCCTCTGTCGTCGCAATATAGTTTAAACTCAAGCATAGACTATCGTTTGATATTTAGCTTTACACCTTCGAAAAAAAATTTTGTAAATTTTATTTACTATCATGTCGTAGCCCTTGGAAAAATAATTTGTTTATCGTATTCGTATTCGGCTGATTTTAGAAGGGTTGTAGTTGCGATAGTAAAATTTCAAAATTTATTTAAGTAAACTACCGTTATTTAAAATAACCTAAATTTACAGAAATTATCGCCTTTGTAAAAATTATCTTTTGTAGTCTTCGCCGCCGAATTTGAGTAAAGCCGAGCCCCAAGTAAAGCCGCCGCCAAAAGCATCCAATAAAATCAAATCGCCATTTTTAAGCCTACCGGCCTCATAAGCATCGTTCATTGCCATCGGTATGGAGGCCGAGCTAGTGTTACCGTATTTTCCGACCGTTACTACGCATTGTTCTTCTGAAAAATTTAAACGTTGTTTGACCGCTTCTATAATGCGCAAATTTGCCTGATGTGGGATAAAAAGATCGATTTTGTCGCTGGGGATTTTATTTCTTTCTAAAATTTCTACAACGTCTTTGGTTAATGTTTGAACTGCGACTTTAAAAACTTCGTTACCGGACATTTTAATAAACTTTTCTTCTCCGCCCGGCGTGATGAGTAGCTCGGCATAGTTGCCGTCGGCTGCGGTATGTACGTCTACAATCTCATTTTTACTATCGGCGCTTACGACTGCCGCGCCGGCTCCGTCGCCAAATAGTATACAAGTCGTTCTGTCCGCCCAATCTACTATTTTACTTAGTTTTTCGGCCCCGATTATGAGTATATTTTTTTTACTGCCGCTTTCTATTAGAGACTTAGCAAGTTCAAGCAAATAAATAAAACCGGTACAAGCTGCGCTTATATCAAATGTCATAACAGAGTTTATGCCCAAATTTTTAGCGATTTTGCAGGCCGTCGAGGGCATGCAAAAATGATCGGGGGAGATGGTCGCGCAGATGACGGCATCAATATCTTTTGCTCTCAGATTTGCCCTTTCGATCGCCAGCTTCGCCGCCTTTGTTCCCAAGTCGCTAGTATCTTCATCCTGCGCTATTCGCCTTTGCTTAATACCCGTTCGTTTAGTTATCCATTCGTCGCTTGTTTCTACCATTTTTTCAAGATCTAAATTCGTTAAAATTTTAGTAGGGGCATATGCAGCTATGGATACTAACGAGGCTTTTGGCATTTGTATTAACCTTATATTTTATTTGGCAAAGCGTGAAAGCTCGTCTTCGATAACTTTATTTATATTAGAATCTGCGAAATTTAATGCTTGAAATATCGCATTTTTGATAGCTTTAGAGGTACTTTTTCCGTGACTGATTATTACGCAACCGTCTACGCCTAGCAGCGGCGCTCCGCCGTATTCATCGTAGTCGACTTGTTGTTTTAAAGTCTTAAAAACTTTTTTCATGAGAAGCGAACCGGCGATTGCTACGGGAGATTTTTTAACGTGCTTTTTAATAATCTTGCTGATTGCATCGGCTACGCCTTCGCTAGTTTTTAGCAAAATATTTCCCACGAATCCGTCACAAACTATGACGTCGACGCTTCCGTCAAAGACTTGATTGCCTTCGGCATTGCCTACGAAACTATCAAGTTTTGAAATCATCGCAAAGGCTTCCTTGGTAACATCGTTGCCCTTGCACTCTTCTTCGCCGTTTGATAAAAGCGCTACCTTAGGCGACTCTATTTTTAAAATTTCCTTTGCG
Organism: uncultured Campylobacter sp.; assembly: GCF_963517995.1. Taxonomy (GTDB): domain Bacteria; phylum Campylobacterota; class Campylobacteria; order Campylobacterales; family Campylobacteraceae; genus Campylobacter_A. The sequence goes on from NZ_CAUQHQ010000018.1 coordinate 16,244, forward strand.
TAAGCTTCGCCCATTACCGCAAACTGAAACAAATGTTCCGACCTACAGTCTACGTTCGCGCCGACGTCCAAAACTAGAGTTTTACCGCCGGTAACATTTGGCATCAACGTCGCAATAGCCGGACGCGAAACATTTTTTAGGCGTCCGACTCGAAGCGTGGCAAGGCTCATCGTGGCTCCGCTGTGTCCAGCAGAAACTACGGCCTTGGTTTGTTTATTTTTAAGTAGCTCTATAGCCTTAAAAATACTACTTTCCTTTCGCTTTAACGCATCGGTGGCGCCGTCGCTCATAGAAACAATCTCATCGGCTTGAATAAATTTTACGTATTGTTTTAAATTTTGTGGGACGAGACTTTCCAAAATTTTCGTATCGCCTACCAAGATAGCTTCAAATTTTACCTCTTTTAAAGCCTCGATCACGCCACCGATAATAGGCTGCGGACCGAAGTCGCCGCCCATCGCGTCAATGCAAATGCTGGTCATTTGTATCAATACTCTCCGGTAGTTTTATTTACGCGGTGAGGCATTTTCCATGAGCCGTCTTTATCTTTTACGGGAATAGGAAGCGTTGCTTTGTAGTGTGTTCTTCTCTTTGCCGCACGAGTATGACTTACTCTTCGTTTAGGTACTGCCATTTTATTCTCCTTTATAGATTTTTACATTTTTCACAATAAAAATAATCGCTTTTAAAAGCTTCTATTTCACTTGTTAATACTTCTTCCAAATTTATAAAACCGTCGAAAAACTCAACTACATCGTCAAGGTTTTCTTCTTTATCTTTATAAATTCCGTCGCTTAATATCAAATTTACATCTTCATCAAGCTTTAAACTTATATCTTCGCCGCATCGGTCGCAGTTGTGAGCTATCTCGCCTACGATTTTACCTTTGCAGCTAACCAAATTTTGGTTTATTTTTCCTAGTTCGCCGTTAAAAATCAGTCCGTCCGAGTTTAACTCAAACGGCATTTGATTGTTTGCGATTTTGGCGAAAGATATTTTCAAAATTTAACCTAAATTTAGCAAATTTCTCTTGTCGCAAAGAAAAACGCAATCTCATTTTTAGCGTTTTCTAGGCTGTCGCTACCGTGAACGGCGTTTGCGTCGATACTCTCGGCAAAGTCGGCTCTGATAGTACCGGGCTTTGCTTCTTTCGGGTTGGTTGCGCCCATTAGATCGCGGTTTTTAGCTACCGCATCATCGCCCTCAAGAACCATAACTACGACCGGTCCGCTCACCATAAAATCAACCAAATCATTGAAGAAAGGTCTGTCTTTGTGAACTGCGTAGAAAGCTTTTGCGTCGCATTTGCTTAGTTTGACTTTTTTCATGGCGGCGATTCTTAGTCCATTACTTTCGAATCTATCCACGATTTTTCCGATAACGCCCTTTTTTACGGCATCAGGCTTAATAATAGAAAGCGTTTGCTGCATAAAATTTCCTTTTTGTGATTTTTATAAGGCAGTGATTATATCAAAAAAAAATTAAAATTCAAAATAAGCCCAAAATGCGGGCTTAAATTTATTGTATTACCGCAGTTGAACCCATGCGCATATCGGCGGTTATCTCGGCGCGAGAAGGCTGTCCTGCATAAGGAGCATCCCAAACGATACAGCCGTCGGTAGGACAGGCTGAGGCGCATGCAGGTTCGTCGTTAAATCCTACGCACTCTACGCATTTATCTGCATAGACATAGTATGCGTCCTCTCCGATCGGGTTATCTGCATCGTCTACGATAGCGTTTGTTGGGCACTCGTCGATGCAAGAGCCGCAGCTTATGCAAATGTCTGTTATTTTTACTGCCATTTTTTATCCTTTTAACTAAATTTTTTCGCAAGAATATCAAAAGCTAAGTAAATTTGATATTAAACTAACCAAAAATACCGCAAAAATCGACGCAAGAAAAAAGAGCAAGGCATAGAATAGCATTTTACTTGCGATATAAAGCTACTAAAACTTAATCTTATCTACAAATCAAATTTACAAACTACGTGCTAATTACTCTTAAATACGGAGATAAAACCCAAACTGCGTAAATGCAGTCTTATGTCGTGTTTTTTAATCTTACGAAAATAGCCGAATACGGCATTTTAGTATAGGTTTCGGCGGTAAAATTTGAGGCTAAATTTACGGATGTAACTTCAAATTTGAATGTAGAAAATTAAAACGAAATATCGCAGGATAAAATCTCATGTGGTTATAAAAAGCTATAAATGCAAAGATAAAATTTAGCAAAGATAAGCCGCTTGGCCTACCTTCACTAAATTTTGCCGACTCCATCAAATACGGCAGAAAAAAAATTTACTGCGCTATTGCGCTTTGCTTTGATTTATCCTTCGTATCTACCCAGATATTCGGCACCGCTCCGCCAGGCGTTAAAAATATCTTCGCGTCGTTGTTTTCGCGTAGCGCCTCGTTAAATTTACCCTGCGTCTCGATCTGTTTTAAATTTAGCAAATTTTGATCGAGGCTTTTTGCGACCTCTTTGTTTGCGTAGGCTTGCGCGTCGGCTTCGATCTTAGCAGCATCCGCACGACCCTGAGCCTCGATGATGGCGGCTTTTGCCGTACCTTCAGCGAGGGCTGCTTTTTTGAGCGCCTCTTGATTTGCGCGCTCTACTTCGTATTTGGTTCGCTCGGCCTCTTGTTTAGCGATTTGTACGCGCTCAATCTGCTCTTTTACCTTTTCAGGCAAGATAATCTCGCGCAGCTGCACGGTTAGCAGCTCGACGGGTTTATTCGGTTGCGCGTCGATATCCTTGCGGATACCCTCGTCGATAGCCGTGGCTAGGTCGTTTCGCTTCGTCGGAAGCTCCTCGGCGGTGTATTTACCCGCGATACTGCGAACGACGTCGCGCACGACTGGATCAACGATCTTGTTTTCCCAGCTAAGACCCCAAGACGCGATAGTTTGAGGCGCGTTTTCGGGATTTAGGCGGTACTGCACGGTTATGTCGATACTGACAGGCAAGTTTCTCGCATCCAAAACGGAGATCGAGTTTTTGCGGATGATGCCGGCTTGGGCCTGCGCGCCGTACTTTTGCGCCGCTTCGCCCATATCTTCGCCCGAAGTGTAGTTGATGAGGCGAACGCGCGTATCAACTACGATGACCTTTTGCAAAAACGGGATAAAGAAGTGTAGTCCCGGCTGCATCGGAGACGGGTCGTATTTACCGGCGGTCGCCTTGATGCCCACTTCGCCGGAGTTTATCACTACAAAAGGCTGGGTGAGCGCGATCACGGCCACTATCGCGATGATGACGTAGGCAAAGCCAGAAATTTTGCCGAAACCTTTAAAATCAGGCGTTTTAAAATTTACTTTCGGCCCCTTGCTCTCGCTGCCGCTATCGTCTCCGCCGCCGGAGCCTCGTTTTTTATTAAAATAATCATTTAAATCCGCTGGCATTTCGTTCCTTAAATATAAGTTAGCATCGAGGCGTATTTTGGATTGCGTCCATAAACTACGTCAAAATACGCGTCTTGTAGGCGTTTAGTTACCGCTCCGCGCTCGCCCGCGCCGATAACGCGGTTGTCGATATCGCTTATCGGGGTGACCTCGGCCGCCGTACCCGTGAAAAACGCCTCGTCCGCAGTGTATGCACGGTCGCGAGTGATGCGCTCTCTGCGCACTTCGATGTCTAGATCGCGAGCGATTTTGATGACCGTATCTTGCGTGATGCTAGCTAGGCTGCTGTCGTTTGGAGGGGTGATTAGTACGCCGTTTTCCACGATGAAAAAGCATTCGCCCGGCCCCTCTGAGATGTAGCCCTCGCTATCAAGCAGCAGCGCCTCGTCGTAGCCCGCCTCTTTGGCTTCATAGTTTGCCATTTGCGAGCAGAGGTAGTTCGAGCTTGATTTCGCGCGGCTCATTTGGCCGCCGACATTTAGTTTGGCAAAGCTTGAAATTTTCACGCGAATGCCCTTTTTTAGCCCCTCTTCGCCTAGATACGCGCCCCACTCCCACGCCGCGATTGCGGTATTTACGGGAGCTTTAGTATGGGCTAGACCCATCACGCCGTAGCCTAGATAAACGATCGGGCGTAGATAGACGTTTGATTTAAATTTATTTGCGCGAAGCAGCTCGACCTGCGCGTCTTCAAGCTCTTTTTGCGTGTATTTGACGTTTAGGATCGTCATTTTGGCTGATTTTAGTAGGCGCGCGGTGTGATCGCCTAGGCGAAATATCGCTAAGCCCTTATCCGTCATATAGGCTCTTGTGCCCTCAAATACGGCGTTTGCATAGTGAAGCGAGTGGGTTAGGACATGGACTTTAGCGTCCTCCCATTTGACTAATTTTCCATCCATCCAGATAAATTCGGAAGGGTTCATTTGGCATCCTTTTTTATAAAATTTGCAGAGTGTAGCTAAAATTTCTTTAAAATTTTGTAATGTTTAAGATTTGGGCTTAAAATTTTGAGTTTTCGGGGTAAATTTTACCCCAAATTTACAGCTTCTCCGTCACTGCATCCTCGATGTTTTCGGCAAAAGGCAGCACGAGCGTCTTACGAGATCCAAACGCGCTATGCCACAGGGCTTTTTTGATCGCTTCGTAAGGCGTATCGTAAATTTTAGCCAGCTCTTGCAGTAGCTCCTCTGCCTTATCGTCGCTTAAATTTTCTCGGCGGTAAAATAACATTAACGTAGCGCCGATACCGATAAACTCAAATCCAAATCGCTCATTCATCATTAAGATAAACGCATACGTCTGCTCGGGATCAAAATCGTCCGCAAAATACCCCTGAATCATTCTCGCAAATACGTCCGTACTGCGCTCGCAAGGGCACAGATAAACGTCGATATCCTCGTCAAGCGCGTCATAGTCGCGGGTATTTAAGTATTCTAGCGCTTTTAGTTTATGCGGGTATTTTAGGCTAAATTTACCGTAAAATTCGCTCACCTCGGCCTTATATTCGGGATTGTTTAATTTGCTTAGCATCAAACGAAACTCCGCAACGGGAAAGTCGCGCGCGTCAGGATTTTGCGCATTATACTCCTCCTCGTCCAGCACCTCGAAACTAGAGCTTGCGTGCATATTCGTGTATTCGCATTGCGGAGCGTTTTCGATGATAAAAAGCGGCTTAAATCCCGTATACTCCTCACACAAGCGATCATATGCGATCGTGACGGCGTTCATATTTTGATGAGCGTTAAGGACGCCGTATTTTAGGGTAAAATTAGCTTCCCGCGTGTAGCGCGGATCGGGCTTTGCCAGCCTAAACGAAATAAGCTTTTCAGGGCGACAAATCGTGTAAAAAGCTAGCTTTAATTTCTCAAGAAACGACATATTTTTCCTTTAAATTTATTTTTCAGGCGGCTCGTTAAATTTAACTGCGCTAAATTTAGTCAAAATCCCTTTATCCAAAGAAATTCAGTTTAAATTTAGCGTCATTTGCCCGCGTAGTCAAACCTCGGCTTGCTTAGGCTAAATTCGAAACTATCGCGATTAACCGCGCCCACGCAAGCATCGCTATCGTAAAGCGCGAGCAAAAACTCCGCCATTTCCTCGCTTGAATGATAGCGTTTAAAAGCCGCGTCGTAGTCGTAGTCCGCGTCATCCGTCGCTACGGAGCCAAATTCCGTTTTAGTCGCGGCAGGAGCTAGAACTTTAGCCTGCATTTTAGCCTCTTTATCTTGCGCCAGCTCGCGGTGCAAGCCCTCGGTAAAGGCGCTTACGAAAAACTTACTCGCACAGTAGGCCACGGCGTTTTGCACGATGCTGTAGCCGCCCGCAGAAGAGATGTTTATGAGCTGGACGGGCTTATACTTATAATCGCGCGCAAATAGACTAGAAAGCAGCGTAAGCGCGACGACGTTTAGCTGCAACATCTGCTCGGTTTTATCTAAATTTTGCTCGCCTACGGCTCCATAGTCGCCAAAGCCGGCGTTATTTATGAGCGCCTTTAGCTCGTAGCTTTTTAGCTCCTCCCAAAGCGCTCGGACGTTTTTGCTACACGCAAGGTCGCAAATTTTAACTACTACGTCCGATTCCGGCGCGATCTGCGCGATCTCGTCCTTTAAGCTTTGCAGCAGCTCCGCTCTGCGCGCGATTAGGATCAAATTTTCTCCTCGCCTGGCAAACGCCTTTGCCGTAGCCGCTCCTATACCAGAACTTGCGCCCGTAATCGCGATATATTTTTTCATTTTATTCCTTTTGATAAATTTTTATTATGCGTTTTTGCGGCCTTTAGGCAAAGTTTGAGCTATGCTTTGCCGCGCAAGTAAAACGAAGCAAAAAACTCATAAAAGCCGCCGGCAAAACGTGCCGTTATTTTTATAAAATAATCCTAGTCGCGGCAGGATCTACGCACTCCTCGTCCATTGTAATTTCGCCTATCTCCCTTGCTCTTATCACACCTGAAAGCGGGTTTTTCACGCTAGCTATGCCGCCTAAAATTTCTACGTCCACGCTTGAGTACTCAAAGGCTAGCGTGGTATCTAGCGTCTGGCAGCCGCGCAGCACGAGGTTTTGCACGTAGCAAAGCCCCTGCAAGCTCTCTATCACGCAGTTTTCAAAGGTCACGTTTTTGCTGTTCCACGCGAGGTATTCGCCGCTGATGAAGCTATTTCGCACGGTCACGTTCTCGCAGTTCCAAAAGGCGTCTTTGCTAAGCAGTTTGCTATCCTCGACGAGTAGGTTTTTGCAGCCGTCAAAGCCGTAGTTCCCGTCCAAATTTAGCCCGTAAACGCGCACGTTTTCGCAGTTCATCGCAAAATAATCCCCGCGCGCGCAGACGTTTTTTATCTCCACGTCCTCACAGCTCCACAGCGTCTCCTCAGCCTGGGTCAAATTTACGTTTTCTAGCTTCACGTTTTGGCACCTGCGGAAGGATTTTGGCGCTTGGATTAGCATATCTTTAAAGCTAACCTCCCGCGCGTACCAGATGCCAGCGCGCGCCATCTGCATCAAAAACCCGTCCTCCACGGCGACGTTTTTAGTGTACCACAGCGGATATTTCCACTCGAAAGTGCAGTTTTTTAGGCGCAAATTTTGCCCGTGCTTTAGCGGCGACTCTCCCGCCGCAAACCCGCACCGCTCAAACTCAGCGTCCTTTGCGCCAAACATCGCGCGCTCGCCGATAAATTTTTGCTCGACAAATTTTTGCATATTTCGCCTCCGTCGTTTTTGTTGATTATATCGGTTTTACGGAAACAAGGGTGTAAATTTGAAAATTTAAAGCAAATTTTATGAAGCAAACGGATAAATTTAAGCAGTAGAAAAATCTAGGCGGCGTTTTACTAAAATCCAAGCGTTCAGGCATTGCTATTGTTTTTCGGAGTCCTATTTTCCCAAACGCTTGACAGGAAAAGGTAAGATTTAGACTAGCGCAAAGAATGGAAACGCGAGCCTAAATTTTACCTCTTACAAGATCGAATTTGATCTAAATTTACAGCCTGCGACCAGTCAAATTTGAGCGGGCAAATTTAACTCGGCCGCAAGCGCAAAATCCAAACTTACCAAAAGCGACCCAAAGCGCACCGGCCGGGAGCCACTAAATTTTATTTTTCAAACGCCTTTTCTAGGCTAAACGGAAACGCCTGATAGCCCATCGCGTTAGTCATTTTGATTTCGATTGACGGCTCTTTTGCGCCCCATTCAAACTCGTTGATATGCGGGCTAGGCACGCCGACCGGACGGCCCTTGGCGATGTCAAACTGCATGCCGGCAACCGCAGAGTAAACCATCACGCTATCAAGGTCGTCTTGATACTGCGCTAGCGATGTGACCGAACTATACCACTCGCTGCCGCGCTGTTTGCCGTATTCCCAGACCTGCTCGACGGTTTTAGCTTTTTCGTCGATTTTATAAACGACCGCACGGGAGTATTTCATACCCGCCATCGCAGGCTGCTCCATGCCGCGGGTGTCGCCGTTGTCAAAGACGGTGAGATACACTACGCCCTTTTTAGACTTGCTATCGATGCGAAATGCCGTATGCTGCGTCCACTGCCAGTCAAATCCGCCCTTCTCGCTCTCATATCCCGGGCATTTTGAGTACTCGTCCTCGCAGACGATCTTTTTGCCGTCTTTATCTACAGGCTGGAGCAAGTAGCCCTTAAACTGATCCTTCCAGCCCTTGTGCGCGCCCATTATCCATTTGACTTTTTTGTCGCGGCCGATCTTGATGACGGCGTCTTGGTGGCGGCTGGAGATGATGATACTATCGTCGCTTGGATCATAATCCACGCTATTTACGTGCGCCCACTTTCGTCCGGGG
>NZ_CAUQHQ010000019.1:0-23744 GCF_963517995.1 uncultured Campylobacter sp.
ATATTAGGGCTAAGGATGTCTGTGATTTCCAGTATCTCTACGTCCTGAAAAATCTGTTAAAAAAGCCCGGTATAAGTAAGATATAACTGCGCGAAACAACTTTGTTTATTTATATTTAGCTTGTTTAAAATTTCCGCGACCTCATCCGTATTTTGTCTAAACGGATTTGGAGCTAGCTTTTCTATTTCGTTTTTGATATTTTCTTTTAGCATATAAGTTTCCTCTTTTTATCTTAGCGCAGCTATTTGCGTGGGTTCATGTAAACTAAATTTAAAAGAGCATGGAAGCCGTAAATTTTACCGCTATTTGCAAATTTAAGCCTGATAAAGCAAAGCGGCGTAGCTAATTGCCCGCCGCAAAACGATTAAATTTTAGTGCAAAAAGTGGCGCACGCCGGTAAAATACATCGCCATGCCGTGCTCGTTTGCCGCCTGTACGACCTCGTCGTCGCGGATGCTGCCGCCAGGCTGTATCACGGCCTTCACGCCCACCTCGCTTGCGATATCGATGCTATCGCGGAATGGGAAAAACGCCTCGCTAGCAAGCGCGCAACCGCGCAAATCAAGCCCCATATCGCGCGCCTTAGCCACGGCCGCACGTGCGGCGTCCACGCGGCTAGTCATACCCATGCCGATGGCGACCACGGCGCTGTTTTTCACGTAAACGACGCAGTTGCTTTTCGTAAGAGCCGCGACCTTCCACGCGATCTCGAGATCTTTTAGCTCGGCTTCGCTAGCTGCGCGCTCGGTTTGTAGTTTCATATTTTCTAGCTCGCTAGCTTTCACCTCGTCGCTTTGCTGATAGACAAAGCCGCCGTCAACGTGCTTGAAGTCGTATTTGTCGTTTGCGCGCTGTAAAAATTTATTGCCCTGGGTAAAAATTTTGATGCGCTTTTTGGCTTCAAATACCGCAAGCGCATCCTCGTCCACGTTTGCGGCGATGATGACCTCGACGTAGATTTCGTTGATTTTCTCGGCCAAAGCGCGGTCTAGCGTACCGTTTATCGCCACGACGCCGCCGTATGCGCTGACGGGATCGCACTTTAGCGCTTCGACGTAGCTTTCTAGTAGATTTGATTTTAAGGCAAAGCCGCAAGCGTTAGCGTGCTTGACGATGGCGACCGCAGGCGCTGTATCAAAGCTGCTTGCTAGCGCTAAAGCGGCGTTTATATCGGTAATGTTGTTAAAGCTAGCTTCGCCTTTTAGCGCGGTGAAGTTGTTGCTGAAAAAGTAATCAAACTCGTATAGCGCGCCCTTTTGGTGAGGGTTTTCGCCATATCTCGCGTCAAAAACCTTGCTGCCGGCGATAAATTTCATCTCGCCAAAGCCGCCGTTAAAGCGCTCGTTCATGTAGTTTGCGATCATCGAGTCGTAGGCTGCGGTGTGCTCGTAGGCTTTTATCATCAAATTTCGCCTAAAAGTAGCCTTCTCGCTCTCGTCTGCGCCCTCTATGACGCGCAAAACCTCGTCGTAATCAAGCGGACTCGTGACGATATAAACGCTAGCGAAGTTTTTAGCCGCCGATCGCACCATCGCAGGGCCGCCGATGTCGATGTTTTCGATGATCTCGTCAAAATCATCGGTGCGGATGGTAGTTTGCTTAAACGGATATAAATTTACGCAGACCAGATCGATGCCGCCGATGCCGTGCTGTGCGGCTTGGCTTAAGTGGTTTGCGTCGTTTCGCTTGTGCAATATCCCGCCGTGAATCTTTGGGTGCAGGGTTTTCACGCGCCCCTCAAACATCTCGGGCGAGCCCGTGTATTCGCTCACTTCGACCGCCTTTACGCCCTGCTCTTTTAACAGTTTGTGCGTGCCGCCCGTGCTTAATATCTCAAAACCTAGTCGCTCGAGTCCTTTTGCAAACTCTACGATGCCCTCTTTGTCGCTGACGCTGATTAGTGCTCTCATTTATATTCCTTTCTTTTTTGGGCTTTTCTTTTTCTACTTATGCTTCGTTAGCTTTTAAATTTTAAGCTCGATGAACGATATGTTCTATCTACGCTTAAAATTTAAAACCCGCCTCGCATAAGCGAAAAATAATGCGCCCAGTTATTGCCGGTTTGTTTTTTGGGGTGCTTTTTGATACTTTGCAAAACCCATCTCATCCGCTCGCGGCTACGAGCGTAGCGAAGTAGAAAATACCGCGCCGAAATTTGATTAAATTTTAAGAACCCAAAAGCGTAGAATTTTGAGATGGATTTAAATGTTGTGCAGAAAATTTTGGGCAAGGCTAGACAGATAGTCTGCCGCAGTCCCAAAATTTTCAAACTCATTTAAAGACACTCAAAAGGCTAGCTTTTTTGTTTTATGGTTTCATACGCCTCATTTATCTCTTGCAGTTTTCTGGTACTTTTCTCTATCATCTCCTCGCTCTCGCCGCGCCCCATCAAAATGTCGGGATGATATTTTTTCACCAGTTCGCGGTAGCGCTTTTTTACCTCGTCAAACGGCGCGCCCTCTTTTAGTCCAAGCACGTCGTAAGGGCTTTTAGCGCGTTTTACGTACGGATCGCTTCGGCCTCCCGTACCTTGCCGCCTTTGCCCGTAAAAATCGTCAAATCTCTTTAAAATCGACCAAAAATCGATCTCGTTAAGTCCAAATCCCAAAGCGATTTGCTCGATGACGTTATGCTCGCTTTTACTAAATTCGCCGTCTATATAGGCCAAATTTAGTAAAAAAGATAGCTTCGCGGCCGCGGCGTCTTGGCTAAGGCGGAAGCGATCTTTATACTGCCGCGCTATAAAATAGGCATTATGCACCGTCTCTTTTTCGCGGTTATAGATCTGCTTTAGCTCCGCCCTCATCGCTGCGTCGTTACCGAGCCTTAGCGTGATATCGTCTAGCGTCTCGCTGATGAGGCGAGCTTCTAGCTCGTTTACCCTGCCGTCGCTTTTGGCGACTTTGGCGAGCAAGCTAACTAGAAATTTAGCCTCTTCAAACATCGCTCTTTTTCGCGAACTACCTAAATTTACGGGATTTTGACTAAAATTTGAGACCAGATAATAAATCCCGTAAAATATCAAAAACCAAAAAATGAAACTCAAAATATCACCATAAATGATAAATCGTATTTTTGAGTTTGCCGCCTACTAGCTCGTTCTTGCGCCACGAGCTCTCGTCGTTCATCACGTTCCAGCGGCGCTCGTCGGGGCGATAGAACCAGTCTTTGTCGATCTGATAATAAATCTGCTTGCCGTTTGCCTCGATGATGTTTGCGATGTTGTTGTCGTGGTAGCTGTTCTCGTCGTAGTCGGTAAACGCGCGCTGTCCCATCTCGGAGTAAAGAAGCGTAAGCTCTTGCAGCATCTCGTTTAGCTCGTTGTCCATCTTTTGCACGTGCAGTCCGATCTCCTCGGCCTCGCGGAAAAGTATCGGATAATCATGCGCCGGATAGTCGCTGTTTAGGCGCTCGGAGATGTTTTGGATCTTTGCCTCGTCGTTCATATGATAGCGCAAAAGCTCGCAGCAAATCTTTAGCGAGAGCGAGCTAGCGCGGTCTACTGCGCCGAAAACCAGCGGATGGATGTAGTTATATAGCGATTTATACGGGTTTTCGTCGTTGTCTTTTTCGTGCATTTTCCACAGTTTTATCACGCGGTTTAGCTCGTCCATCGACACGCTAACGCGCTCGTTGCCGTTATCTATCGGGCTCATCGCGTGCTTTAGCGAGGTATCGACGGCGGTTAGATACGCTAGCGGGCCCATCACTATCTCGTTTGCGCCAAGCGCCATCATAGTCGCGGCCGACGCGCAGTTAGCGGGGATAAGCGCGGTGATGTTTTTGCAGTAGTTTCTAAGAGTGCTGATGATACGAAGCGCCGCGATACCGCTACCGCCGTCGCTTTTGATAAACAAAAACGCGTTTTCTATCTTTTTACCCTTTAAAATTTCATACATCGCGCTCGCGTCGTTGCCGCAGACGCTGCCCGCGTTTGAGTTGTAGTATGTGATGAGCGTGCCGCCTAGTTTGGCCTCGACCTCTTTTAATACCTGCTGCGTCTCGCTAAATAGCACCGGCGGCTTAGCTACGCTTTTTTGATCCATTCCTCTGCCCTCCTTTTGCGGCTGCTCGTCCTCTTTGTTGTTCAAAAAGTCTTTCCAAGACATCTACTTTTCCTTTCGTTGATTTATAAATTCGTTTGCGCCTAAAGCCGTTTTGTTTTTCGTCTCCTTTTTTGATTATTCGGCTTTGATCCGTCTAAATTTAGCTTGCTAAATTTGATTAAAAGCGTTAGGCTAGCTCCAATTTTAGCCTTTTTAAACTTATTAAATTTTAAGTTCGGCTCAAAAACGTTAAAACGGCTTAAATTTTAGTCTTTAAGCTTACAAAATCGGCTTTAAATTTGCATAAACGCCAATCTCTGCCGCGTCCGCTTCAAAATAGCGATCCGGCTCGCCTAGCTCGTAGCGCGTAAATATCAATTTGCCCTCAAAGCAGTCCAAATCGCAAATTTGCGACGTTATCTCGCCTGCGCCGTCTATTTTAGGCTCAAAGCCCGCCAGCGCGATCTCGGCGATAAACTCAAATTTGCTCGCGTCAAAAAGATAGTGACGAAAATATCCATCGTCGCGCACGAGCCAAATTCGGTCGCTAAGCGGCGCGATACCGCCTAGCATAAATCCCCGAATCTCGCCGTCTAGCGCGATCTCGTCAGGAAAGCTAAATCTGCGTAGCGGCTCTAGCTGAGGGTAGCTTGATATGACGATCTCTTGCTCGTATAAATTTAGCAGCACCGCTTCGCGCGCGAAGTTGCTTTTTAAATCGCGCGGTTGATTGCCTATCTGGCTTTCGGACTCTTTTGCGTTGCCGCCCAAAATACATTTTTGCCTGTGCGTTTGCTCGTTTTGGCATTTGTATTTTGACGCGCCTTCTAGCTCTTTGCCAAATTTATCATCAGGCACGTAGTTTCCTCCGCGCTCGCCGTTTTTGCCGGCCGTAACGAATAAAAAACTAAAATCGTCCTCAAGCTCGGAGGTTAAATTTAATCCGCTTCCCTTTGCCTGCAAGAAAAACGACCTAGAGCCGTCCTGCCCGGCGCCAAGACCTACGGCCATACCGCCCGTTTGCGGCAGCTCGTCCATCCAGACGCCTGAATTTTTAAGCTCATCAGGTAGCGCTAAATTTGCCCTTAGCTCGCCGCCGTAGCCGTAAAGCAAAATCGAAATTTGCTTCTTGCTATCTCGCCCAGCTAACCAAATTTGAGCCGCGCGAGGTTCAAATTTAGCATAGATTATCGGCTCATTTAGGCTAAATTTTAGCTTGCGATCAAAGCCGTAGAGTTTAAAACCGGGCTCCTCGCCCTCGTATTCGTCGCCCCAAACTGCAACTAGCTTTGCTAGCGTATCAGCGCTAAAGCAAAATTTACTCGCGCCAAAATCGGCAGCATTTATACCGCCGTATCTAGGATCGCCGTCAAGCTCGGTAAAATCGCTAATTACTATCACGCTCCGCCTTAAATTTAGTAAAATTAGCCGCTAAAATCGCGCGGCGCGGCTTAAGCTATATGCCCTGCGCTAATCGCCGGACGCCTCGCAAACGCTAGGTTTTATCTCTTGCCTCCAAGCTTTACGGCGGCTAAAATTTGCGCTACGACGTCCGCAAAATCGGCCGTAAAATAGCGCCTTATTATCTGAGTTTCTTTGTTTTTTTTCGTAACGTTTTTTATGATTTTGTCCCAAAATGCAGCGATTTTACCCTCTACTAGCTTTAGCGCGGTTATCTCGCTGCGCACGTAACCCCACTCCTGCGCATAAGGCAAAAATCCCTCTATCGCCGCCTCGTCTATAAAACGCAAATTTTGGGCGTCAAATACGTAATGACGATAACCGCTCGCAAAACTGACGCTAGTTACCAGCCAGACGCCCAGGCTAAGCGGGATAATGCCGTTTAGCAAAAACTCGCCGTCTAAATCCCGCGCAAGCTGCGTTTGGTCGAAATTTATCTCCCTTAGCCGCGCTAAATCGGACGCGCGGGCGATGAAGGCGAGATTTTTTGAACTACACATAAATAACGCTCGCTCGCCGTCCAAGAGCGATAAAAAAATATTTTCGCCGTAAGGTAGCACTTTTATCTTGTCGTTTTCAAGCCGCGCTAAAAATCCGCTAAAGCCGTCTGCGCCGCAATCAAACTCCACGGCGACCGCCGCGCCTAGCGGCTTTACCAAAACTAACGCGCCCCTGGATCTAAGCGCGTCAAGCTCCTCTTTAGCGATCAAATTTCGCTCGTAGTCGTAGACTAAAAGCTCGCACGCAAGCTCGCTAGTTTTCTTAACCAGCCAAATTTGCGCGCATCCTGGCACAAAGGCAAAACGTAAAAAATCGCCGCCTATCTCCCAGATAAGCTCCTTTTTGACGTTAAACAGCTCAAATTTAAAAGCTCCGATACAACCAACCAAAGCCGCGTTTTTATCGAAGTCTATTTTATCCGGACTTTTGCCGAATTTTTCGGCGCCAGGTATAAGGCGCGGATCAAAATTTACCTCTTTAAAGCCGTTTAAGATTATCATTTAGCTTTCTTGCTTGATAATCTTGGCAAACTCGCTAAAATAAACCTCGCTAACGTCGCTTAGCTTTTCATCGATATCGTTTAGCTTAAATTTATCTCCGCCCACGCTGCCGATTTTTTCAAATTTGACGCCGTGTTTTGCGGCTAGAGATTCAAATTTACCCTCGTCTTTCACGCCGACGATCGCGCGCGAAAAGCTCTCGTCAAAGATGAAATTCGGCTTTTTAACGTCAAATTTACACTCCGCGCCAAGCCCGCTTAGGCACGCCATTTTTGCTAGCGTTATGGCCACGCCACCCACGCCTACGCTGTTTGCAAACTCTAGCGCGCCCGATTTATTTGCCTCGATGGCCAAATCCCACAGCGCGCGCTCTTTTTTATAGTCCACCGCAGCTAGCTCGCCGCCAACCGCGTCAAATAGCGCCTTAGCGTAAAGCGACGCGGCAAATTCGCCATTCGTCTCGCCAAGCACGTATATGGCCGTGCCGGCGCGAGTAAAGACGCTCGGTAGGCTCGCGTTTGCGTCCTCGTTCACGCCCACCGTCACGATCGCCGGCGTCGGATAGACGCTCACGCCCTCGGTGTCGTTATATAGGCTCACGTTGCCGCTGACGACTGGCGTATTTAGCTCGCGGCAAGCCTCTTTGATGCCCTCGCAGCCCTGCGCGAACTGCCACATGACCTCTGGATTTTGCGGATTGCCGTAGTTTAGGCAGTCGGTGATGGCTAGAGGCGTCGCTCCGCTCATCGCGACCTTTCGTCCGGCCGCCGCGACCGCTCTAGCCGCGCCGTTTTTGGGATCTACGAAATTTGCCCGCGGGTCGCACTGCGCCGCCATCGCGATCGCCCTACCCGTTTCTTTCACGCGGATAACCGCAGCGCCGAGGAGTCCGGGTTGTTTGATGGTGTTTGTTTGGATATTTGCGTCGTATTGATCGTAAATTAGCGACTTATTTAGCACCTCGGGCTCGCTAAGCAGCTTCCAAAACGCGGTTTTATTATCCGCGTTCCCCGGGATTTGTAAATTTTTGATTTCGTCTAGGTATTTTGGGCGCGCAGTCGGTCGGTCAAGCACTGGAGAAGCCTCGCTAAGCGGCGCTATCGGTATCTCGCCCGCTAGCTCGCCGTGCCAATAAAGCTCCATCACGCCGCTGTTTGTTACCTCGCCGATGATTTCGGCGTCTAGATCCCATTTTTTAAATATCTCGAGTATCTTTTGCTCGCAGCCCTTTTTTGCGCAGATGAGCATACGCTCCTGAGATTCGCTCAGCATTAGCTCGTACGGCGTCATGCCCGTCTCGCGCATAGGCACGCGGTCTAGATACATCTTCATACCGCTGCCGCTGCGTCCGGCCATCTCAAAGCTGCTCGAAGTAAGCCCCGCCGCGCCCATATCCTGGATGCCTACGACGTAATCGGTTTTAAATAACTCCAAGCACGCCTCCATCAGCAGCTTTTCGGCAAACGGGTCGCCCACCTGCACGGTCGGGCGCAGGGATTTGTTCGCGTCGTTAAAGCTATCGCTCGCCATCACCGCACCCCCGAGCCCGTCGCGGCCGGTCTTTGAGCCGACGTAGATCACGGGATTGCCGATGCCTTCGGCCCTGCCGTAAAATATCTCGTCGCTCTTACAAAGCCCGAGCGCAAATGCGTTTACTAGGATGTTGCCGTTAAAGCTAGGATCAAACGTCGTCTCGCCGCCGATAGTAGGTATGCCCATACAGTTGCCGTAGTGAGCGATACCCGCGACCGCGCCTTTTAGCAGATAGCGCTGTTTTCTCGCGTTTTCGCTCTCGCCCCTCACTTCACCGAATCTCAGCGAGTTCATATTCGCCACGACCCTCGCGCCCATCGTAAATACGTCGCGCAGTATCCCACCCACGCCCGTCGCCGCGCCCTGAAAAGGCTCGATGAAGCTCGGGTGGTTGTGGCTCTCCATCTTAAACACCGCCGCGACGCCGCCTCCGACGTCGATGACGCCCGCGTTCTCGCCTGGGCCCTGGATCACCCACGGCGCCTTGGTCGGGAAGCCGTTTAGGTACTTTTTACTCGATTTGTAGCTGCAGTGCTCGCTCCACATCGCAGAAAATATCCCAAGCTCGAGCAAATTTGGCTCTCTGCCTAGGATTTTAAGTATATTTTCGTATTCGTCGTCGCTAATTTTGTGCGCTTTTACGGTAGCTTTGTCCATTTTTAGCCTTTAAAAAATTTTGGTTGATTTTACTTAAATTCGTATAAAAACTTGATAAACCAAAGAGACGAAAATGAGGCAAATTTGACGGGTAAAATTTGGCGCCGCATGCAAATTTACACTACCGCCTTTTTATAATATTTGCGCCGCGTTACAAAACTAAACGATTTAAAAGCGCCTAAGCCTTAATTAAGAATAAATTCAGCTCTAAATTTAGCCGAATAAAAATTAGCATTTTTGGGGTGCGGATCTTGGCAAGCGGCTCAAATTTTAGGTAAAAACCGCATTTTGCATTAAAATTTATCTCACAGCTCAAAGCCCGCGCAGTTTTTCAAACTCCTTGCAGCCCTCTTTCTCACCCGCATCGCACGACATTTTGAGATATTTTTTCATCTTACGAGAATACGCTTTTGTTATACCCATTTCGTCCGTCTTAGCAAAAAATTTAGCATACAAACAATCCATCCCGCCGCGCTCGTCGCAGTCTTTTTTAAAAAGCGCCGACATTTTTTCGTCAACTCTAAGTAGCGTTTGATAGTATTTAGCGGCGTTTAGGCATTCGCGGCTCTGGCCCGACTCGCACGCTAGCTTCGTGCAGGCAAGCTTTGAGTCGCTCTCGTCCTTCGAGTCGCAGACTTTTTGCAGCGCCGCTAACCCCTTTTGTCTGTCGTAAACAGGGATGTTTTCGTCCAAACGCTTGTCCGCTAGCTGCTCGCATGAGGCTATGCTAAAGGGCAAAATCGATCCGCAAAGCATCTCTATCGTTTTTATTTATTTTTCGCTGCGAGCGGTATCTACGCTCAGATTCGCATCCTTTGACGCGTCTACGGCAAAAGCCGAATTTACGACAACCGCAAAAATCAAAATTTTAAACGGATTCATATTTTTCCTTTTTATGAGTTTGTTCGCCCTTAGTAGTTTTAACGAGTTTCGCGCCGGGCGCTTGGCCAAATTTAGTCACAAAAAATGAGCGTAGGGTAAATTAGCCGTAGCTTTACGACGAGTTTGGCGAGCAAATTTACCGCATTTTTCGTTTTACTCTTTTTTAATTTTATTCGTTAGGCGTGCTGCGCTCTTTCATTTTAGCAAAATTGGCATTTGGCTGGAATGCGGACGCCATTCATGCTAGCCCTAGCAAGCTGCGGATTTTGCAAAATGAGCTCGCTACTTGCCCAGGCAAAAGTTACTAAACATTTCGTCTAAAATTTCGCTTCTCTCAAACGGCTTTGTGATCGACGAGATTTGCTCTATCGCCGTATTTAGCTCGTAAGCAAAAAGCTCGAGCTCGGACTGGGCGAGTAAATTTAACGCCCTTTTTATCGCCTCGCTCGCCGCTTCGCAGCTTGAAATTTGACGAGCGGAGTTTAGCAATATCTCGCTCGTCTCCTGGGCATCGAGATAGGTTTTTAGATTGCTTATTATCTCGTCCGTTCCTTGCTTTGCGCAAATTTTTATCGGATTTTCGGGACTTGTAAATTTAACGCCGAGGTCGCATTTATTTAAAACGTAAAAAATCTTTTTTTGCGAGTTTTTTAAAAGCTCCAGGATCTCGCTATCCTGCTCGTCGGCCTCCTGCGACGCGTCAAAAACGGCCAAAATGACGTCGGCCTCCTCGATAGCCCGCAGCGAATACGAAATGCCGATCTGCTCGATCTTGCCCGCGTTTTTGCGGATACCTGCGGTATCGATGATGCGTACTAGATGAGTACCGATTTTTAGGGCTTCCTCGATACTATCCCTAGTCGTGCCGGCCTCGTCGCTGATGATCGCGCGCTCGTAAGACAAAAGCGAGTTTAAGATCGAGCTTTTTCCGACGTTTGGCTTGCCGACTATCGCGATTTTAAAGCCCTCGAGCAGCCCTTTTCTACTCTGGCTTATGGCGACGATTTTATCTAGTTTGGCACTGTTTTGTTTTAGCATTTGGTTGATGTTCTCTAGCAGATCAGCGGGCAGGTCATCGTCGGCATAGTCGATGCTAGTCTCGACAAATGCCAGAGTTTTTACGAGCTCAGAGCGGATTTCATTCGCAAATTTAGCCAGGTCGCCCCTCATAGTGCGTGCGATTATTTTTACGCTATCCTCGCTTTTTGCGTTTATGAGCGAGTTTATCGCCTCGATCTTGCTAAAATCCATCTTGCCGTTTATGAGCGCTCGTTTGCTAAACTCGCCTGCGCGTGCGAGTCTGGCGCCGCTTTTGATAAGTTCGCCTAGGATCAAATTTGCCACCACTAGCCCGCCGTGGAGCTGAAACTCCACCACGTTCTCGCCCGTGAAGCTATGCGGAGCCTTGAAGTAAATAAGCAAGGCTTCATCTATGAGTTCATCTTCGGCGTAAATTTTAGTTAGAGTCGCATAACGCGGGACAAGATGGGTGATTTTAGTGAGTTTTAGAGCTAGGCTAAGGGCGCTTGCGCCGCTTAGCCTGATGATAGAGATCGCGCCTACGCCGTGTGCGGTGGCGACGGCGGCTATGGTGTCGTTCATTTTTTTATAAAATCGTTTACGACCAAGTATTGTCCGTCGCTGTTTGACTTGACGCCGACATACTTATCCGGGAATTTTTCGCGCAGTTTTTCTAGGGCGATCTTAACCAAAACGCCGTCTAGATGCTTTGTTTTTGCTTTGCCCGTTTCCTCGACGCGCTCGATTACGCTTTTTAGATATTGCTCGATCGCGGCCTCTTGATTTTGCAAAAACTGAGCTATTTCAAGGCGTACGCTAAGGCCGTATTTCGAACCTATCCAGTTATAAAGCAGATACGAGATCGCCTTATAGCGGTAGCCCTCTTTGCCGATAAGTAGCGCCGCATCCTCGCCGTCAAGCTCGACTATTACGGTATCGTCGTCAAATTTACGCACGTCTATTTTATCTATCGTAAAAAAATTTCCTCCAAAGAGCTTTTCTACGCCCTGCTTTATCTCGGGTAGCACTTTATCGATGTCGGCTTTTGGTTTTTGCTCTTTTTGTTTTTGAGCAAATCCGCGATCTGCGCGAGAGTCATGTTTTTCTTTTTTGGTTAAATTTGGAGCGCTTTGCGTTAAATTTGACTCGCCGCCGGAAGCCGGCGAGTCAAATTTTTCGCTACTTTTTATTTTTTCATCACCCTCGTAAAAATCGTTTTTATTAAAGGTATCAATGATTGAGTGATCAAGGATATTTTTACCGCTTTCTTTTTTTGGTCGCTCTTTTTTGTGAGGCTCATTTACTTGCAGCTCAGCGTGCGGCTCGGTAAATTTTGGCTCGTCTGCCGCACTCGTTTCATTTTGTTTGATCGTCTGGGGCTTGTGATGTTCGTGCCGATTTTTATGATTTTTTTTCTTCTCTTTATCGTCTTGGCAACCTTGCTCCTCGCCTAAGCTTTCCTTTTTCTTAAACTCCTTCTTTTTTTCGTTTATGTTTTCTTTGCGAGCGGCTTGAGGGGCTTTTTTCACTTCTTTGTGCGCGCCCTCTTTTACGGCTTCGATGATCGCCGTTTTTTTAAAAAATCCCAAAAAGCCGGCACTCGGGTTTTGCAAAATTTTGATATCAAGCTCGGTAACGGAGCAGCTTAGCTCCTCGGCAGCCTTCTTAAAAGCTTCTTGCAAATTTTCGGCTTCTATTCGCATCAGACCTTTACCTCCGCTTTTTTATGCTTTTCAAAGAGTTTATTTACGAAAATTTGTTGAATGACCGAGCAGACATTGTTTACAAACCAGTAAAGCGTAAGTCCCGCAGGGAAGGTCACGAAGAAAAATGTAAAGATAAGCGGTAAAAATTTCATTATCTTTTCTTGCATCGGGTCGCTAAACGTGGTCGGCGTGAGTTTTTGCTGAAGGAACATAGTCGCACCCATCAAAATAGGCAGCACGAAATACGGATCCATCACCGAAAGGTCGTGTATCCAGAGTATCCACGGCGCGGCTTTTAGCTCGATCGCATTTAGTAGTACGCGGTAAATCGCAAAGAAAATCGGAATCTGCATAAGTATCGGCAAGCAGCCGCCCATAGGGTTCGCGCCGTTTTTCTTATATAGCTCCATCATATGCATATTTAGCTTTTGCGGATCGCCTTTGTATTTGGCTTGCAGCTCTTTTACTTTTGGCGCCAGATCTTTTAGCTTATTCATCGATAGCATACCCTTGTAGGTGAACCAGGAAAGCGCAATCCTAACAGTCAGCGTTAGTACGACGATCGCCCAGCCCCAGTTACCGATGTAACCGTAAAGCCAATTTAAAAACGCAAACATCGGTTTTGCGATAAAGGTAAACCAGCCGTACTCGATGATGTCCACGAGCTCCTCGTTTATCTGGCTTAAAGTCGCGTGGTCTTTAGCGCCAATGTAGCCTTTGGCTTTAAAATTTTGCTCGCCTTTTACGAATATCACTGCATTGCCCGCACTGTCTTTTGAAACTACGGGATTTAAAAGTCCGTCAAATTTAAAAAACAAAGCCGTGTAGTATCTGTCGCTAGCTGCTGCTATGTTTACATTATTAAAGCTCTCGGTCGCGTCTACGTCGCCGTCCTCGATGATAGTTAGCTTGCCGTCGTTATGCTTAAGTAGCGCGCCGTGGACGGTATAGCTGTCGATAGCGACATTTGGACGAAAGCCCGGAGTCACGTAGTATTCGCCCGCGCTCACGCTAAGGTCTAGATCGTAGCTTCCGTTTGGATAAAACGTGATTTTCTTAGTTACGCTAGAGCCTTCCAAATTTTGCGTTAAAACTATGCTTTTTGGCTCGCTAGTTAAATTTATCTCGCTAACGTCGCTAGCATAAGCTACCTTGAAGGCCTGCTCGTTTAAGGCCTTGTCGCTAAAGCGAACCTCAAGCGGTAGCGGCTGAGTGCCTGCTAGCTCGATGCGATTGCCATCGGCGTTTTTGTATTTTTCGTCGGTTAGATAAAATTTAGAAATCCTGCCAAGCTCGTCGATGCGCGCCTCAAAGTGTTCGCCCTTTATTACGGCGATCTCGCGGCTTTGCGTCGCTACGGCTTGCGGAGCGCTAGCTCCTGATGCGGTATTTGCGCTCGGAGCGGCGTTTGCTTGGCTTGATCGCTGTGCCGTAACGGTTTGGTTTTGATCTAGCGGCAAATTTTTAGGAATAAAAAAATGATCGTAAGCGATAAAAAAGATAAAAGATAAAACGGTCGCTAATATCACGCGTTTTTGAACTGACATATTGTCTAACACTATTTTTCCTTTTGAAAGTCTAAATTTTTAATAACGTAGAATTTATTTTTTTTATACGGGACGAACCAAAATGCGATGTGTGATTCTAAATTTTGATTGAACATAAAAAAAGAGTCGAAATTTTTACTGATGACGGGATAGTCGATGCCGCCCTTAAAGAGTTGATTACAGCGTAAAATTCTAAAAATAACCGCAAAAAGCGCCGAGAAAAAGCCGTTAAATTTAAACTGCCAAACGGCAAATTCCGAGCATGAGGGATAGTATCTGCAAGACTTCGGAGTAAATTTGGAGATATAATCTTGATATGCTTTTATCAAAAATAAAATAGCTTGTTTTATCATTTTCATATGCCTGATTTTATACATCCGAGTTTTTTCATAGCCCAAGAGATATTTTTTTTGAGCTTTAAAAACGAGCTTTTCTCTAGCCCGTTTTTAACGACTATCACGTAAATGCCGTCTGCAAGCTCATTTGAAATCTCGACTACGACCGCTCGCAAAAGTCTTTTACATCGGTTGCGAACGACGGCTTTGCCCACCTTTTTGCTGGCTACGACGGCTAATTTGTTTTCATTGCAAGGCTTAAAAAAGACTATCGCCTCCTCGCAGTGCCATTTGACGGCCTCTTTGTAGATGCTTGAAAACTCCTTTTGGCTGCTTATAGAGCTAAATTTGCTTAAACGGCCAATCTTGCTCTGCCTTTTGCGCGTCTTGCGTTTAGCACTTTGCGGCCGTTTTTAGTTTTCATGCGGACGCGAAACCCGTGAGTGCGTTTTCTAGGGGTTTTATGAGGTTGGTATGTTCTTTTCATAAATTTTTCCTTATGGTGATTTTGATATAAGTCGGTAATTTTATCAACAAATCGCTTAAAATCCTTTTAATAAATTTTTAAACTTCGTTTTAAAATAATAAAAATATAATCGCTCATTAAAATTTAGGAGAAAATTTTGCCTTACATTATTAGAAAAGCATCCAGGGCCGACATCCCGGCCGTTTGCGAGCTGGTTAAAGAGCTGGCCGCGTACGAAAAAATGAGCGATGATGTCAAATTTACGCCCGAAATTTTTGCCGAGTCTGTTTTTGAGAAAAACTACGCCGAGATTTTAGTCTGCATAGCAGAGGGCAAAATCATAGCCTACGCGATATATTTTTACACGTTTTCCACTTTTTTGGGACTTGGCGGGATGTATTTGGAGGACTTATACGTCCAAAAAGAGCATCGCAACAAAGGAATAGGAAAAGAGTTTTTTAGGCATCTAGCTCAAATTTGCAAGGACGAAAACCTCCAACGTCTCGAGTGGACATGCCTGCATTGGAACGAGCCCGGCATCAAATTTTACGAAAAAATGGGCGCGAAAAACCAGTCCGAGCAGTGGCGAAACTACCGCTTGGAGGGTGAAAATTTAATCAAACTAGCGCTTTGATTTATCTGTTTTTAACGCCCTTTTGGATATCATCGCGCGATGAGTTACGCAAACGAAATTTTAAGAGAACTTTACTATCTGAGGGCGTTCGGGTATAAATTTGCCGATTTTTCGCCTTCGTCTGCGGCCTTGCCAAGCAGCCTTGCAGAACTAAACGCGAGCATCAAAGAGTGCAATCTATGCGAGCTTTGCAAGAGCGCAACCCACGTGCTAACGGGCCTTGGAGATAAAAGCGCTAAAGTAGTTTTCGTATTTGACGCGCCAAACGCCGCCGAGGACGCGAGCGGAGAGTTTTTAGCAGGCGACGATAAGTTTTTACAAAATTTAAATGAACTGGCCGGACTAAAAAAGGACGAAATTTACGTCACGAGCCTGCTAAAATGCAAACCCGCCGCCAAAGCTCCGGCAAGCGCATACGAGCTTTGCGAGCCGTATTTTAGCACGGAAACCCGCCTAGTCGCGCCAAAACTCATCGTAGCGCTTGGCGAAGAGGTCTTTTACAAAATGATAAAACAAAGCGCGCAAAGTTTTGAGGCAATAAGGGGAAATATAATGAAATTTAAACACTCGGCCCTGCTGGCGACTTATTCGTCTGGCGTCGTAGCGAAAAATCCAAGCAAAAAAGAGCTGTTTTTCAGCGATTTAAAAAAGATAAAAGAGTACCTATGAGAAAAATTTTAACCGCTTTACTGATCTGCTCGGCGCTGTTTGCCAGGAGCGACAAAGCCTCCGATATACCGCCGGCGAGCGAAATTTATATAAATTTAGAACCGGCAAAGTGCGACGATGCCTGCTTGCTTGATCTCGTTAAAGAGGGTCTTTTGCACAGCTTATTGGCTCGCTACGAAAACAGCTCGAATCAAGAAATTTTGCAAGCCATTAATGCCCTAAACGGCCCCTACGCAAACGTAGGCGACGAAAGCCTGACGCCAAACTCAAACGCCGAGTTTAAGATCGCAGTCATCATCCCGCAAGATAGCATAAAAAGCTACGCCGGAGTCGTCTCAAACGCGGTTATCGCCTACATCGTCAGACAAAACGCCGCTATCGACGTTAAATTTTACAACATCGGCAACGAAGCCCCAAGCGCTATCGACGGCGCCCTAGCACGCGCTAGAAGCGAAAATATCGCCTATATCATCGCGCCGTTTACGCCTGTGGGCGCAAAATATCTAAACGAGGTTTTAGACCCCGCCATGACGGCTTTCGTGCCGACCCTGCACATCTCTAGCGTCGATTCGCCGCAGGAGAATTTGATATTTGGCGGTATAGACTACAAAGGGCAAGTCGAGAAGCTACTAAATTTCTCAAACGGCCAAGTCGCGGCGTTTTCCGACGGCAGTGCGCTAGGAGCGGCGCTAAATCGCTACGCGGACGAGCTTAGCGGCGGGCTAGCCTACGAAAACGAGATCGCAAGCGGCGTCACGGATCTAAAGCCGATGCTATCCGGTAACTCAAGGCTAAGCGGCGCGACCGTTTTTCTAAACGTTCCGCTCGTGAAAGCCTCGATGGTGAGCTCCCAAATGCGCCTTTACGACGTCAAATTTAACGCCCTTTTAAGCACCCAGATAAACTACGCACCAAGCATCTTTAAGCTCACGCAACCGCAAGATAGAGAAAAGCTCTACATAGCCAACTCGATCTCCAAAACCGACGGCGCGCTAGACTCAAATAACGAAATTTTGGGGCAAAATTTGAACTTCAACTGGGTGGGTTACTCCGCTAGCGCCGGGCTTGACTACATCTACGCGACCTACCTAAACCGCGGCGCGCAGAGGCTTTTTAACGAGAGCGTCGAGGACTCACAGATCATCTACGATACAAAGGTTTTAAAAGCCGGCGAATACGGCTTTTACGAGCAATAAGAGGAGAGAAAATCCACTATCTCCTCGCTCATCTTAGCAGGCTTCAGGTTGCTAACGAACGCAACTTCGACGTCTGCTTCAAAGACGAGTTCGGGCTGGCATTCTCCGCTTAAATTTGCGATTTTATAAATTTTTTGATTTATGAGCGCGGAGGCTTTTTTTAGGCTTGCCACGCTTGTTTTTACCTCGAGTAGATCGCCAAGGACGGCGGGCTTTTTAAATTTCGCCCAAATCTCGCTCACGACAAAATGTCCGTCCTTGCTAAAAGGCTTAACCTCCGAGCCGAAAAACATCTCGCTGCGCGCCCTTTCGCAATATTTTATATAGTTTGCGTGATAGACTATACCGCCAGCATCGGTGTCTTCGTAGTAGATTCGTATTTTCACGGTATTTCCTTAGGCTTTTAGATCAAGCCCCATTTTACCTAGTTTTCTTAAAAGCTCCATTATATCCGTCCCCTTTTCCTGTTCGGCTTTTAAGAAATTTTCAAAGAACTCGCGCTTTATATCCTTATAAACATAGGTTTGGCTTTTACTAACGGCTTGGATAGGTTTAAATTTATTCTCTTCGGGCGTTTCTTTAGGAGTTTGATCGCTTGCCGTGACATCTTTTAGAGCTATATTTTGTAGTACGTCTGCGATACTCTCGCCTTTTTTAAATGCATCTTTTAAAAAACTTAAAAACTCTTTTTTAGTTGCTTCATCTGCGTAGCTCACCTGTTTTACCATCTCTTGTCCCCAAAAGACTGCAGGCCGTTTTCCTGATATCCGGTCAAAATTTAGCTTACCGTCTTTGAGCGAGATTTTGACCTTTGCGTTCTCTCCTAGTATCTTTTCGGCAGTAAATTCGAGCCATTTATCTTTGAATTTATCTATGTCCATATCGGAGTCTAGTAGCTTTGCCATATCGACCGCCATTTTAAGCCCGGTACCCTTCGTATTACCAACGCCAAAGCTTCCTATATCCACATTAAACGCGCTCATAAACCCATCTACGCTAAAAGCATCGTTTTCCGTGCTTGAATTGCTTTGCAAGACTTTCGTGCTATCTATGAATTTCTTTAGCTCTGCGACCTCGCTCTTGCTCATGCTTGGATCAAGCCCGTTTATCTTGCCCCAAATGCTGATTTTATCGTCTTCAGTATAGCCGCTTAGCGAATACGCCTTACGCGCAACCACGGGATCATAAGGTTTATATACCGGTTTTTTAAAGCCCATTTTTATAGCAAGAAGCCTATTTTGCTGCTTGTCGTTTAGTTTTGAAAACTCCACGTTTTGCGCCCAAACGGCAAGCTCGTTCTCGTCCAGCTCGTCGGGATCGAGAGCATAATAATCAATAGGTTCGGTCAAATTTGATCGAGACGACGCCGAATTTGAGGTTAAATTTATAGCCTCTTTTTCCTCGAGTGCTTTTAAATTTCGCTCGTGAGCGCTACTAAAATCATAATTTACGTTTGCGCCAAATCCGTTTACGCCGCTTATCATATTAATCCTTTATGCTTTTATGTCAAATTTACCTAGCTTTGCCAGCTGATTTAAAATTTCAGTTATATCCGTTCCTTTTTCGCGTTCGGCTTTTAAGAAATTATCGAAAAACTCGCGTCTAATGTCTTTATCTACGTAAGTCTTGCTTTTACTAGTGGCTTGGATGGGTTTAAATTTCTTTTCCCTGTTTTGCTTAGCTAAATTTTCGTTGTATTCTCTCATCTCTTGATTGATTTTTGCTACGGCTTCTTTGTGGGCTTTCGTAGTTTTCTCGATATCTTCCGCATAGAGCTTTTTAAATTCTTCTATACTGATGTCGGTTCTTTGCAGCAAAGCAGCTCCGACGTCGCCCATCGCAGCGTCTTCAGGCAAAGAGTCTTTAAAAGCTCTCAGCTCCTCTTCCTCCTCCTTTGTTCCAAGCCCCAAAAGCTTGCCCCAAATAGTCGGTTTGCCGTCTATGGAGTTACTTTTTAGCCACCACGAATACGAATCTAGCGTAAAATCGACGACCTTTTCCTTTGTATCTAGCTCGTCTCTCATTATCATCTCATGCATCTGTCCGGGCGCGTATTTTTGGGCTAGCATCGCGTCGATTTTCTCTATGGTTTTGGTTATCCAGCCTTCTTCGCTCCTATCGAAATTGATATTTTCAGCCGCAAATATCTCGTAGGTAGTTTTATTCATATACGCTTGCGCTATGCGCGCATCCTCGTCGCTTTGCGCGCTTTTTTGAGGCGTTTGGTTTAAATTTTGCTTATCGAAAGGATCGATTTTAGCGGCGCTTGCTTGCGCTTTTTGCGGATTGGCTTTGGTTTCGAAATTCGGCTGATAACCCGCCGAGTTTAAATTTATGCCTTCTATCATTTTTAAATCCTTTTAAATTTAGACTTTAAAATAAATCGGCAAATTTGAGAAAAAATTTAGGGTAAAGATAAGAAAGGCTATCAAATTTAGCCCCCGTTTCGAGAGCTAAATTTGATCCAAATTTGACGGATTGCCAAATTTTAACAAAACAATTAGCGGAAGTATTTTAAGACGGATTTAAATGCTGCGACAAAAATTTAGCCCAAGATAAGGCGTGCAGCCTATCGCAGGGCGAAATTTTCTAGCTTATTTAAGGATGCTTAAAAGACGCCGCACAAAAATTTACTTTTCGCTGGGCTTTCTCGTCGCTAGATCGCACTTAGCGCCGCGAGTAATCATCAGTGACTGATCGTAGAAAAGTATAAGCACCACAGAAACCCCGACGCCAAGTGCTAACGAGACCGTCGTGGTCGTGATCGCGTTATCGAAAAATATGATTAGGTATTCGTTTTTCTTAGCGATATTAGGCTCGTTTAGAAACGAAAATAGCGCCAAAATGCCCTTATACGCATAAACTCCAGGCACCATCGGCAAAAGCGCGGGAAACGCGATGATCTCGGCCGGCACTTTTAGCCGTTTGGCAAAGAGCATACCTAAAATCCCGCTTAAAAATGATACTATGAGAGTGGCGACGCTGATGTTAAAAAATCCCATCTGCATGATCCAAAAGCGGCTAGCGTGCGCAAACGCCGCAAGCAGCGCGCAAAATGCGAGAGTCCTTTTTGGCGGCGAGCTAGCGTAGGCAAAGCCAAGCCCAGCCACTGCGGCAAAAGCGCCGTCTATGAGAGTCGCGGTCAAAAGCTCAAACATGTAAAATCTCCGCGTTGCTAAGCGAGAGCGTGATATAGACGCCCACAGCGATGCAAAGTATCAGGATACCTGTACTCACGGCTATACGTTTGCCTACGAGCGTGTTGTCGTTTATGATATCAAAGACCGAGTTTATGAGAAAAACGCCCGGCATCAAAAATAGTATCGACGAGCCGATCGCCACGTCGCTAGTGTGCGTAAAGCCGTAAAATACGCCAAGATAGGCGATAAAAGAGACCACGAACGAGACTAGGACGTACTGGATTTTTAAATTTACGCCAATTTTAGCAAGCGCAAATCTAAGGCTATACCCCACGAGCGTCGCAAAAAATACGCATACGACAGAGCCCGCGTCGCCGCCAAAAAGTCTGCAAAACGCCGCATTTGCAAGGCTTATTAAAATAAGCGAACTTGCAAATTTGTTCGCACCTATGCGCATGACGCCCTCAAACTGCTCTTTTGCCTCGTCTAGGCTCAAATTTTCATCCAAGATCCGCCAGCTAAGCGACGAAAGCTCGGAAATGCGGTTAAAGCTCACCTGCCCTAGCGGGATCTTTTTTACGTAGGTTCGGCGCAGGGAGTTGTCGGCCGAGTCCATGACGCTAATCGTAAAATACTTCACGAAAATCGTCACGCTAACGTCGTATCCGTAGCGCCTAGCGACGCGGTCTACGCACTTTTCGACGCGCGCGGTGTAGGTGCCCGCGCTCACCATCGCCGTCGTGTAGTCAGATAGAAAATCGGTTAAAATTTGGATATCGGGCTTTGTGCTCATTTTTCGGCGGTTTTAAATTTGATAAAAAACAAAACAAGCTGCGCAAACAGCATCAGCTTCATCGTCCATTCGCTAGCCGCGTGCATCTGTGCAAACTCGGCCGAGCGCGTCGCCGCCTCGCCCACAGCCTGCGCGTCCATGACGAAAGGCGTGAAGTAAAACACGAACGAGAGCGCGAGGGCTAAATTTATCGCGCAAAGCATACCCATGCTAAATTTAGCGGCGAATTTGATGCTGGATCTAAACGAAACAAGCTCGCAAAGTGCGATCAGGACGCTAACTGCTAGCAAGGCGTAGTTAAATTTAACAAATATCGTAGCCATCAGTTTGCCGCTTTGAAAATGCGTAAGTACGCCCTCGCCAAGAATGCTCTGCGGATAAAAAATCGTGGGTGCGACTAGGGCACCCAGAGCTAGCTCCGTGCCGATGAGCGCGCCAAGAAGTAAAAAATAAACGCTTTTCATATTTTTCCTTTTTTTGATTTACCGCACGCATTTTAGGGTTAGGGCGTTTAAATTCGGCTAAATTTAGGCGCAAATTCGGCAAAAATGCTTGTTAGCACGGTAAATTTAGCGCTAGCGCCGCGTAATTTAACGCGTTTAGAAATTTAATCCTGCTTCGCGCTCGTTTTATCTATATAAAATTTCGCGCTTTCCGTGCGCCACGCGCCGTAGGGCAGCTTGGCTTGCATCGTTAGGTGCAGTATACCCTTGATACATTTGCTATCTTGCTTGTCGATAGATAGCGCCCTAGACCTGCCTACATCCACGCATTCGCCGCTTTTGGCCGAGTAGCCTATCTCCAAAACGCCAGACAGCACGCTATCCATAGCCTGTCTATAAAGCGTAACGACGTTTACGCGCCCGAGCTTAAAATGATCGTAGCTCCAGTTAGCTAGCCTTTGATAGCCCGAGTTTAACGCGGTTTGCACGCATTTTTCGCCCTTGCCGCAAAGCAAAGCCGCAAGCGCCCAGTAGTCGCGGTCGCCGTTAGCTAAGCGCTGCAAACACCTCTGCGTCCACTCGGGACTATCGGCACCCAGTTCCGTCCTGTAAGGCTTTAGAGAGTTTTGCAGATACCCGCACTCGTGCAGCGCGCCCAGAAAATTTATCCGAGCGTCGATGTCGGAAAGGTCGCGGCCAAGGCATGCCGCAGCGACGCAAAGCGCGAACTCGCCCTTGCTTTTTGCTTTTGATTCCAGATTTTTTAGCTTGGTTTGGATGCTCGTTTTATTCCTCTCCGTTTAAATTTAGCGGTTTTTGCGCTGGCGCCCGGCTTTGCTAGCTAAAACGCCGATAAAGCACGGTAAATTTCGTGCGCAAACCGCGTAAAATTTAAAAATTCGCAAATATATTTCGCGCTACGAATCCACGGTCAAATCCAGCTAAATCCTTGTAAAACTTCGCCTCGAAGCGGTTAAATTTAAGCGCGTTTTGCATGCTTTCTTTTTGGTCGTAGCCCATCTCGCAGGCTAGGTATTTTACGCCGCGATTTTTAGCGACGAGGATTATGTTTTTTAAGATCTCGTCGCCTTTTGCGCCGCCAAATAGCGCCTCGTGCGGCTCGTTTAGTACGAATTTATCAAGCCCGTAATCCTGCGCGATATATGGCGGGTTTGAAACGAGCAAGTCAAACCGTCCGTAAATTTGATCTAGATACGCGCATTTTACAAACTCTATCCTATCCTCTATGCCAAATTTCTCGGCGTTCTGCCTAGCTAAATTTAACGCTTCGTCGCTGATATCGGAGGCTA
The DNA here is from genome assembly GCF_963517995.1 of uncultured Campylobacter sp. Classification (GTDB taxonomy): domain Bacteria; phylum Campylobacterota; class Campylobacteria; order Campylobacterales; family Campylobacteraceae; genus Campylobacter_A. The sequence goes on from NZ_CAUQHQ010000019.1 coordinate 22,840, forward strand.
TGATTTTAGCCTTTGAGTTTAGTGCGAGGCAGATGCTGATTATCCCGCTTCCCGCGCCGATCTCGGCGATTAGGGGCGACTCATTTTGCGTGGATAAATTTGATAAAACTTCAAGCGATCTTTCGACTAAAATTTCAGTCTCGGGGCGCGGGATCAAGACGCCCTTTTTTACGTTAAAAGTAAGCCCGTAAAAGCCCGCCTCGCCCGTGATATATTCAAGCGGCTCGTGATTTGCGAAGCGTTTTGCTAGCGCAAAATATCCGTCCGCATCCTCTAGCTCGCGGTTTAAATTTAAAAATATCCACTCGATTTTTACGTCGAGGTGTCGCATCAAAAGCGCCTTGGCTACGCGCGCCGGATTTGCGCCTCTTATCTCGCACGCAGGCGCAATAAGCGAGGAGGCAGCCTTTAGCGCGTCATTTACCGTCATTTTCCAGCTCGTTTATACGCTCAAAGAGGCTTGGGTGCGAGTGATAGACGAACGCGTAGAGCGGATGAGCCTTCGGGAAGGCCTTGTTTTCGGAGCCTAGCTTTTTTAGCGCGCTTATCATGTCGGCTTTGTTTGAAACCTCGCCTGCGAATTTATCGGCGCCAAATTCGTTCGCGCGGCTAAAATACGAGCTCACGGGCGAAAATAAAAATCCGAAAATCGGCGAAAAAAGTAGCAAAAACACGATCACTCCGCCGCCGCCGTGATGAAGCCCCAGCGCGCCATACGCCGCGTCAGGGATGTTACCGAATATCAAAAACATCGCAAAAAGCATAACTGCGCTTAGAGCTATCATTTTTAGGATATCTTTGTGCTTAAAATGCCCCAGCTCATGCCCCAAAACGGCGATTATCTCATCTAAGCTTAGTTTTTTAACGAGCGTGTCGAAAAGCACCACGCGTTTAGTCGCGCCAAG
>NZ_CAUQHQ010000020.1:0-23639 GCF_963517995.1 uncultured Campylobacter sp.
GTGATATACTCGGTCATTCCTACCTCCACGCCTCTTAGCCTGTCGGTCTTTGACGTCCTTGAAGTTACCGCTATTAGCGGCAAATTTCTATATTTTGAATACTTTCTAATTTCGCCCGCTAGAGTATAGCCGTCCATTCTTGGCATCTCGATATCTATTAGCATCGCATCAAGCGCATGTTCGCCCGATTTTACTATAGCTAGAGCCTCTACGCCGTTAGTGGCCTCGATAACCGTTACGCCAAGAGGGGCAAGCGATTTTTGCATTATGGTTCTATCCATCTTCGAGTCGTCTACGATTAGCACCTTATAATCGCTCGGTTTTTCTTTTACGCTCTTTGAGGCCTCTATACTAGCTTTTATGTCTACTTTTATATCTTTTGCCATCTCCATCATCATGCCCACGTCGATGATTAGCGTTACCCGGCCGTCGCCTCTTATCGTAGCGCCTGCGATTCCGGGGATGTTTTGTAGATAATCGCCCATTGATTTAATTACGATCTCTTCTTGTCCAACTAGGCTATCCACGATGATGCCTAGCTTTGCTTCCGCTACGCCGATAACGACCACATAGGTCTGATCTCCGCCGTCAAAGACCTGCTTGACGCCGAAAATGTCTGATAGCTTAACTAGCGAAAGCACTTCGTCGCGTAGTCTAAGCACGTTTTTGCCGTCGATCGTGTAGATATCGTCAATCGGCACTCGCACGGTCTCCAAGACGCTTGCTAGAGGGATAGCGAAAAATTCCTCCTGTGCGCCTACTAAAAGCGACTGGATAATGGCTAGCGTGAGCGGGATTTTTAGCTTCATCGTCGTACCCTTGCCCACTTCGCTTTCGATATCGATTATACCGTTTAGCTTTTCGATATTGGTCTTTACGACGTCCATTCCAACGCCGCGGCCGCTTACGTTAGTTACCTTTGCCGCGGTAGAAAATCCCGGCTTAAATATAAGCCCGAACGCCTCTTTATCGCTCATCGCATCGGCTTCGCGCTCGGTTATGATGCCTTTTTCGACCGATCTAGCCTTTAGCATCTCTGCGTCTAGCCCTTTACCGTCGTCGGTGATCTCGACTACGATATGATTGCCTTCGTTGTAGGCTTTTAGCTGGATGGTGCCTTTTTCGGGTTTGCCCGCAGCTAGTCTGGTTGCGCCGTCTTCGATACCGTGGTCGCACGAGTTTCTTATCATATGTACCAGTGGATCGCCGATTTGCTCGACGATGGATTTATCCAGTTCCGTCTCTTCGCCCGTGATCTCAAGGTCGATTTGCTTATTTAGCTCGCGGCTTAGATCGCGGATCATGCGAGGAAATTTATTAAACACCTTCGCGATAGGCAGCATCCTCGTTTTCATAACGGCTAACTGTATGTCGGTAGTTACCAGGCTTAGGCTGGATACGACTTGATTTAGCTCCTCAAGGAATTTCTCGCCCTCGTATCTCTCCTCGACATCGTCGTAAATTTTAAGCAATCTGTTTTTGCCAAGCACCAGCTCGCCGATAAGGTTCATCAAGTGATCTAGGCGCTTAACTTCGACGCGTATAGTTTGCTCGTCCGTACTTCCTCCGCCTCCAGTCGCGGGAACTTTTTTCTCCTCTTTTTTATCGGCGGGTTTTGCGGGAGCGGGTTTTGGAGCCGGAGCCGAATTTGAAGGAGCGGCAGCTTGCGGCGCGGCCGGTGCGGCTGGCTTTGGCGCTTCGCCTCCGGTTGCTTTTTGAGCGCGCCTTGCTTGATCCTCGGCTTTTCTTATTTTTAGCAACCTTTCTATCTCGGCTTCTACCTCGTCGTCGCTTAAATTTGACAAATTTTCATCGCTAACGGGTTCGGGTTCAGGCTCTTTTGGCGCCTCCGCTACCGGCTCAGGCTCTACTGGAGCCGGATTGCTAGCAGTAGCGCTCGGGGCTTCGCCTTCGGATATTGCGGTTAGTCTTTTGCAGATATCTTCTATATCGATGCCTACGTCCGTATCGTTACCGCTATCTCTGATGCCGTGCAGTAGTCCTTTCATCATATCCACGGACTCTAGCACCACGTCCATTATGTCCGGAGTTATCTTTAGCTCGTCGCGGCGGGCTTTGTTTAGTACGTCCTCCATGTGGTGGGTGAGCTTAGTAAGGATGTCGAAATTTAAAAAGCTCGATGATCCTTTAACCGTATGCGCGACGCGGAAAATTCTATTTAAAAGCTCTAAATCCTCGGGATTTGACTCAAGTTCTATGAGGTCATGGTCTATTTGCTCTACTAGTTCGAAGGCTTCGACTAGGAAGTCTTCCATTATTTCTTTCATATCGTCCATGATTTCCCCCTTATTTCTTGTGCGCCTCGATTACTCGAAGCACCTCGTTATAAAATAGCGTCGCATCAAATTTAGTCAGATACGCCGCAGCTCCCGCTTCCCTACTTTGAGCTTCGCTGTAGTCGTTGCTTAAAGACGAGTTAAATATAATAGGAATTCCCGCGTACCTAGGATCGTCTTTTATCGTCGAAGCAAATCGGTATCCATCCATCTGCGGCATCTCTATATCGCTTAATATAACCCTTAAAAAATTGCTTAGCTTGTCGCCGTACATCTCGTAAAGATCCTCCATCCTAGCAAGCCCCTCTACGCCGTCTTTTGCCTCTACTACTTTTAGCCCCATTTTTTCTAGCGTGTCTTTTACGAGCTTTCTAGCCGTCGAGCTGTCGTCCAAGACTAGAGCAAGACCGCTTAAAAGCTTGCTTTGATCGATTTCGACCTCTATTTTTGGACTATAGATGCCAAGCTCTTCGACTACGCTTTCAAGATCTAGTATGAGTAAAACCTCGTCGTTTTCGATACGAGTTACGCCCGTTATTTTACCTTTATCTAGCGTCCCGGCATTTGAAGCAAATGTCGCCGCCTCGATATCCGCCCAGCTTATACGCCTAATGCGTTTTGCCTCATGGACGATAAAACCTATCAAAATTTCGCTAAATTCGGCGATGATGACGCGAGGCTTGATCGCCGCATCTTTGGGCTCATTTATCTGCATCCATTTGGCTAAATTTATCACGGGTATCACGACCCCGCGTAAATCAAAAATCCCCTCGATATACTCGGGTACTCCGGGGAGTTCGGTTAAATTCGGCATTTTGATGATTTCGCGCACCTTTGCGACATTGACGCCGTATATGCCCTCATATACCTTGTCGCCTGATTGTTTAAAGATACGAAAATCAACAAGCTCCATCTCGTTTGAACCGGTTTTTAGTTCACCGTTGTTAAGCATTTTAAACCTTTACGCTCTTTCGAGCAAACTTGATATTTGGCGCGTATTCTACTATAAAATAGCTTTGCTCGCATGCAAAAGACGGCACGTTTACATATTTTTGAGAACCAAGCTCAAAAATATCTCCTTGATGATAGTGCCCCTCGATGACGATATCAGCCTTACAAAGGCCGTTATACCGATATACTTTAGCTTCGGCTAGCTCTTTAAAATTAGGGATTTTATAGTCTAAAATTTTTCGTTTAAGCTTATTTAAAATTCGTTTTGAGAGTCTAAAATTTAAAAATTTATCGAAAAAATTCATCGTCTTTAAAAAAATTTTGACGCGTAAAAATCTCAAAGCGTATTTTGAAACCAAAGGCAAAAATATATCTCCGTGCGCAATAAAAACGCATTTTTGGCATTTTGAAGCAAATTTAACCGGCTGCGCACCGATAGGATAGGTTTTGACGTTTTTAAAAAGCGGGGCGAGATTAAAATCGTGATTTCCCTCGAAATAATAAATTTCCGTTTTTTCGCTTATCTCGTTTATGACGTCGATATAAGGCTCGTAAAATTTGACGAAAAACTCGCACTGCGCGGCTAAAAAATCAAACATATCACCCATCAAAAACAGCTGCGGCGTCTTTATCTCGCCGCTTTTTAACGCGTATAAAAAGCGTAGGAAATTTTTACGGTTTTCGTTTTCGTGCGAGTCGGCGATAAATATCGCTCCCTCTTTTATAACGATTTGCTCAGGCATAAAATTTTGCTTTTTTAAGCGTTAAATTCGCAGCCGCAAACCTAAAGTCGCGCGAACTCGGTAGAGCAAATTTTGCTAAAGCTATTTTTAAAAATTTAGCGCTCGGCAAACCCGAGATTTTAAAACCGGCAGTCAAATTTAAAGGCGGTAAAATCTGCATCAAAGCAAATTTACTCGCTACCCCCGGTAGCGTAAATTTAACCGCAAGTTTGGCGGTATTTGCCCCATTTAGGGATTTTTTGTATAACCTAAAAACGGACGCAAATCTACTCGCCTTGTAGATAAATTTAAGGCTAAACGCTCGCGCAAACTCTCTCATCAGTCCTCAAATTTTATCGGTTTGTAGCTAACAGATACGATTTCTATGTCGCTTCTGCCGTTTGGCAAATTTAGCGCGACCTCGTCGCCCTCGCTCTTGCCGATTAGTTGTTTGGCTAGAGGCGAGTTTATCGAGATGAGACCGCGCTCTAGGTTGCTTTCAGGCGTACCGACTAGCGTGTAGGTCTTTTCTAGCTCGGTTTCTACGTCCATGATGACGACTGTTGAGCCAAATTTTACTTTATCGTGCTCGTACTGGGCGGGGTCGATTACCTTAGCGCGGCTTACGATGTCGCTAAGCTCGGCGATGCGGCTCTCGATAAACGCCTGCTTTTCGCGTGCGGCGTGGTATTCGGCATTTTCTTTTAGGTCGCCGTGACTGCGCGCGATGTCGATTTCTTCGACGATATTGGGCCTTTCGACCGTCTTTAGGTTTTTTAGTTCGTTCGTGATTTTTTCATACCCGAAAAGCGTCATAGGTTCGGTCATTTTTCATCCTTTTTAGTCGTTAAAATTTGCGCCACATTTGCGGCAGAGCCATGTTTTAAGTATCTTCGCAGCCTTTCGCAGCCAGCGATAAATTTCTTTTTATCGCAGCTCTCGTAGGCTTTTATGAGATTGCCGGGCGTTACTTCCTCTTGTAGCAGCTCCTCGTGCAGCGACTCTTCGCCCATAAAATCAAACATTATATTTGCAAGCCCGATGTGGCGCAGCTTCACAAACATCCGCGCGATCATTATATCGATTGCCTTTGCCTTATAAGCTAAAACAAACGGCGTACCCACGAGCGCGGCCTGTAGCGTCGCGGTACCTGAGCAGATGAAGGCAAACTCGCTTTGCAAAAGCGCGCGCGGCGCGTCCGTAACCACGCTAAAGTCGCTAACGTCGCCGTAAATTTGCATTTCGTTTACTAAAAAAGGCGGGACGACTAGCAGTTTTTCTTTATCTTTTATACGGCTTGCTACCTCGAGAAAAATCGGCATCAAACGCGAAATTTCAGCACGGCGGGATCCGGGCATAAAGGCAATCTTGTCGCTTTGCAAAAGCTCGTTTTTTCGTACTCGCAGCTCATCAAGCAGCGGGTGTCCGACGTAGCGCGATCGGTTGTAATACATCCCGTCAAAGGGCAAAATCGAAGCCAAATGATCGCAGTACGCCTCGACCTTCGCCACGCGTCCGGCCTTCCACGCCCATACCTGCGGCAAGATGTAGTAGGTTACGGGCGTTTTGATGCCCGCTTCTTTGATTGCCTTAGCTAGCGGCAGGTTAAAAGCTGGGCTGTCTATCACCAGCACGGCGTCGCACTCTGCGGCAAGGCGAGTCATCTCTTTTATGGCGCGTTTTGCCTTAAAATAAAGCGGCAAAACCTCCACAAAGCCCATCGCGGAAAACTCCGAGCTTGGCATAAAAGGTTCGCCCAATTTCTCGTCAAAAATGCCTTTTAGCTCGCACTCTGGCAGATGCTCTAAAACCTGCTCGAAGTGCAAATTTGCAGAAGCCTCCAAACAAGAGACGAGTAGCTTCACTGATTGCCCTCAAATTCGCTAGCTACGTACGCAAGCTCAGCCGCGCGCTCTTTAGTCATCTGCAAATAGCAATCGGCCGCATCTAGACGGTGAATCGTTCCTTGCGGAGGATAAAAAGCGCATTTGGCCTCTTTATAAGCGACCCATTTGCGCTGTATATCTTTTAGGATTTTTTTATTTTCGTCGTTTAGTACGCTCATAGCCTTTTTATAGTTTTCGTTTAAAATTTTATCTTGGACGGCGAATTCAGTATTTATACACCCTACCATACCGGCGGTAGAGCTATCTTTTTGCATGCATTCATCTACGCGTTCTTGCGATTCGTCCCTTTCTTCAAGATTCGTCTCTAAATTCGACGGCGAATTTGACGAAGGCTTTGTCTTTATCGCTAGTTCTTGCGCGCTAAAAACGAGGCTTGCCGCAAAAGCAGCAAAAATAAATTTTTTAAGCATATTTTACCCTTTAAATTTAACGGGAATTATCGCCTAAAACGGCTAAATAAACAATAAAATTTAAATTTATAAGAAAAATTCGGATTTTAAAATTTGAAAGGTAAATGCGTAAATTTAAAAAACCCAAAGCCCGCAGGCCTTGGGTTTTGGGGTTTATTTAAAATTTAGATTCTTAACGTCTTCGTCGGCTTTTTTCATAGCTTCGGTAGGCGCTACGCCGATAGGATATTTATGTCCTAAAGAAGCAGGCGCAGGAACCGGAGTAGCCTCTTGAGTTAGCTTAATGCTGATGCCATAAGGCGCAAGCTCGTTAACTAGCTCGGTTTGTCCTTGGCGAGCAAATTCTTTACATTGACCTAGGATTCTAGCCGACTCTTCGTCTCCGTGGAAGCCGTAGCTGTTTTCGCTAAATGCGAAGTCCCAGCGGATGTGAGTTTTGCGGTGCAAGTAAAGAGTCTTTTCAAGAGCCTTACTGATAGCTTCTTTTCTCTCTTTTTCATCGGCGATCGAAGCAAATTTTTCGTGCTTAGCTAGCTCGGCTCTGGCCGTTTTTACGTCTTGGATCAAAGAAAGTAGCGCGTTTTCGCAGTTTCTTAGCTCGTAAGCGTGGCGATTTTGTACGAATGAAATTCTATCTTTTAGCACTTGTTCGCTTTGCGGGTGGCAAGTTTTGCAAGCCGCATTTATATTGGCTAGAGGAGTTAAAATTTCGTGCTCAGTGATCTTTTGAGCGCCTTCGCGTTTATACGGCATGTGGCAGTCTGCGCACGTTACGCCGCTTCTTCCGTGGATGCCGGTCGAGCTTAGCTCGGCCTCTGAGTGCTGCATCTTGATGATTTTAGCGCCGGTATCTTTGTGGATGTAGTCAAATTTAAATCCGTCCTCTTTGGCTAACTGATCGTCATAGTATTGGTCGAAATTCTCGATCTTAAACGGCTCGTCTTTCTTCCAGAAATTCCAAGGGAAGGTTAAAACGGATTCTTTGCCTGCAGGATAGTATTCTACGTGGCACTGCATACAAACGTAGCTTCTCATCTCTTGTCTGGTGGCCTTTATACCGCTTTTTGCGTCGGCTTGGTAGCCTCTAGCGACCATTGCGTTCACGAATGCGGGTCTTGTAACTCTTAGACTCATATCATCCGGCGAGTGGCAGTCTGCACAGGTGCTACCTAAGTGCGAGCCGTGGATAGTTTCGCCGTGTTTAGCCGCGATTTTTTTCATGACGTCGAAATACGGGATAGAGTTCATCTTCGTCCACGCGGCTTTTCTCTTTTCGCCTTCCTCTTTAGGCATTACATCGAAAAACGGCATAGGCTTAGTCGCAGCAGACGTAGGATCGGCAGTTAGGTTATAATCGCCATCAACTTGAAGCGCGGTTAAATATCCGGTGTGGCAATTGACGCAATATCCTGGCTGACCCTTAAATGCAGGAAGCCCGTGAGCGTTTAGATACTCTTTATCGTTTCTTTTGGTTTCGATCTGATCTATCTGAGAGTAGTAGTGAGTTCTAGGTTTGCTGTAATCTACGCCGAATGCATAGCCGTTCCAAAACACCGTAGCCGCAGGCCAGCGAATAATCTTGCTATAAGGTAAATCTCCGCCGAAAGCCGTTTCTACAAATTCGCTTCCTTTTGGATTTGCGTCGCTTTTATGCTCCATTTTTTTGTAAGCATCGAGCTGATTTGGGAAATTTGCGCCCCATTTTTCAAAATCAGGCTCAAGCTCGCTTACTTTATTGAGCATTAGCGGATACATCTTTTCTTCGGCTTTTTTAGCGCCGATATCCGTAAAAAGCGCGAACATAGCCGCACCGAGTACGACAGCCACTAAGAAAGTAGCTACATACAACACTTTGTTTTTCATTTTATCCTCCTGTTAAATTTTAAAAGTTATGCGCATGTCCCGCTTCGCGGTGGCAAGATATACATCTTAAAGGCTCGTTAGAGTTGCCTTTATGCTCTTTGAGATTTTTATCAAACGGTTTTGCCGCTCCTATGGCGCGCGGGTCGATAACGTTTGAGACGTATTCTTTATGGCAGTCCATGCAGTTTTCCTGAACGACTCTTTTTGTTTTTTCGTTTGCGGTAAATGCGTAAGGATTGTCTTTAAAAGTAACGGCATACGCGTGTCCTAGGCCGCTTTGAGCCTTCATGATCCAATATCCTATAAAATCATGCGGCAAATGGCAGTCGTTACAGGTAGCGACGTTTTGGTGTCCGCCTCTTGACCAGCTTTCGTAGACTTGATTCATCACGTGACAGTTTTTACAGGCTGCAGGATCCGGACTAAAGTATGAAAATCCCTTGGCATAGTAAAAAGTGTATAGTCCGTGACCGATAACCACTCCAAACGATAGCAACAAAAGAATGACCCAGATGGATGCTTTTTTCTTCGTGTTTTCCATGACGGGCTTTCTAACCTCCATTATAAATTTAAATAAAACTTAACTTTATTTATTGGACGTATTTTATAATCTTAATACTTAAAGTTTGTTTTAAAATTTAACATAATAAAAATTAAATTTAAAGATTGGTTTTATATTACTTAAATATTATAATAAGCATTATCATTATTTGAGTTATTCAACTCCGTATTTTCTTTGTTATATAATATAATATATTTAATATCTTAATTATAAATTAAATTTTAGAGTTACAATTTTAAGTAAATATTGCGGATCTTATAAAAAATTTAATTTCAAATAAATAAAGCTATGATAAAATCCAAATCTAAATTTTACTCGGCAAAGCTCGCTAAATTTGAGTTCTTGCAACGTTTTAAGGATAAATTTGAAAGAAATTTTGATAACCAACGACGACGGGTTCGAGGCTAGCGGCTTGCACGCTTTAGCTAGCGCGCTGCGCAAACTACCGGACACGCGCGTCACGATAGTAGCCCCAAGCAGCGAAAAATCGGCTTGCGCGCACTCTCTTACGCTAACTAGGCCTCTTCGTTTCATCAAGCTTGACGACGATTTTTACAAACTTGACGACGCTACGCCCGCTGATTGCGTCTATCTCGCGCTTCACGCGCTTTATAAAAGGCCACCCAATCTAGTCGTGAGCGGCATAAACCACGGCGCCAACGTAGGCGAGGACATCACTTACTCGGGCACGTGCGGAGCGGCTATGGAGGGCGTTTTGCAAGGGATTCCAAGCATCGCGTTTTCGCAATTTTATAAGAGCGACGGTATCGAAAAAACAGGCTTTTTACTCGCCGAAGATATCGTTAAATTTATCGTTTCTCGCGTACTAAACGGCGAGATAGCGCTGCCGCCGCGCCAGTTTTTAAACGTAAATATCCCCGCCGTCTCGCCCCGCGAATTTAGAGGCTACCGCGTTGTGCCTGCGGGTAAACGCAGCTACGCCACGCACGCGATGCTTCACCGCAACCCGCGAGGCGTCGAGTATTATTGGCTCGGACAAGCCTCGAGCCTAGACTACGAGCAAAACGGCGAGTCCGATATCAGCGCGCTTAGCGACGGTTTTGCCTCGCTTACTCCCATTATGCTAGATATGACGGCGCACGCGAGTCTAGCCGCGCTAAAAACCGCCCTAAAGGATCAAATTTGAACGAAGAAATTTTAGAAAAACCGGACCGCTTTACGAGGTCTCGATGGCTATTAGGCGATGATTTTAAAAAGCTTCAAAAAGCAAATGTCCTAATCTGCGGCGTAGGCGGCGTAGGCGGCGTCTGCGCGGACGCGCTGGCTAGAACAGGCGTAGGCAAACTCACTCTCATAGATAAGGATGTTTTTGATATAACCAATCAAAACCGCCAAATTTACAGCGAAGCCGTCGGCGCGGTCAAAGTCGGCGAATTTGCCGCAAGATACGAGTGCGTGACGGCGCTGCAAGAGCTAATGACGCCGGAGTTTGTCGAGGATTTTGATTTTTCGCCCTTTGATCTTATTATCGACGCTATCGACGACGTGCCGGCTAAAGTCGCTCTCGCGCTAAAAACGCACGAAAAGTTAATTAGCTCTATGGGCGGCGCAAAGCGTCTCGATCCGACGCAGATCAAAGTCGCATCCATCTGGCAGACCTGCAACGACCCGTTTGCCAAGAAAATACGAGCCGAGCTTAAAAAAGCGGGGTTTAAAGGCAAATTTGACGTCGTGTTTTCGACCGAGCTACCAAAATGCGTGAAACTGGGCAGCTTTATGGGCGTGACGGCGTGCTTTGGGCTAAATTTAGCCGCGCTGGCGGTAAAAAAAATCATCGGCGGCAGATAACCGATAGCTTGCCTAGGCGAGCCGAATTTATGCTATCATAGCGCACTTAAAATCAAGGAAAAAAATGAAAACATGCGTCATCCTAGCCGGAGGCAAAAGCTCGCGAATGGGCCGCGACAAAACGTTGCTGCCTTTTGGCGGATTTGCGACGCTCACGCACTACGGAGCGCATAAATTCGGGCGGATTTTCGAGCGCGTATTCGTTAGCTCCAAATTCGACAAATTTAACCCGCCCCTGCCGCTCATCAAAGACATTAGCCTGGAGGAGTTCTCGCGCTTAAATTTGACCGAGGAAAGCGGCAAAGAGGGCGCAAAGGCAAGCTACGCTCAAATTTGCTCGCAAGATACGGTAAATTTGAGTCCAGACGCCTTTTCTCCGATGCTAGCGCTTTATAGTATCCTTAAGAGCTTCCCAAACGAAAGCGTCTTTATCGTCCCGGCCGACATGCCATTTGTTAGCGAAAGCTGCGTGCGCGAACTATATAAATTTACCGGCGAATACGATATGGTCATCGCTGCGGACGAGTCGCATACGCACTCGCTTTGCGGGTTTTTTAGCGGGAATTTAGCGAATGCCGCGGGCGAGCTTTTTGCCGCGGGCGAGCACAAGATCGGACTTTTGCGCGATCGCTGCCGTTGCAAGATCGTAAAGTTCGCAAACGCGGACGAGTTTTTTAACATCAACTACCAGGCTGATTATGAACAAGCCTTAAAAGAAGGAAAAATATGAAAAAAATTATCGTTTTACTGGCGATTTTGTTAAATTTAGCCGTAGCTGGCGAGACGGAAACGGCGAAGCAAAATTTAATCGGCCAGCCTGAAAATACGACTGAAAATTTAACCGAACCGACCGCTAAAGACGAAGCCAAGCGCCTATACGAAGCCGCCGCAAAGCTCGAATACGAAGGCGACAAAACGAGAGCCCTGCAGCTTTATAAACTAGCGGCTAAAAAGGCGATATTTACGGACGAGGACGGCGAAACGGCTGCCATGGAGCGCTCCGTGATCGCGCCCTCAGATAGCGTAGCGGACGCGCCGGTGGAGGAGCAAAAGATCGCCTCTAAAGAGCGTCCGAAAGCGAAATTTGAGAGCGGCGAGGCATACGACGTGGATGAAATTTTAGGCTTAAAAATGCACCACCTAAACTACCTCCTGCCGGCAACCTACGCATTTAACGACGTTGAGGGTAGGCGTAGATTTGAGACTGCATTTCAGATCAGCTTGCAAAAGCCGCTTTTTTACGACGTGTTTGATATGAACGAAACGATCTCGGCTGGCTACTCGCAAAGCTCGTGGTGGCAGACGGCCAAGGGCTCGACGCCGTTTCGCGAGACCAACTATCGCCCCGAGATTTTCGTGACCGTCCCGATGAGATTTGAGGCGCTACCGAGCCTTGATTACCTGCGCGCGGGGCTTTTGCACGAGAGTAACGGCCAGGGCGGCGAGAAGTCCCGCTCGTGGAACCGCGTCTATCTCGAGGCCAAGCTTTACGCCGGTAGCCTCGTCGTGATCCCGCGAGCGTGGGCGCGCATCCCTGAGAGCAAGGGCAGCGACGATAACCCAGACATCGAAAAATACCTCGGCAACATGGATATAAATTTCGCCCTGCCTTACCGCGGCCACATCTTTACGGCGATGGTGCGAAACAACCTGCATTTTGATAAAACAAACCGCGGCGCGGGAGAGCTTGGCTGGCTGTTTCCGTTTGGCAAGAGCGGCGTTTACGGCTACGTGAAGTACTTCACGGGATACGGCGAGAGTCTCATCGACTACAATCGCCACACCGATAAAGTCGGCATCGGCTTTGCGATTTTAAAATAAGGAGCTGCCGCGCCAAAGCGGCGCGACAAAATAAAAATCGCTACAAACGGCTAAAAGCGATAGGTCAAATTTGACTAGCAGGCAGTGTGCATAGCAAAGCACGAGAGTAAATTTTAAAAATTACAAACGCGGTGCGATCTCTAAATTTACGCAAGGTCGCTGCCGCAATGCAAGCGCAAAATTCGCCAAATTTAGGGAGTTGGATGAAAAATTTATTAAAGCTTTTTATCGTTTTGACCTGCGCGACCTCGCTACAAGCAGGCGGCAAATACGCGCCCCAGCAGCAAAAAGACGAGCTAATCGCAACCTATGAGATATTTTTTAAATACGACCTGCGCAACGGCGAAAAGGACGCTATCGGCAAAATACGCAACAGACTCTACCTCACCCGGCTAGATGCGAGCGGCGCGCAGCTAAATCGCTATGTCATCGACGAAGCGGACGAGAAGTACAAGCGCAAGATCCCGGACAACCCCTCCACAAAGTTAAAAATCTCGTTCATCGTCCGCAAAAGCGAGCGCTGGGTGCTACTCGAAGTCTATTCAAAAGAGCACCTAGACGAGCCTGCATTCATCGCCGAGAGATGCCTGTGGGGCAGACTAGAAAAGGAGCTACTAGAACTTTTCGACGCGGGCGAAGTGCTAAAACTATACCGAAAAACCAAACGCTTCGACGCAAATTTGGGCTTTTTTACCGAAAATAACATAGCCGAATACCGCAAAGACGGCAAACCGTCGTATAAGGAATTTATTAGCGTCCGAACGGGCAAAAAAGAAACGACTTTTGAAAAATACGACGACAGCGGACGCCTAAATAGTCGCACATACCAGCTAGGCGGCGACCCGCTGCTTTTTGAGTTTTTCTACCCGAGCGGCAAGCTAAAAAGCGTGATAGACCAGCGCCAAACGATCGGCAAACCACTAAACGAAGCAGTTAAAATACAAAAAGAATTTAACGAAAAGGGCGAGCTCGTAAAAGAGGTCGTAACCGACGCAAAAGCGGGCGCGGCGACTACGAAATTTTACGGCGAAAACGGCGAAATCATAAAAACCGAAACAAAAAATCTCAGATAAATCAGATGCGGACAAAGACATGTTTTTAGAGCTAGACCAAATCGCTCGCGAGCTAGACGAGATCTACCTGCCTCTGGAGCAAGAGGGCATAACGAGCATGAGACTACTAGCACAAAGCGATGCCGACGCGTTCGTGCGGGCGCTAGAAAATGCGCAAGAAACTCTCGGCGTCAAATTTCCGCTTGAGCTTTCGCGGCTAGTTTGTAAATTTGACTTCGGCGAATTTGAGGTTTGCAACGTACGCTTCGGCACCGACGGCGACTACGCTAGCGAGCTAGTGCGGCTAAACAGCACCGACGAATACGGCGGCAAGTGGTGGCGAGGCGAGGAGCGTCCTGCAAATTTGATAGTTTTTGCCGTGGGCGATCATCCGTGGATTTTTGCTTGATTGCGCAGACGGCGCGATTTATGCGCGGCTGCTTGGGGGCAAAGAGCTTTGCGGCAGGCGCGTTGCGAGCGATTTTGAGAGATTTTTTTAGAGCGCTTGCTAGTATCGATATCGCACGACTAAGCAAAAAGACCGTGCCTTGCGCAGAAGAAATCGCCAAATTCGTCCAGATTGACAACGATAAGGCGCTTGAGTTTTGGCGAGAAACAGCGGAAATTTGATAAATTTAAGCGCGTACGGCTTTGGCGGCAAATTTAACTAACTTCAAAACTCTAAATACAGCGATAATCGCTGCAAATTTTAACTCCGAATTTATAAAATTTACTCGCAATCCGGGTCAAATTTATATTATTTTTTGCATTCGGGTGCTAAATTTGAGCTCAAATTTGGCGTGGATTCGGCACTCAAAAAATCAAAAAAGGCAAAAAAATGATAACCGCAAAAGCTCTTTACGCATCCGCTCGCCTTAGATCGCTACCGCTTAGCGTCTCGGGCGTGTTGCTGGGCAGCGGCGCGGCATACGGCGCGGGCGTATTTAGAGCCGATATTTTCGCGCTGGCGCTGCTTACGACGCTGCTGTTTCAGGTTCTAAGCGACTATGCCAACGACTACGGCGACGCGGTAAAGGGCACCGACGACGATGGCAGGCTGGGGCCGCGCCGCGCGATACAAACGGGACAGATGAGCGCGGCCGAGATGAAGCGCGTCATCGTCGCTACGGCGCTACTTTCGGCATTTTCAAGCCTCGCGCTAAGCGTTTTGGCGTTTGGCGAGCGGTTTTATCTCGTGCTTCTATTTTTAGCGCTGGGCGGCGCGTCGATATATGCCGCGATCCGCTACACCGTAGGCGCCGGCGCATACGGCTACAAGGGGCTTGGCGACGTTTTCGTGTTTTTATTTTTCGGGTTACTTAGCGTACTGGGCTCGTATTTTTTATACGCGCGATCGCTTGATGCGGCGCTGCTGCTGCCTGCGTGCGCGTGCGGTATGCTAAGCACCGCCGTGCTAAATCTAAACAATATGCGCGACATCCAAAACGACGCGCTCAAGGGCAAGCGCACGGTCCCCGTCCGTATCGGACTGTGTGCGGCTAAGCGCTACCACTACGCGCTGATCGCGGGCGGAGCGGGCCTGATGCTCTGCTACTCGTTTTTACGCGGCGAGCCTGGCGTAAAACTACTCTACGTGGTTAGCTTTGCGCCGCTTGTTTGGCACCTATTTTTTATCTCGAAAGTTCGGGAGTGTCGCGACTTCGACGGACAGCTAAAGGTCGTCGCGCTCTGCACGTTTGCGATGTCGGCGCTGTTTTTCGTCGGGGAAATTTTGGGCTAAATTTAGCCTGATTTTTTATCGCACGATCTTAAAGCGGCAAGCCAAGTAACTCAAATTTTTCTCAAAATGTTGCGAAAAAGTTATATATTTACTTTTTTAAAATACACTTTCAAACCAAAATCGTAAGGAGTAAAAATGAAAAAACTAATCAAATTTTCGCTAGTCGCAGCGCTAGCAGCAAGCTTCGCAAACGCCGCAGTCTATGAGATCGACCCGGCGCACAGCAGCGTCGGCTTTAAGATCAAGCACCTAAGCATATCAAAAGTAAGCGGCAATTTCGGCAAATTTAACGCCGTAATCGACTATGACAAAAACACCAAGGAGCTAAAAGCGCTCGAGGCCACCATCGAGACCGCCTCGGTAAATACGCAAAACGAGAATCGCGACGAGCATCTGCGAAGCGCGGATTTTTTCGATGCGGCGAAATTCGACAAAATCACCTACAAAATGGTCAAATTTGAGAAAGAAAGCGACACGGAAGGCAAGGTCGTGGGTACGCTCACGATGCACGGCGTCACTAAGCCCGTGGTGCTAAAATTCGAGCTTGGCGGCTTTACTGCGGATAAAAACGGCAAGGAAAAAATCGGCTTTAGCCTAGAGGGCGAGACGAAACGCAAGCTCTTTGAGATCGGGCTAGATACCTCCGAGATCACGCTATCTGACAAAGTCGAGCTAGAGATAGAAGCCGAAGCGAAAGAAAAATAATCCCCAAAATAAGCCTAAAGCCTTTTTCGGGCTTTAGCTTGTTAAATTTTAGTTTAGCCTAGGTTTTTGTAAATTCGGTCGCGCATTACGACTCAGAGCGAAACCGCCGCGCTAAAAACTCAAATCCAAAATTTGATTTTACTAGATAAATTTACGGACTCGCAGTGACAAAGCATGATGTCAAATTTGAAAAATCCGCGAAAACCGCCGCGCCGAGCGGTAAAATGCAAAGCGCCGCGCTAAAATTTAAAATCCGTAGATCTCCGCACAAAAGACGAATTTACTACAAAACCCCTCGCTCAAGCTAGCTAATCATACAAAGCAAACAAAAAAACTCAAGCCGGCAAACCGATAAATTCGCCGGCCCCGTCGCCGCAACAAAGCGTAAATTTACCCCTTACGCCCTAGCAAATATAGCCTCAATGCCTGCTGGGCTGTCATTTTGAGATTGCGCGTCGCGGTTTGCTTATCCATCGCCTCTTCTAGGCTCACAGGCTCGTTTAATACGCTAAAAAACGCATCGATGCCGTTCTCGTTACAGCCGCCCGCGCACGGCGACACGCTACCGGCTAGCGCGATGACGGGTTTGCCGTATTTTTTGGCGATCTTCGCCACTCCGGTCGGTGTCTTGCCCATCGAGCTTTGAAAGTCCAGTCGCCCTTCGCCGGTGATGATTAGATCGGCGTTTTTCACGTCCTCTTCGAGGCGGATTTCCTCCATGATGATGTCGATGCCGGGCTTTAGTTTGGCGTTTAGGTAGCTCACAAACCCGTACCCTAGCCCGCCTGCCGCGCCCGCGCCCTTGAAGTTCCAAAATTCGCTTGAAAAGTGCTCGCTCGTCGCACTCGCAAAGCTGATAAGCCCAGCGTCTAGATCCTTTACCATCTGCTCGTCCGCGCCCTTTTGCGGGCCGTAGACGTAGGCCGCGCCGTTTTTGCCAAAGAGTGGGTTATCCACGTCGCAAGCCACGAGGAATTCGCACTCTTGCAGCTCGGGCACTACGTTTTTGTTTGAGATTTTCGTGATTTTTATGAGGTTTTCGCCTTTGCCCTCGAGCAGCTCGCCGTTTTCGTCAAAAAACTCGTATCCCAGCGCGCTTAGCATACCCGTGCCCGCGTCGTTCGTCGCGCTGCCGCCGATACCGACGATAAATTTACGCGCACCCTTGCCAATAGCATGCAAAATCATCTGCCCAAAGCCGTAAGTGCTCGTTTTCATCGGATTTCGGCGCTCTTTTTCCACCAGCATGAGCCCGCTAGAAGACGCCATCTCAAGGATACCCAGCTCGCCTGCTAGCGCGTATCTGGCGGGGATCTTTTCGCCGAGAGGATTTTGCACGATGACATCGATAAACTCGCCATCTAACGCGTCCGCTAGCGCCACCACGCTACCCTCGCCGCCGTCCGCGATGGGCTTAACCGTCACCTCATCTATCTCACCGGCTAAAGCTTCGATACCCTCTTTTACGGCGTTGCCGGCCTCGAGGGAGCTGAGGGAGCCCTTAAATGAGTCGATTGCTATTAATACTTTCATCTATTTTCCTTTTTTGTTAGCGGCTCGTCTTTTTCCTTTATACTTCGTTAGAAATTTCGCCGAAGCTCGGTTGCATACTATATGTATGCGCCCTCGCTCGACTCATTTCCGCCTAGTCTAAAGAAAAAATACTTCGCCTTAAATTTTACGGTCAGATTTTATCAAATTTAGTTTTAAATTGCGAGCCAAATTTAGCTTCATTGTCAATTTAAAAACGCGCGGCGCATTAGCGCCAGACAAACCTGCACGCAGTGCAGCAACCTCTCACGTCGTAGGGGTTGGGGGATTGTTAAGGGGGAAGGGAGCTCTTTTGCTTCAGCTACGCTTCGCAACTGCAAAGCAGAGCGTAATTCAAGCCCCTTCCCCCTTAACAAAAAAGCTTAGCACGTAATGCCAAATTTTACTAAATCAAAATTCAGCATTTTCAAGATGCGGGTCTGGGCGGACAAATTTGAAAATTTACCGTTCATACCGTAAAGAGTGCAGTCTCGTCACGCCAAAACCGCACTCAAATTTAGCCGTCAAATTTACAGTAAAATCAGCGACGCTACCCAAACGCTCGCCATACCCACGATACCCATTATAAATGTAAGCATCGTCTGGGTCTTGTAGCCCTGCTCCGGCGACATCTTGCTAAAGTTCGTAACGACCCAGAAGTAGCTATCGTTAGCGTGCGAAACCGTCATCGCGCCCGCAGCAATCGCCATTACAGTTAGCACCGCACCCATCTCGCTAGTTAGCCCCAGCGCGCTCATCATCGAGCCGCTATCGGTGAAAAGCCCCATGATAGAGGCTGTCGTCGTAAGCGCCACGGTCGAGCTACCTTGAGCGGTCTTGATGATAGCAGAGATAACAAACGGGAAAAATATACCCACGGTACCGATGAGATGGGCGTTTGCCTTCATAAACTCTACAAAGCCCGCTTTAGCGATGACGTTACCTAGCACGCCGCCCGCAGCCGTGATGAAAAGGATCGGTCCGACGATCTTTAGCGTTTCGTTGGTCATTAAGTTAAATTCGCCCAGCTTGCCCGTTTTAGCCAGCAAGATAACGGCAAACAGCACGCCCACGCCAAGCGCGATGATCGGGTTGCCCAAAAATAAAACGAAATTCGCAAACGAGCCTTTTAGCTTTAGTATCGAGACGACCGAACCCAGCGCCATCAGTAAAATCGGCATAAAAATCGGCGCCAAGCTCAAAAACGCGCAAGGCAGCTTGCCGTGCTCTTTGATGATCTCGTCGTAGCTCTTACTCACGTCTGTGAGATCCTCCTTTAGGCTCACTTTTGCGCCGACAGTCTTAGCAAAAATATAGCCCGCGATGAGAACCGGTATCGAAACTACCGCGCCCACGGCGATGACTAGCAGCAGGTTGTGCCCCACGCCCACGAGTCCGGCGGCCGCTATGGGGCCCGGCGTCGGCGGTATAAATACGTGCGAGGTGTATAGACCGCACGAGAGCGCGACGGCCATAGCTACGGGGTTGGCGCCGATCTTTTCCTTTATCGCGCGGCGGATCGGATCTAGCACGACAAAGCCGCTATCGCAAAAGACCGGGATACCCACGATCCAGCCCATGATGAGCATGGCTAGCTCGGGGCGCTTGTCGCCTACGCAGCGCACGACCATATCGGCTAGCTTTAGCGCCGCGCCCGTCTTTTCCAGCGCCATACCGATGAGCGCGCCCAGGATAATGACGATGCCTATGCTTTTAAATATCCCGCTAAATCCCTCTCCGATGATCGCGGGAACCTTGACCAAGTCGATACCCGCGACGACGGCTAGGGCGAGCGAGACGAGCATGATCGCTATAAAGGGGTGAACCCCGAACTTAGAAATCAGCACGATCATAACGGCGACCGCGATGACGAAGCAGACGATGAGAGCAATACCGCTCATAACAGCTCCTTTCGGATAAATTTTACCTAGCTCAATATTACCGAAATTTGTTTTTAAAATATCTAAATTAGATTTGAAACTTTAGTTTCATTTTATAATGTGTGTAAATTCGGCAGATTAGCGGTCTCGTTTTTAGCTAGTTTTAACCCGTAAGCGCGCAAGCAGAGCGATCTTCTCTCAGGCCTTTGCTTTGCTCGCAGCGACGAATGCTAAATTTAGGTTTTGCGGCGATTTTGCCGATTTGGCTAGATTTAGCCTTTTCTAGCCGCCTTAAACCCGGATCTTTACGGCGCAAACGAAAAATATAATTACGCGGTTTTGGCTGAAATTTTACCGCGGGTCGGGTTTATAAAGTAGCTAAATTTTGGCGGCTAGCGCTTTAATTTCTTGCACGCTGTCGCTAAATTTTAAGGGGCTTTGGGCGGATAGTGCGGGTGCGGATGATCAATAAAGCAGGCAGCGGGGCTAAGCGCGAGGTTAAATTTTATCTACAAAATTTAACTAATCGCGAGGGATAAATTTTAAAAATTTAGACCCGCAAAGTCGCTGTTTTAAAGTGCCGACTAAAAGCGCGCACTAATCTCGCCGAAGCTCTTTCGCGAATTTAGTCTACGCGCTATTTCTCCGCAAATTTCACGCTTGCGTAGAGGTAGCTTGCAAGCCCTAGCGCGCCCAGTATCGCGCCCGCCTCGCCTATGTGCCAAAGCCCGAATCTCGTTGCGACTTGATGTCCCAAAAGCGCTCCGCCGCCGATGCCTACGTTATAAATCGCCGAGTAGATCGATATCGCGACATCGGTAGCATCCGGAGCCAGCGCCAAAACCCTAATCTGCAAACAAAGCCCGAAGCCGAAAATCCCCACTCCCCAGACGAAAGCTGCAAGCAGCAGCGCTACGTCATTTGCGACAAAAGCTTTTAACGTCAGCACCGAGGCTAGGATAAAAAGGATTGAGCAGATCAAAAAGGCGTTTGGAAAAGAGCGGTAAAGCTTTGAAAAAAGCACGCTTGCGGCGATTCCCGAAGCGCCGAATGCAAGCAGAACGTAGGTTACGAAGTGATCGCCTGCGGGATTAAATTTCGCTACGAAGGGCTCGACATAGCTGTAGGTCGTAAAATGCGCGCCTACGATCAAAAGCGTGAGCAGATACAAAGCAAGCAGCATAGGGCGCTTTGCTAGCATCGGCAAGCTCGCAAGAGAGCCCGCGCGGCGGCTTGGCAAAAACGGTAAAATTTTCCAAAGAAACAGCGCCTCCGCCGCCGCAAGCGCGCCGATTGCAAAAAACGTAATTCTCCAGCCGAAAAGCTCGCCGACCATGCGCCCCAAAGGAAGCCCCAAAACCATCGCTAGCGAAGTGCCCAAAGCCAGCATACCGATGGCCTGCGAGCCTTTGTTTATCGGCGCTAGGCGCACGACGAGTGATGAGGTGATCGACCAAAAGATCGCGTGCGAAATCGCGATGCCAAGGCGCGCGATTACCAAAACGGCAAAATTCCACGCAATACCGGCCAGGACGTGGCTTAGCGTAAATAGCACAAAAAGCCGCAAAAGCAGCCTCTTGCGTTCGAGCTTCGAGGTTAGCAGCATCAGCGGCAGCGAAAG
The DNA here is from genome assembly GCF_963517995.1 of uncultured Campylobacter sp. Classification (GTDB taxonomy): domain Bacteria; phylum Campylobacterota; class Campylobacteria; order Campylobacterales; family Campylobacteraceae; genus Campylobacter_A. The sequence goes on from NZ_CAUQHQ010000020.1 coordinate 20,872, forward strand.
GATGCTCACCGCCCACGCGTAGATCGTGATGATTAGCCCCGTGCTCGTAACGTCCATGCTAAAATCCACCGCGATGTCGCTTAACAGCGCCACGGGGATAAATTCAGTCGTGTTAAAAATAAAGGCGGCAAACGCTAGCAAGGCAACTCTCGCGTAGGCGATTTTATGAACGTTCATAAATTTTCTCTTTCCAGCTTTTTAGATTTAGGTTTTGCCCTTGATTTTGGGCTAAATTTACGTTCAAGCAAGGTTTTAGCGACCGATTTTATCTTAAATTTATCCGCAAACCGCAAGCGTTTAAGATTATGCGGCTAGCTCAAAGCCTAAAATTTTATTTCAACTCCCCCCAATCCTTCGCCGCGTTTAGGCTCGTTTTTAGCGGTACGTTTAGTTTGTAAATTTCTTGCATTATCTTTTGCGCCGCCGCGCCAAACTCATCGGCATAGTCGTCTCGCACCTCGAAAATCAGCTCGTCGTGTATCTGCAAAAGCATCCTAGCGCGTTCGTCTAAAAGCGGGCGGATTTTTACCATCGCCATTTTGATGATATCCGCAGCCGAGCCCTGAAATATCGTATTTACCGCCTCGCGCTCGTACATCGCCGTTTGCATCGGCGTCGCGGTAGTAAAGTCAAACAGCCGCTTCCTACCAAGCAGCGTGCGCACGAAGCCCTCGTTTTTGGCCGCGGTTTTTATCCCTTCTAAAAAGCCCTTTATCGTAGGGAAAGCTTTAAAATAGCGCTCGATATACTCCTTTGCCTCGGCGCGCGTGATACTTACTTGATTTGCCAACTTGCTCGAGCCCATGCCGTAGATGAGACCGAAATTTATACTCTTGGCCACCGCGCGGTTTTGCCCCTCGGCGCTGCCAAATATACTAATCGCCGTGCGTGCGTGGATATCCTCGTCGTTTGCAAACGCCCGCAAAAGCGCCTCGTCGCGGCTAAAATGCGCGAGCAGGCGCAGCTCGATCTGGCTGTAATCAAGCCCCACGAAGCTAAAGCCGCTTTTTGCCTCAAAGCAGCCTCGCACGTCTTTTGCCAGCGTGCCGCGAGCCGGGATATTTTGCAAATTTGGATTTTTAGACGAGAGCCTGCCCGTGCTCGTTCCCGTCTGGATAAAGTTCGTGTATATCCTGCTGTTAGCGTCTTTTTTGGCTAAATTTAGCAGCGGTTCGCAGTAGGTGCTTTGTAGCTTGTATAGCTCGCGGTACTCTAGCAGCTTAGGTATGACCGGATGCTCCTCTATAAGCTCTGCTAGCACGGTCTCGTCGGTGCTGTAGCCGGTTTTTGTCTTTTTCTTTACGGGTAGTTTTAGGTGCTCAAACAGCACTTCTCCTAGCTGTTTAACGGAGTTTATATTAAAATTTTCGCCCGTTAGCTCGTAAATTTCGGCTGTCGAGGCTTTGATCTTAGCGTCGTTTTTTAGGATCAAATTTTGCATTTTCTCGCGGTTTATCGCTATGCCCTCGCGCTCCATATCAAAAAGCGTGAGGATAAAAGGAAACTCGTGCGTATCTGCAAGCGCGAGCAGCCCCGGATCGAGCAAATTTAAAAAGCTTTTGTAAAATTTCAGCGTTATCCACGCGTCTTCGCTCGCGTATTTTGCGGCGTTTTCTAGCGCCACGGACGCGAAGGTCTCGCCGCGCTTTACCACGTCTTCAAATTTGATCGTGTCGTAGTCGTAGAGCCGCTTGGCTAGCGCGTCCATACCCACGCTAGATCCCGGATCCATGAGCCACGCCAGTATCATCGTGTCTTTAAAATTTACGGGCGGCTCGATCCCTAAATTTCGCTTTACGACCTTAAAATCGTACTTTAAATTTTGCCCGATCACGCAGCCTTTGTAAATTTGCGAGATCGCCCAAGCGGCGAATTTCTCGCTTACTTGCTTTGGCACACCCAGATACTCGTGCGCCACGGGCACGTAGTAGGCCTCCTCCTCGTTAAAGCAAAAACTAAAGCCCACCAGGCGGGCGTTTTGCGTATCGACGTCCGTGGTCTCGGTGTCAAAGGCCACGAGCGTGTCCGCGTCTATATTTGCCAGCAGTCGCTCGATCTCGCCCTCGTCCGTTAAAAGCCGCGCGTTAAAGCCGAGCTTAAATTCCGAGTTTTCGCCCGCATTTTGGCTATTTTGCAGCGCTTTTAAAAGGCGGTTGAGATCGTATTCGCGAAGGACGTCCGCCACCTTTACGAGCGGATTTTGTTCGGGAAATTTCGCCTTTTCAAAATCTATCGCATCGGTCGCGTCGTCAAATAGCGAGGTTAGGCGCTTGCTTAAAAACGCGCTCTCTCGGCCTTCTGCCAGCATGCCGCGGATACGTTCGTTTCGCACCAGCGGCAGGTTTTCGTAGATGCCTTCTAAGCTACCGAATTCGCCCAAAAGCTTTTTCGCGCCGACCGCGCCGATGCCTTTTACGCCCGGGATATTATCCGAACTATCACCGGCGATAGCGAGAAAATCGCGAATTTGAGCGGGCAAAACGCCGTATTTTTCAGCGCAGCTAGCGCTGTCGTGATCGATCTTGCTTTGCGGGCTATAAATGCTTACCTTGCCGTCTTCGATGAGCTGATAGAGGTCTTTATCGTGCGTCACTATGCGTACGAATATACCCCGCTGCTTGCACTCTTTTACGACGCTAGCGATGATGTCGTCGGCCTCGTAGCCCTCCTTGCTCACGGCGGCTAGACCCATTTTTTCTATCATTTCGATGCAAACGGGCAGCTGCTCTTTCAGCGCGGCGGGCGGCTCGGAGCGGTTGGCTTTATAC
>NZ_CAUQHQ010000021.1:0-23071 GCF_963517995.1 uncultured Campylobacter sp.
TTTCAAACGTTACCCCTCCCGATAAAGGAGCGCGTACGCCGTTAGGAAAAATCGTCGTTATATCGCTAAAACATCTATTGCTTATTTGCGTTAATTCCGGCGCTACTATCTTTGTTAGCGTATTAGAATTAAAGCAATCCGATATAGTCTGCGTTTTTGGTATGTTTAACTCTTTTAAATTTCCTCCTAGATTATTAAAACAGTTAGCCCCCAGCGTCTGCAAGGAGCTTAGATTTAACCTCCCGTCCGCGCAAACGGCTCCGAAAGAAGGCTCATCGTTAAAATTATTAGACCCGATGCTTTCTACTTTGCTAAAGTCTAGTCTATTTTTGTGGTAGCCGGGGTTTTGGACGTAGTTTTTATAGCTTGAGGTAAAATTCGCGGGGATATTTTTACCCCACGTTATTTTCATTATTCCTCCCTCGTTTGCTATCGTCGTATGCTCGGGATACGGCGCGCTTACGCTACCGAAGAAAAACGCTCCTTTTAACATTACTGCGCCTTTATAAACGAGATTAGGATTTTATTATCCGTTGGTCGCACAAAATAGCTAAAAAATACGTATCCTTGACCGTACGTAGCTTCGGTTGGGTTTAGGATTACAAAGTCGCTTGAAAAGCCCGTCACGCCGCTTGCGTTGCTTATATACACCAGCCCGCTTTGACCACCGCTTCGCATGCTAGCTTTTATTTGCCCGCTTATGTTCTGGGCGGTAAAATTTACTCCAGTATTAAAATTTATCGTATCGCCGTAAAAGTTTTGCGCTACCGTATACGTGTTTAGTTCGCTTTTACTTGCGTAATTACTAAGTTCGCTCTTGCTAGCATAAGAGCTTAGCTGCGATTTTAGGGCGTAGTTTGTCTTTTGCGAGTTATACGTCTCTGCGTCTAGCTTCGCGTTTAGCTCCGTTTTAGTAGCCAAATTTGCAGTCTTTGCCGTTATTAGCTCATTTGCTTTTGCTTCGCCTATCTTTGCGTTTAGCTCCTCTTTAGTAGCTAGCCCGCTCACGTCTACGCTGCCCGATGTTTCGCCTTTTTTGGCGTATGTTTCGTCTATCTTTTTGCTAGAAAACGTTTTATTTTCGGCCGCAGTTTCGTCGTCGATAGGCGAGGACACGGATTTTAGCGCATCCTCTATCCTGGTTTTTAGCGCGGCTAGCTCTGCGTATTTGCTCTCAAAGCTAGATTTGATTTGCTCAAACTCCTCTGCTTTCCTAGCTAGCGAGGCGTTAAAGGTTTGAGCTTTTATGTCTATCTCGTCTTTGGCGGCCTTACCTACGCGCTCCACGTCGGCCGCTAACGGTTCTAGGTCATTTTTAGCTTTTTCGATTAGCTCTTTTGATTTTGCTACGTCGCTCTCTAGCCCTTGCATTTTCTCCGCTAGATAGCGAAACTCGCGTAACTCGTTCACGTCTATGCTTTTTACGGCAGCCTCTAGGTCTTTGATTTGAGATAGTAGAAATTTTAGCGCTTCTAGTTTTTCCGCGCCCATTTTTAGTTCATATATGCTTGTCATTTGATTAGTCCGCTTTCTTTGATAGTTTTTGTCGTATTTGCAAAGAATTCGCCCGCCTCTTTAAAAAAGGCTAGCAAATCGACCGTAGCCAAAACCCGCGCGCTTAAGATCGCAGGAAACAAATCCCTATTCATAGCCCGTACTCCTTTCCGTAGTTGGCGTTGTAGTCCGCGATGATTTCAAGAGCTAGCGTGCGATAGTAAGTATCTTGATTTAGCAAAAACGCCACTTCGTTAATGACGGCGTACGTAAGCGTCTCATCTATCATCAGATGTTCGTCGGGGTCGTTAAAATTCGGACGATCGGGGTAGGTCAAAAAAGCGTTTTGGTCCACGTTTCGATATACCCGCTCGTTGCTCTCTATGCTGCGCAAAAGCTCGTTTGGTATGCATTTGTTCGCCACGTATAGCATAGCCTCGAAAAACACGTCGCTTAACGTTTCGTCATCGGGGACTTTCTTATCCCCGACGCACTTGAATTTCAAGATTTTTTTTGCATCTTGGCAGCGCATTTTTACGCCTTTAGTCCGACTCCGATCGCAAACGCGTCGGCATTTCTAACTTCTAGGCAGCCTTCGGTATAGTATCTCTTTTGTATAGCCGTTTTTGGCGTAGTAACGTCTTTTAGCTCCGTCGGTACGAGCAGGCCGTTTTTCATATACTCAAAATCCCCCGCGATTAATACGTCGCCTAGTCCGAATTTTTGAGACAAGAAGCGGTGTAGCCTAAAATTTACTTTACCAAAATCGGTATCTAGGCTCACTACGCTAGAGTTTATAGCTTTTTCGTTACCGAATTGCCTAGTAGCGAAGCGATTTATCGCAGGTTTTAACCCCGCGCCTACGAATACGTCCTTAGGTTTTCCGCCCGCATCCCAGATATTTTGAAGTAGGCTTGATAGTATCTCCTCGGTTAGCTGCGTCTCGGTTCCGCTCCAGTTGTTCGTGCTGTCAAAAGCTACCACGTTTCCTCTTTTGCCGCCGCTCCAACTAGCCGCGCCTTTGGCGACGTAGTAGAACATCCCCGCCATTTCGCCCGCCGTCGTATCGGTTCTTACTGCAGGCGCCATAAATACGGATTGTTTTGCGTTTGCGTGGCGACCTAGCCCAAATAGCGCATACTCTATATCCAGTTTATGCTCTTTGGCTCTTTTTGTTACCTCGCGCTGGAGTTCTTTGCCGCCGTACGTAGCCACGGCTTGCATACTTCTTGACACGCTAACGGGCGAAGTGAAAATTTGCGTTGCGTTTGACGTTTTTTGAACGGTACTTTTCCTCGTATCGTTAAAGTCGCTGATCTCTAACTGCGCGTTCTTTTGAGGCGCGGCTAGGGTATCTGTTAGCCAGCTATGCTCGATACCTTTTACGTCGGACGTATCGATAAGACTAAGTATAGGCGTTTCGTCCGGTCCTATTAAAATGATTTTGTCATAGACCGAAGGCTTTAGCCCTTCTCTTGAGGTTGCAGGGGTTTGATAACCCGTAGTAGTGATTGCCATAATTGCTCCTTTTCGTATGGTTTAGAGCGATTATCGCGTAGGTGGCAGTGTCAAATCTACCTAGTTTTGGGGCATATTGGAGACAAATAGTGTCAAAATATACACAATTTGGGGAAAATAGAGAATTTGAGTGTTAAGTTTCAGGGGCCTAAGCCCCTTATTGATTATGCCGGCAACTCGTGTTTTTTCATAAAAAATTCATCATTGTCAAAAATATACGCCTTGACTGCACCAATAGCCGTATAGGACTTCTCTAGCTCTTTTTGTATTTTTAAGAGGTTTGCGACTATCTCGTCGTTTTTAGCCTTTAGTTTTTCGTTTTGGCTCTTTAACCCCTCATATCCTACGCGCCACGCGTTACGATTGCCGGCAATGTCTATGTTGTCGCACCATAGTTGAAAATAGCTCGGGTGATCTGAAGTGATAGGCTTAAATCTCGGGTCGTCGAATATCTTTAGCTTGTCTCGCATTATCGCGATCTGATTATTCGCCTGCGTTAGCTTACCCTTATACCCGCTTATCTCTCTGCGGTGTCTTTTTGTCTTATCTATCAGTACTGCATCGAGTTCGGCGATTTTATTTACGTAGGCTTCAAATTTAAGTTGCTTTATCTCGTCAGCCATTCGATTAAAAGCGTTGATGTACTCAATCTTAAATTTGTACGCCTTTTCGCCCGTAAAACCCATAGCGAGTAAAACGAAGCCGTCTTTTGAGATTTTGTAATATGGCCGGCTTTCGCCTTTTTTGTCCTTATATTCAACCAACGAAAAATTTCGTTCGTTAAATTTATCTTGCGGAAGCCTGCGGATTTGTGCTAGAATATCCGCATGTCTTTTTTCAAAGACTGACTTAATGTCTAAAGAGGTGGTATAGGTTAGGTCGCCTACCGCCTCCAACTCTACTTCACAATTATTGATAATAACTGCGTTACTCATTTTGTCTCCTTTTGTTGGGATTAGGTTCTGCTAGTTAAAAATAACTATTCATTATTTTTAACAATGTAATTGTAATGATTAATTGCTTAATACTGGCTTAATTATATTGCTAATAGTGATTTTTATATTATTATAAGTAACTATTAGCTATTATTATACAATCTTATACTAGGATATGAAAATGAATAGAGATGAATTTAAAACTCTGCTAAGCAAAGCAAAGATCAATAAAAAAGAATTGTCGGAGCTTTTAAATTTGCCGTATGGCACTGTTAATAATTGGGGTACGAGTAACCCTTATCCAGAGTGGCTTAATAGTTGGTTTGAGAATTTTATCAAGGCCAAATCATACGAGGAGATAAAGAATAAGGTTTTTGAGGTAGAGGGTAAAGGCGGGTAACCCGCCCTTTTATTTTTGCTTCTTATCGTCTTTTTGCGTATTCTTGGCCGTTATAGCGACTAGCCGCCTTTTTGCCGCATTGATCGCCGCAAGCTTCGTTTTTGTAGAGATGTCTTTGCTGATGATGGTTTTTCTTAGCATATTGCCGATTTTTTCGGCATCGTCTAGTTCTATTATCTTTTCTACTAGACGATCGGCGGGATTTTGTGATATAATACGTTCAGTGGCAGACGAATACGCTTCGCCAGCGGAATTTGCGTCCTGCTTTAGCGCAGTTTTATCGGCGGCGCTTAAAGGTGTTGGGAGCGTGGATGTCCCAACCGTCTGCCGGCTTACTCTATCCATACGAGCTAAATCCCTTTGCCTTACTTTCGTCGCGTGCGTAACTTCTCCGCTTTGCTTATCCACGGCAAGCTTACCTATTTTGTTATCTTCAAGCCTTTTTACGATCAAGGCATAATCAAGCCTATAATTAGTAAAAAAATGCGTTGGGTTTTCTTTGATTTCCTTGATTAGTTTAAAAACATCAGACGGCTTATCAAAGATTTCGGGGTGTTTGCCGGCTAAGTATTCCAAATCGGCGGTTATCTCATCGGTCGTTATCTTTGATATATCCCTGACGTTAGGCGCTAGGTCGGTCTTGATGACGTAGTCCGTCTTTGCCGCTCCGCCGTCTTTCATCGTCCAGCCATCGCCTTTTACGACTTCTTGTTTTACTTCCGCTTGCTCTAGCTTACTTCCTTGCTCGGCTGTTTCTTTGACAATCCCATCCGCCTTAGCCTTATCTAACTCATTGCTAAATTTAAACTGCGCCTTAGCCATCTCGATGATGTCTATTTTTTCGCTAACGGGTATATCTTTATTCATCGCGGCCTTTGATAGCTTTTCGCCCAGTTCTCGCGCGCTTGACGAACTCATTACGGCATTGTATATAGCGTGTCTTGACGCCGCGGTCTTTCCCATCTGTAAAAACGGTAGGAATTTAACGGTATTTTGCACGGCCCTGTTTGCCGCCATAGTCAAGTATCTCACGGCTACGTTATGGCTGAGGCCTTGCTGGAGTTTAGGGTCTTTAGGCGCTTTAAAAGCATCGGCAAGTGTATGATCGAGTCCGTGGATTTTATTCATCTTTTCGGTTATCTCGATAGCTTTCTTAGCCGCCTCGCTTTTATAGTTCGGATTGTCTTTTAGCGTTTTTAACATCCCCGAGTAATCCACCACTCTTTTGCCACCCATCGTCTCTTTGATATTTCTCTCCAGCGTATTTTTTATCGCCTCGATCTCTAACCTTTCTCTGCTGGGTGCGTCAAGTCCCGATAAATATTCGTTTAGCTTGTCGTTGGTGTTTCTAAATTTCTTATCCAACTTGGCTTGCGTTAGCTCTTTTGTGGTACCTTTTTGTATCCCCTCATAAAGCGAATCGTCCTCTATGCGCTTCATTTGCGAGTATTTGACGTCGGCGTCATAAAGGCTATTTTTTAGCCTTTCCAGCTCCATGCCGCTTTTGCCCGTGCTTGCAAATATCCCATCGTCTAGGCTTTGTTTTAGCCTTATTAGTTTGTCTTTCGTCGACTTATAGTCGGCTTGTCTTATTAAGCTATTTACGGCATGCCTAGCCTCAAATAACGCTTCGGCATCCGCTCCGTCATCCAAAACCTTTAAGATTCTATTGGTTACGGGAGATAAGTCGGTTTGAGATTTGATGTAGGTTTTAACATCCTCGGCTGCCGATCTTATCAGTCTTTCGTCTAGTTTTACGCCATTTGTGTTTATCGCATTTTTTATCTCACTCGTAGTTTTTGCATAATCGTCTTTGATTCTTTTTACGTATTCGCCTAGTATATCGCCCACTTCATCGCCCGTGCGTTCTCCGCTCGCTCCGATCTCGTCGATAAACCTACGCGTATCGTCCTCCAGGATGTCGGCGTATTTCTTAGCAAATTCTGGACTTTCTTTTATAAGCCCGTTAAATTCGTTTATGTGTTTCTCGTCGGCCCTAGCCTTAGCAAATACCAATCTTTGACGCGCGGCCGTATCCTCGTCGGCGAATTTAGACGCTAAATTTTGCGCCGCATCCTCGGCCTTACTCGCTACCCCTCTTAAAATTTCGGGCGTGGCCGAGTTTTCTTTTATGTGTTTTGCTCCTTGAGCTAGTTCGCTTAGCTTTACGTTGGCGTTAGTACTCTGCGGGGTGTATATTTCCATAAGCTCTCTAAGCGCTCTTTGCTCATCTATGGATAAATCCGCGCCGAAGTCGGCTACGTTAGCTTCCGCACCCCTTATGTTTCCGGTTCTAACGTGGTCGTAAATAGGGATGTCGGTTTTTGCGGTTACGTCTTTTAGCGGATGGGTCATATCGGCTACTTTTTCTTTTACGTTTTCGCCGCTCATTTTTAGCTTCTGCGTTGCTTGGGCGGCTTTATCTTTAGCCTCGTTTATCAGCCCTTTCGTGCCTTGATAGCCCCTGATCGCTCCTCCTATTATGGTATCGCCTGCCGCAGATAGTAGCGCGTCCTCGCCCATTTTGGCTAGCGCCTCTTTTGCGTCGAGTTCTCTGCCGACATAGTCGCTATTTGCTACGTAGTCGGCGTAACCGCCGACAGACGTACCTATCATACCGCTTACTAGATTATTTTTAAAGCCCGCTCCGCTTTTTACGCTTGCGGCAGCACCTACTAATGACCAAACGTTATCCCTTATACCGCGACCGATCTGTTTTATCATTCCGTCGTCGAGCGGGGTTAAATCCTCGCCCCGCCTTAAGAATACCTGCCCGCTCTTTTTGTGCGTTACGAGCTCACCCTGGTTGTTTTGAGCCAGTTGGGCGTTTATATTTCTAAAAAGCTCGTTTTTTTGAGCTAAAATTTTATCTCTATCGCCGAATATCAGGTGTGAATTCTCAAGCTTCGAGACGGAATTATTTACTACGCTTCTCACATCGTCCGCGCCCTGGGCTTGAGCTAAATCATTTTTATAGTCGTCCCTAGGTCCGATGCCTCTACCTACCGTATCCGCCGCTATCGTAGCAGCCGCTTTCATCGGATTTAAGCTAAGGGGTAAAATTTGAGGTTCGATAGGCGCGTCCTCTTTTTCAAAACCTATCATTTGCGCCCTCGCTTGAGGCATTAGTGGGTATCTTTGCCTTACTTGATTTAGTTCATCTTGGGTTAAAGGTCTCATTCGTATTCTCCGCTTCTTACAAATTCGTCCGCCGTTTCGGCAGTATATTTTTTGGGTATTTTGGTTTTGCCTAGTATCGCATCGCTTATTTTGTCTCTTTGGGCTTCCAACTCTTTGATTTTGGAGTTTATCGCGTATCTTTGATAACCGTCTTTCGTCGCGTCTCGTTTCGTTCTTAGCGAGCTTATTTCGATGTTAAATATTCTGTTGTTTAACCTTTCGGCTTTTAATGCCGTATCGTTATCAAAGATTGCGCCGTTAAGCTTTACCCCGACTTCTTTTGTAAGGTCTTGTATCTCTCTATCGGCGCGCCCCAGTTTCGTAAGCTGCACGCCCGTATTGGTTAGTATTTGGGCTAAATTTTGCGCTGATTGCGAGCCGTTATCTACCCCCGCCTTTTCCGCGAACCAATCTAAAACCCTATCGCCCCAGCCGTCGTAGCTATCTAGCGGTTTGCCGTATTTGGCAAACTCCTCGCCCGCTTGTCCCAACTTGTCCGTGCCCTCCGATAACCCCGTCATCTCTTTATCGAAGTTATCGTCTTTGTTTAGCTTATCCGTAATGTTTTTGCCCCAGGTCCTATTCGTAGTTACGTAATTAACAAAATTCTGTGCGGCTCTTGCGTAGTCTATCGCCCCGGTGTTTTCGTCAAGCCCGCCGAACATTGCGGCAAACTGCTTATTGTCTTTATTCGTCTCGAAAAAATCTTTTGGATTTAGCGCGCTTGCGCTTATTCCGCCGACGGTCGGCATCGCTCCCGCATCGGCTGCTGTTAGCTTGGCCTCTCTCGCGTCTTTTCTATCTTGCAACATCGCATTTCTAAAAGCGGCGTTTTCGGCCATTTGTTGTTTTCTTAGAGCGATATTTTCATTTAGTTGTTTCTGACGCAAATCATAATCTTTTTGCCATTGATCGGTCTTTATACCTAGCTCGCTTTGCTTAAACTGTCTATTAAAGGCGTTATCGTTCGCCGTCTCTCTTTCGGTTTCGGCGTGGTGCCTTGCCGTTTCGGCGTCTCTTGCCCCGGTTAGCGCCTCGCTTGCCAAATTTGACCGCATAGTCTCATTGATTTTCATCTGATTTTGGTTTTTTGCTACGTTTTCTTTGTATATGTCCCAAAGGGAGCGTCCGACCGCTCCGACTGCATCTATCATGTTCGTGTTGTAGTTGAAATCTACTCTATTTGGGTTAAAGTACGCCACCTTTTTGCTCCTTAAATTTTAATCAATAGCCCTCGTCCTCGTCTTTGCGCCTGCTAAAAGCGGACGAGTTCCACGCGTTAAATAGGTTTTGATTGGCCTCATTTTCCCTTGAAATCTGCCGCTCGGATAGCATTTTATTGAAATCAAACGCTGCCTTTTGCTGCTTCATTAGGTTTTTTGCCGCCTGTTGTTGTGCTATGCCCGAGTACATATTGCCCGCCATTCCTAGAGCGTTCATCCAGTTAGGCGTTCCCGCCGCGTCGCTATTTCCTAGCCAGCTCAAAGCCTTGCCGCCCGCGTTTTTTAAAAGCCCCATAAAGTCAAACCCGCCACCGTTTGCCGCCGAATTCGCAGTTGCCGCACCTCTACTAAATAGCCCACCTAAATCCATTTTCCCCTCCTTATAGCATTCCCGCCGATTTTAAAATCTCGGCGCCTAGTTCGATGTCGCTTACATTCTCGCCCTTTTTTACGCGCTCAAACGCGCTTACTCCGCCCGCGCCCCTGTTGCTGCCGATGATAGGATCAGGCTCGCCGCTTACTTTGGCTAGGCCTATCATCGCTTTTGCGACTGCTTTCCAGCCGTCGTAGTTTTCGCCCAGCAGCGGCATAAAGCCGTTTTCGTCGGCAAATTTGCCTAGCTCCTCTAGCTTGATAGTGGGGAAATCTTTTTTAAACTCCGCCGAGTTCTTGTTAAAAATTTCCTGCTGTCTAGCTTGTTCTGCGGCTGCTGCTTGTGCGGCTTGAAACTGCGCTAATTGCTCTTTGATCTGCCCTATGTCGCCTAGCCCCATACTTTCAAGCATTGCCTGCTGTTCGGGCGTCATTACGGCGGGCGCGCTCTGTTTTGGCGTAGCTTCCTCGCTTTTCGGCGTCTCCTTCGGTGCTTGGGCTACGGGGGCCTCGTTTGTTCCTTTTGCTTCCTGCGGTTCATTTGCCTGCGTAGGCTCTTCGCTTGCGGTATCTTGCCCCTCGTCAAATGCGCCCATTAGCGCCTCTATTGCATCGTTCTCAGTCATTTTCGTTCTCCTTGTAATTGTCAAATACGTCAAAAAGGCTATCGAGAAGTTTTAAATTTCCCATAGCCCCCAGCCTCGCTCTCTTTTTCAGCGTCTCGTTTTCCGCGACGTTTAAGTTTTGCGTATAAAGCGCGCAGATATGCTCTATAAATTTCCTAAAAGCCTCCTTGTTCATAAGCTCCGCCAGCTCCCGCCGCGTCCCATACTCCGCCAATTTGTCCCGGTATAGGCGCATTCTCATTTGCGGCAACATTTAAACTATCCTCCTCTCCTATAAAATTACGCGCATCTTTGATACCGTAAAGCGGCAAAAGTTCAAGCAAAAGCTTTTTATTCGCCTCTTTCATCTTCTCCGCGCCCACTTGATCGCCCGTTTGCAAGCACATCCCAAACTGGACGCCTATCATTTGCCCAGCGTCCATTAACGACCTTTTTTGCACTTCTTTGTTTAGCGCGCCTATGCCCGTGTTTAAATTTACGTTAAAACTCGGTACCTCGCCGCGGTTAAAGCCTGCGAAAAATATCGGGTCGCCGTATTTCCACACGAGAAATGCTAGCCTCTCGAAAATAGGTTCAAAAAAGGTCTCGTTGTAGGTTCTGATGTAGCCTTGCAATCTTACGCTGCCCTCGTTCGCCATAATGCTTGCCATAGTTGCGGTTTCTTTTCTCGTAGTGGGCGCGCCGTTTTGTTGGGGGGATACGCCGCTAACCTCGCTCATCTCGTTTTCTATCGTTTGCAAAGCGGTCATTGCTGCACCGATGTCGCCGGGCGGCACTATTTTTACGTCCGCAGCGCCCTCTGTGAATACCGGCGCGCCCACTTTTTCCAAATCAGCGCGCGATACGCTAGCCGAGCGGTTAAAGATCACTTTTGGCGATACGTGCGTTCTTACGACGTCGGTCACGGAGTTTCTAGTTACGTTTAGCTCGTCTTGCAAAGGCAGCATCGAGGCAAGGGCAGGCTCGCCGTAAGCGCAGATATAATCCTCGTCGTTTTTACCGCGCACTTGCGGGAGCATATACCCAAATACAAACGGTTGCCCGTCTTTTAGCTTTACCGCGTCTCTTAAAATATTGCTCTCGTAGATAGTGCTTACTTGCCACTCTTTGCCTTTGAGTTCGTAAATTTCGAAAAGTTCGAAGCGTTCGTAAGGTTTTTTATCGTCAAAGGCTTCGGGCGTTTCTAACTTAAAAACTCCGCTTTTTAGAAATTCTTTTATGTCCTCGCTCGTTAGATAGATTTTATGCACGAGGAAACGAATATCGTTTAGGTCTCTCGCGCTCGGGTCAAAATACAAGTCGCAAAGCTCTATTTCCTCTATCCTAGCCTCGTTATCCTCCCAATACACTTTCACCGCCGAGGATGCGGAAAAAGGGGCTTTTAAAAATATCGGCGCGAAAACCTTATAAAGATTTATGCGCTCGCAGTAGTGATCTAACGCCTCTTGCCATTTGTCTATCACGTCGTCCGTAGAGTTGATATACGGCTCTAGTTTGGCAAATCTATCGTTGTTAAAATACGTCTCCGTTAGCCCGTCGTAAATCCTTTTTGCTTTTGAATTTAGCTTTGGTATGTAGTTTTTGCTTTTGTTTCTGTCTTTCAAGCTTTGTAAAATTTCAGGCTCTAGCACCAACAAATACGCGTCGTTTAGCTTATCAAACGCGGGTTTATACCGCTCGTAGCCGTTGATCGCAATCTGCCGTAGCTCGTCCAAGTAGCCCGCCCTATCGTCCATCTTTGCCCTCCAATCTATAATATGTGTTTTTGCTAATCCCCGTTAGCTCGCACACTCGGCGCATTCCTACGCCTTTTTCTTTGAGCGCGCTCGCAAATCTTACTTTGTGTTGCTTCGTCGGCACCACTCGCACCCCCTTCGTCCATTCGCAAACCATCGCCGCGACCGATAGCTTGATCGCCTCATCATCTAGCGCGGCTATTTGACGTATGAGCCCGGGGTCTATCCGTTCGTAAATATACTCGACTTGCAGTGTCAAATCTACCCTATTTTGGGGAAAACGCGTTATTTTTGCCATTTTCTTATTCTTACCACCCAAAATCATTGTCTCGCGAGCGCTCGGCTTTGAATTTGGGTGCGATCTTGTCAAAAAACGTAAGCGCCAAAGCGTCCGCGTAATCTGGGCTTACCCCGTATTCTTTTTTAATGGCGTCTTTTGGGAGTATCAAATATCTTTCTTTGCTATCGTATTCGTATTCGATCATCTGCAGCTGCCTTTTGATTTTCTCGTTTGCGTCCATAGATAGCAACGAAAAAGCCTCCCGCAAAGTAAAATACATTTCCGCGCGTTTATTGGCGTATCTGCGCTCATCGGTAGCCTTAAAGCTCGCTTTTGCTTCTCTTACGACGCCTTGCAAGCCCAAATCACAAAGCGTGTCGTATACGCCGGCGCCTACGCCTATCGTATCGATAAAAATCACGTCGGGTTTATGCTCCGCGCGCTCGTAGCGTCCGTATATTTCTCTTGCCAGCCCCGTGATGCTTGCTATCCTGAAACCCTCAAAGCTTTTCACGCGGTAGCCCTCTCTTTGGCAAAGCACGCTTTCGTCGTCTCCGTCGCGAGCCACGTCAAGCCCCCAAACGCCCAGAGCCTTGCCGTTAAAATCCCACGCCGCGCTAAAAGAATTTTCTATCATAGAAAGCGTAAAAAGCGCGTTTGTCGTCGTGTCTAAAAACTCGCCGTAAATCTCTTGCCTTACTACGTCGCTATCCGCTCCGCCTAGCTCTGCGATTAGCTCGTCTATCTCGCCGTGGCGTAGCATCGGGTTTTTGTAGCTGGAGATTTGAAAATTTACCCAGTCTTTGTCGTTTCTCATCCCACGCGAGGCTAAGTCGAAAAACTTATTTTTCCCCTTTGGCACTCCGCCGATAAAAGCCCGCGAAGTCGGATAGTCAAGCAGCATCGGGCGTATAGCGTTGTCCCAAAGGTAGGCGTTTTTTAAGATGATGCCCGCCTCGTTTAAAACGACAATGTCGTAGCCGAAACCCTCGATATTCTCGGGGCGTTCCGCCGATCTCATATCAAGATACGCGCCGTTTATCGTAAGCTTTTTATCCTGCGCGTGAAATTTCCACAGCTCTTTTGGAAGTTGTTTGAGTTCGGGCAAAAAATATCTTTCGTAGTATCTTTGCAAGTTTCCCGCGACAGTATCGACCCAAAGTATTTTTTTGCCCTCTAGTAGCCACTCGATACAAGCGTTAGCCATACCTTTTGTGAATCCGCAGCGCCTGCCTTTTTCAATTGTGGTAAATTTCGCGCCATTCTCAAAAAATACCTCTCGCTGCCAAGGAGCGTATTTTAGATTGAGTTTAATCTCGCTCATTTGCTAGCTCCCGTCTTTCTATCACGATTTTGGTTTCTTCGCTTTGTTGCACGTTGGCGTTATTGATCGTTGTGCTTGACGTTCTTTGATTTACGCCTAGCGTTAGACTGGCTTTATCTATCGCGTCTTGTAGTGCCTTATAATCATTCGCGTTTAGCTCCACCGGCTCGAAATTTTGCACCCCGTCGCCGACGCCCACCTTTTCGTATTTGGTGTTTTTATCTAGCATTTGGGTTATTTTGGCTAGGTTTTTTTGCGTGGCGTTAAATATCAGCCCTCTATTGTACGCCTCATCTTTGGCGGCGGTCATTATCGCGGTCATTTCCGTAGTCGTTAAACTACTTTGTGCCGACAAAAGCGATATTTGCGCCTCAACTAAGCGGTCATTTTTCGGGGTTAGCCCTTTCGTCAAATTCGCAATTGTAGTCTTTGACGCGTTGTATTTTTTCGCCAGCTCCCTTTGTGAAAATTTACCCGTATGAAAATCAGCCAAGATTTTTTCTTTTATCTCGTTTGTTATTTTTGCCATTACCCCGCCTCGCTCACTTTCACTACCACGCCCTTAAACTCGTTTTGCTTACTCATTATGACCTTTTTTACGTATTTGTCCGTATCGTCCTTGATTATTTTTAGCCCTCTTAGCGTGTCTTCAATCATCTTAAAAAGATAGGCGTGGTTGCTTACGTCTAGGCGCGAGCAAAAGCTCATCTCTATACAAACGGGCGCGTCAAATTTAACCGTCTTGCCCCCTAGTGCGTTTTTAGTTAAAAGGCAAATCGCATCCTTTTGGTCTTTTCGTTTATTCCAATGCACGCCGGCGTAAATTTGATTTAGGCTAAGCTCTTTTGTTATTGTTAGCGGGATAAAGAATTCTAACGTCAAAACAAACTCCCTTGCTCGCCTTTTGCTCTTAGCTCGCCCTCGCTTAGTCTTACGCACTCCCTGCCGCCTGCGACGAGTATTTCAACCTCTCCGCTTTCAAAGTCTATTCGCGCCACGTCGTAAAAGTTTCCTCTGTCGTTCGGCCTAAATTCTAGTTTCATACCGCCGCCTTATTTATGCCGCTTAACAAAGCGCTAAGCGCGGGTTTGTTTTGAATAGCTTTAGCCTCTTTTTGTTTTTCCTGCTCGTATGCTATTAGGGCCATCGGGGCTTTATATTCATTGCCTACGAAATACACTGGGTCGTTTTGCGTCTGATAGCCGTCTTGTCCATTCTTCTTAGTGGCCCAACCGAGCAAAATTTCAGGAGCTTGATGCGGAGTTTTGATGTAGGTCTTGTATTGTTTCTCAAACTCGAATTTTCTAAAATTATCCCAATCCTTGCCCTCAAGGTTACAAATTTTCTCCCATCCCCCGTTATTTTTTACGACGGTCATTATGGTTTTGTCCTCAAATACCACATTTTTATTCGGGCCGTGCTTCCCGATAGCGTAGGTCAGTTGATCGAGCGCCAGCCTTGCCTTATCCTCGATGCTGCCCTCTAAAATTTCTAAAAATTCGGCTATTTTTGGCATCGATTGATATACTCTGGTTTGCAGTATCTCGCGCCTAGCTCTTAGCAATTCCTCGCGGCTGAAGCACCCTAATTCGTCAAAATAAAGCATAAGCGCACTCTTGCTTAAATTTGCGTTGAAGTAGTCCATCAAGGGCGCAAATATCTCTAAAAACTCGGTCTTGCTCATCAGTTTATCCTTTCGTCCTCTAAAAATTCCCGCATACTTTGCATCGTGCGTTGCATATTGGCCGTCGGGCTATACCCCCCGCGGTTTGCCGGCGCGGTCTTTTTGTCTTTTGCGGTCCATCGCGAGTAGGCTACGGCAAAGTTCAGGTATTTGTAGCTACTCTTGCACTGCAAGGCCTCGAAAAACTCATCCGCGCTCATTAGGCCTGGGTCATCGCGCCGTTTAGCTTCGATGAATAGCTGCAGTCGCTTCTTGTAGCCCTCGTCAAGCTTGCTAAAGTGCGTTTCTTTCGGCAAAGCAAAACTACTAACGGAGATTTCTAAGATTTCTGGTTCGATTATCTGCGGTTTGCGCTCCTGCGTTTGCGCGTGCTCCCCCTTAAAGGCTTGTAATTTTCCTAGCTTGTAATTATCATGGCTTGTATTTTTAAAGCTTGTATTATTCAACCTATTAATGCGGTTGACGTTTTCGTCAATCGGCGGTTGATTGTTTTGATAACGGCCATTGACGTTTTCGTCAACGGCGTTGATACTTTCGTCATTCGCGGTTGACGTTTTCGTCAACGGCGGTTGATTGAGATTTTCAAGAGCTATCAGCCTGATTTTACGGTTTGTTACTACCGCACCGAATTTATCGTCTTGCGTTTCTATGTAGCCGTATTCTCTGAGCTTGGCTATTTGGCGCGAGACCGTCTCGGGAGTAGTTTTGAATTTCTCCGCTAGATATTGGTTCGAGGCGTAGCAATATCCCTCTTTTGCCGACAGCGACGAGATAAGAAGCAACAAGGGCAACATTTTTTGTATGCGCTTGTCGAATATCCAGCTATTTGGGCATATCGCGTAGCCGTTGTTAAGTTTCTCATTCATTCCTCATCCCCCTTAAATTTCTCCACCGTCAGCCAAGCAAATGCAGCCGACGCCAAAAGACAAATCGCCAAGAAGCCGAGAATAATCCAAATTATCAAGGCTAGCAGCTTCATTATGCTACCCTCTGGGCTACTTTTAAAATCTCCGCGCTATGCCCCGTAACGGCATCCTTTTTGGTGCCGACTACAACCAAATAGCCTCGTTCTAAAAGCTCATTTACGCGGCCGCATACGCCGCACTCTTTAAAGTTGTATTCTTCCCCATACCAGCGCGCTATTTCTTGCCTTGTCGCGCCGTTTGGATGCAATTTAAAGCATTCATACACCTGCGCCCGTTTGCCGTTTAGAAACGGCTTTATGGCGCGGTATGCTCTTACGCTTGTTTCAGCTATCATCTCACGCTCCCAATCTGAATTCTTTATTTTTTGCGAGCTTTATCTGCTCTAAAATCATTTTTACGACATTTACGCTCATTGCGTTTCCCGCTTGTTTATACGCCTGCGTATCGGAAACTACAATTTTGAAACTCTCGGGGAAACCTTGCAGGCGTAAGCACTCTCTAGGGGTTAGCTTGCGTATGCTCTCGCTCTTTAATAAATTATTTTGCTCAAAGCTGCTAGAGCTAATCGTAGGGCAAAGCTCAAACTCATTGCCTTTATTAAAACCTCGTGCGCGTTGTAAAATTTTCGGCTCTTGATTACCGCCTTGCGCCGTGTGTATAGTAGGGGCTACCCCGTCGGTAGCATAAACGCGTTTTATTATGTCGTTGCCTTTTATGTCGAGTTTGCCGACTACTTTTATGAAGTTATCCATAGCGCTCTCTTTTTTCTTAAGGCACGCGATCATCTTGTCGCTCAAAAAATATTTCTCGCCTACTTCGGCATCGAGCATATCGCCCAAATTTAGTCTTAGCGGCCGCTTGGGCGCATAAGAAAAAGCGTGATATTCATCTGCGTTCAAAAACCCCACGATATACAATCGCTCTCTATTTTGCGGGATACCGTAGTCTTTGGTGTTTAGGATTTCGGCGTGGCAGTAGTAGCCTAACCCGCGCAAAGCGTCCAAAAATCTTTGATAGCTTTTGCCGCCGTTGATTGATAAAAAGCCTTTGACGTTTTCATAGACAAAAACGCTAGGGCGAGCTTCGCTAACGACGCGGTAAAATTGCCATATCAGATTGCCTCTCTCGCCGTTCTCGCCTGCGCGTTGCCCCGCTATTGAGAAGTCTTGGCAAGGGCTACCGCCGATCAAAATATCTATTTGCCCGGCGTAAGCTCTAGCGTCAAGATTGCAAACGTCCTCGTAAAAAGCTGCCGGGGCTTCGTGATTGGCCAGGTAGCTTTGACGCGCAAATTTGTCTATCTCGCAGGCAAATATCGTTTTAGCCTCGCTGAATACTTCGCGAGCTGCAAACTCGGGCGCGCCGATACCTGAAAAGAGAGTGGCGAGGGTCATTTTTTAGCCTTTTTAAGCTGTTTGGCTTCGCGCTCGGCACGCTCTATCTCCGCCAAATACGGCTTAATTTCTAGCCCCCATTTGTCCTCTGGGTGCTTTGTTCTGCTTTTTTGGCTTATCCTTAGCCGCGCGTATTTGCTGGGCTTTTTGTCGCGCGACCCAGCCGCGTAGACGTTTGCGCTAGATAGGCAAACGTCATAATCCATTATGTCTAAAATCAATTTTTCTCTATAAGTTAGTTTTTTCATAACCATATATTACATATAGTTCTATTAAGAATTACTTAAAGTAATTTGATTTTTTGATGGAAAAATTATAAAATCTTACAAAAAGTAATTTTTTGTGGGAGGTATTTAATGAAAACATTTGCCCAGAAAATAGACGACCTATTAAAAGACAGGGCTATTACGACACAGCAATTAGCCGACCGCGTGGGCTTTTCTCAATCTCTAGTCAGCCAGTGGAAACTGGGCGCAAAAACGATAGGGAAAAAGAATTTAGCGTCGCTCGTGGATTATTCCGGGTATTCGATAGAATATTGGTATGACGACAATATCGACACTCCCGAAAAAATCGATGAGGGTAGCGAACCCGACAAAAACACCGTATACGTTCCGTTTTTTAAGGACGGCGTAGTTTCCGCGGGCTTTGGTGCAGAAAACGGCGATTTGGGCGATCCCGATATGCTGCCATTTAAGCCCGAGGATTTACGCATAATGTTTAACGTGAGCCCTAAAGCGCGCGTAGGGATAATCCCTTGCTTTGGCAACTCAATGGAGCCGACCATAATGGAAAGTGACTTGGTAGTGTTTTGCCACGACGGACAAGAGGCAATAGAGGGCGCGATATACGTTTGCAGATACGACAATGAATTATTAGTAAAAAGATTTAAAAAACGCCCGTATTTTGCGCTAATAAGCGACAATAAAGACTACGAGCCGATAAAAATCGCAGAGGATCTAAATATTGAAATTCTCGGACGCGTAGTCGGTAGCTACTCCATAAATTCAAAGAGGTTTTAGAGAAGGAGGATAATTTGTAAAAAATCTAAAAGAAAATAGATAACCCCAGGTGCATGCGGAGTACTAAGCCTAAGCCTACCTTGTTGCCAAGACCACAGCATTGATCCTTCACGAGTTATCTTGATGAATTATATCATATAATTTAAGAATTTTAAAACAGGTAAGAATGTGACAGCTTTTAAGCACTTGGCTATCCTTGTGATAGCCTGCCCTCTTTTTGCTCTATCCGTCAAAGTAATCAAAGTATCAGACGGCGACACGATCACGGTATTGCAAGGCAAACAACAGATCAAGGTAAGGCTTTTTGGCATTGACGCGCCCGAGATAAAACAACCCTACGGCAAAAAGTCAAAGCAATTTTTGGCAAATTTGATAGCTGGCGAAGTTGTAGAAGTCGATGAAAACGGCAAGGATAGATACAAGCGTACGATCGGCACAATCTATTTAAACGGCGCAGACATCAACGCTCAAATGGTAGAAAACGGCTATGCGTGGGCGTATCGCAAGTTCTCAAAGAAATATACTGCGCAAGAAAGCAAGGCAAAATCTCAAAAGCTCGGGCTTTGGCGAGATAAAGAGCCTATCCCGCCGTGGGAGTGGAGAAAGCGCTAGTATCATTCCTCTACATTTAGCTTTTCAGCAATCGCCTTTATCGTTTTTTCTGTGTAGTTAGCAGAATTTGCGACATTATCATCAATATTTCTATTTATTTCTATTATTTTGTCTGCTTTTAAATAAATCAAAATTAACATCACTACAACAAACAATCTATACGCCCATAACATATTTTTACCTCTTTTTTAGAAATTATACCACAAAAGCTTTTCTAAGAATAATTACTTTTTATTACTTATATTCACTTATCCAAACAAGGATAGGCTGGATGAGCGAGATTGTATCAACCTCTTGACCGACAGAGCCTGCCCGCGTCGGGCTTAATCTGGTTTTAATCGGATAAATTTGACGAAAGAGCGAAAGCTTGTCGTCCCAGATCAGCCCTGATCGCGCGTGTTTTGCCTTTACGGCATATTCAGAGCTTGAAAAATCCACGCAATTTATATGGCGGACGTATGTTGAGCGGCATAAACTCTTGGACGTCCATAAAACGAGATTTTGGAACGCAGGTTCGACTCCTGCCGTCCGCCACCACAAAAGGTTTCGTAGGCTAACGCCGTTGATGAGTAAAAGGCAGAGATTGCCGTCAAACCGGCTTGACAGTCGTGCTGTCATAGTTTAAGTAAAACACTGACTTTCCTTTTTTATATGGCGGTAGCTTAATCGGTAAAGCTGCGGACTCCAAATCCGCAAGATGTCGGTTCGACCCCGACCCGTCCTGCCACCGTATCTTAACGCAAGCCCCGCAAACTCACGCAAGCATTTAGTCTCCTTAAATAGTAAATTGGTAAACAACGCGGGGCTTGTTTTAGGATACTTCAATAACGGGCTAGTCATCTCTAGCCCTAGAAAGGATAAGCCGTGTGGCTATTTAGGTTATTTAGGCGGCTAGCGAGTTATTTCCAAAAAGGAAACAACTCAAAACGGCTAATCAAAAATATCAGGTTTTTAAATTTGAAAGGATAAAAAATGACACAAGAAAAAGCCGAAGCAAAAATCAAAGAGTATATGCAAGAGATTTGCGAGCGGGCAGACAAGGACGATATTTACGGCGGGCTTGATAGTCTCTTCGAGCATGAGGACGACACGGACGTAGTTTTGTGCATCCGCGAGTATTTGAGCGAACACCCGAACAAAAAAGTAAGCGAAATGCTTGATGAACTTCTAGCGGATAGGCGCAAAATCAAAGAGGAATATAAGGCAAGGATAGCAAAGACGACGGCTCAAATTTTAGAGCCGTTTCGAGTAATTACCGATGAATTTGAAAGGATAGCGATATGAGCGTTGAAGCATTTAAATTTTACGCCTCTCTATTCAAGAGAGGCGACGAAATGGACAGATATTTGACCGTCGGCGAGTTTATCGCCTTTGTAAAATCATTTCAAAAGGATAACCAATGAACGAAACAATGCAATTAATCGTAACTTACGAGGCAAAAACGGCGGATAGCCAAACGCTAACCACAAACTTTGAGGAAATCAAAGCCGAAGCGCAAAGGCAGGTTGAAAAATACTCCATCGACGTAACCGAGGAAAATATCCCCGAGGCAAAAAGGGTTATGGCAAATTTTAATAAAGTCAAAGCCGAGATCGGGGAGCGGTATAAATTTTTCATAGATAAAATTTCAGCCCCCGTAAATCAGCTAAAAGCCGAGAAAAAAGAGATCGAAGCCATCATCACGGACGGCCGTCAAAAGATAGCCGACGGCGTGGCTAATTTTGAAAACGCCAAACTTGAAGTAATCGCCGCAAGGATAGCAGAATATACGAAAAGCCTTTGCGACGAAAAGGAGTTAAATTTCGAGCGTATCAACACGTCTGATCTAATCAAGTTAAGCGCGGTAACGCCTGCCGGCACTCTAGCAAAAGCTACTAAAGACGCGATAGAGCTTAAAATACAAGCCCTTGAAAATGAAATCTTGCAAGCCAAACTCGCCGAGCAAGAAAAAGCGGCTAGAGATGCCGAGATAGCCGCGCAAGCAAGACGAGAAGTAGAAGAAAAAGCGACAAAAGAAAAGGCTGAAATTTTAGCTCGTGCTGAAAGAGAAAAACAAGAAGCGGTAGAGCGCGCGAGAGCCGAGCAGGCAAGCCCGCAAGCTTTTTACGACGCACAACGTGAAATTTTGCAAAAACCGCGCGATGCAGGTGACGGCAAGGCTATCTACACTATTCGCGCCGAGTTTGAGGTCAAAGCCCCGATAAATGCTCCGCACGACAAACTCACGGCTAAAATCAAAGAGATGTTAGCCGCGGCGGGTATAACAAATTTAAGCAAAATCGAGGTGTTAAATGCTTGAGATAGATTTGGGCGAAAGGCCTAAATTTAAATACCCCCTAAACACAATGATAAAAGATTTATCGAACAAAGACTATCACGAGGCGGGTGGGCTAAGCTCGACCCGTTTTGATTTAATACGAAAAAGCGTAAGAGCCTTTAAATTTAGACATAAATTCGACTTTTGGAAACCCTGCTTCGACGAGGGTACGCTTTGCCACGACTGCATCTTAACGCCCGAAAATATCGAAAAAACCTACATCGAAAGTCCGACTGTTGGGCTAGACACAAAAAAGGCCGAGGCGTTACGAGAAGCCAACCCAGACAAGATCGTAGTAGCCAAAGGGATGATAGAGCATTATTTAGAAATCTCCGAGATCGTTAATGACTTCGTGCCGTTCCTTAAATACGCCGACAAGGAAGTGAGCTTTTTTCACTACCACAAAGACGCGGATTTGCTTATGCAGGCGCGGCCTGATATTTACATCCGTAAATTTGGAATGCTTTACGACCTCAAAAGCACGAAAGCCAATAACCAAGAGGAATTTGAAAAAATCATCGAGCCGTATAACTACGATCTATCGTTAGCTTACTACAACGACGTCTTAAATTTATGCGGCTACAAAACGGACTTAGAGCTTATGGGTTGGCTTTGCATCCCTAAATCCGCGCCGCACATCCCGTTTATGGTAAGTGTGAGCGAGGAGTTGCTAGAAAAAGGGCGTAGCAAATACCAAGAGCTTTTAACTCGGTATATGGACTACATTGCCGCCGAAAAAGAACTAGGCGAAAAAGATATGAATTTAATAATATCCGACCTTGCTAGATATAAGGCGCACAGTTACGAATACCGTAAAGAAAATTACGTAAATGCGGCATAAATTTGAAAGGATAAAAAAATGAAAGTAAAAGCGAGTTTTAGAAACATTGAGATAGAAACAGACGTTGAGCCCGTGAACGATGGCTACTTTAATTTAGATTTTGACGGCGCATATCTAATGGAGATTTTTTACGACGGCAAAGAATTTGTGCCTACAGGCAGAATAATGGACGGATGGGGTAAAGGCGGCGTGCCTTTTGAAAATAGCGAAGTAAAAATTGAAAGGATAGGCGAATGAGCAACGACCTAATAACGGCAGAAGTGCAGCGATTTGAGCTAGAGCAACGCAAAGCAAAAGCCTTTAGCTTGTCTGCCTTTTTCCCAAGGCATTTAATGGGGCAAGGACCAAACGGGGCGCAAATATCGGTGGCGAACGCAACTATTGTGTACGACATCGCCTACAGAATGAATTTAAGCCCACTCGAAGTGGCTCAAAGCATTTTCATCATACAGGGCAAGCCTAGTTTTGAAACGAAATTCCTAGTCGCACGACTAAACACGAGCGGACTTTTAAAAGGCAGGCTTAATACGATCGTATCCCAAGACGGGCAAAGCGCATATTGCGAAGCGATAGACGCCCAAACGGGCGCAGTCTTAAGAGGCACTACGATCACTATGGAAATGGCAAAGCGCGAGGGCTGGCTAGGCAAAAACGGCTCAAAATGGCAAACAATGCCGACGCTAATGCTAAAGTACCGCGCGCAAAGCTTTTTCATAAATGAGTTTTTCCCCGAGGTCAGGTTAGGACTTCGCACAAAAGAGGAAATACAGGACATAGTAGAAGTCGAGGAAATAAGCGAGCCTAAAGAAGCGTTTAAGCCCGCCCCGGCACAAAACCTAAACGAGCTTTTGAGTAGTTCGGAAAAACCGAACAGCTCAACCGTCAAACAAAATTTGACAGTTGACGAAGCCGACTACATCGAAGCCGCGCCCGTTGAAGTAGAAATCGACGTAAATGAGGACGTATTGCCGCTTGACGCTTTGCAAAGCGAGCTGATGAATAGAGGCGCAAGCGAGGTCGAAGCCGAAAAGCTTTTGGAAAGAGTATCGCCCGACGAGGCAAAAGCGTATTTAGCAGACCCGAACAGTATCGATGCGTTGATGGAAGATTTGAGAGGGTAAAAATGAACGTCATAAATCAAGTCGTAGCGAATGATTACGCCATTTATAACGGCGACAGCTGCGAGG
>NZ_CAUQHQ010000022.1:0-21987 GCF_963517995.1 uncultured Campylobacter sp.
GGACGTTATAAATAGCGGCGGAACGGGTGCTCAGATCGGTAAAATTGACCTAAAAGCAGGTAGCACCGTCGATATAGACGCCGGAAATACTAGAGGTTTGGTAAAATTTAGTACAGCTAATGAAGTGACGGCCGATAAGGTTTCTATCGACCTAAGCGGTACTATAGGCGCAAACTCTCTAAAGGGCATACAAGCAGACACTATCGTCTATAAAGGCTCTACGCAAACGGCACTCGATGCTACTAGCGGCACAGCCGGACAGATAAGCCTCATAGCTAAACAGGATGCAAATTCTAAAGACTTTAACGCTACCGTTAGTGCTTCTGGGCAAAATGACACGCTAAAAGTAACAGTTGCGACACTAGTAGCTACTGTGGGTAAGGATCTAAAAACCGTTACCGTCTCTGGAGATATGGGCGAAGGTTTGCAGGATAAATATGAATTTAGCGGCACAAACGCGGCAGAGCTTACGAAGATCGACTTTAGCGGTTTAAGAAACGTTGAGTCCGGTACCATCACGACCGTTACGGCAAATACTAAAATCGAAAGTATAAAAGGTACTGCGGGTAATGACGAGATCACGCTAGCAGACGCACAAACCAAAGAAAATATCACTATTGAAACCGGAGAGGGTACAAACAAAGTAACTACCGGAACAGTAACTGCTACTAAGCAAGTCATCACGATAAAAGGCGGTTCGGGTAACGATACCTTTGACGTGAGCGCATCAAAGATAGCTACTAGCGGCTTTGACGGAAGTAGCGATAATCTAAGATACACCGCTATCGAGAATCTAACGGTAGGCGACAAGATTAAAATCAGCGGTTCGGCCACGGCTGGCGCCGTAGAAAAGGTTCATCTAGATCCTAACGGTAATACATATGCTAATTTCGCCGCATTTGCTACGGCGACCGGATTTTTTACTACAGCCACGGTAGCCAATAAGGTATATGCGTTTTCTTACGGCAACGAGACGTACTTGTTTTATAATAGCACGGCAGGCGGAACTAGCTTTGACGTTAACGATAACTTAGTTAAACTAGCCGGTAACATCAATATGGCTAACCTAGATGCTACAGTGGATGCTAGCGGAAATATAACTATCAACGGTTTCTAATCTCTTTTTTCGGTAGAGCTTGGCTCTACCGATTTTTATACTTTCTTGATTACGGTTTAAAACTCTTTCCTTAATATTTATCTTATACCTCTGCTTAGATTTTAATTCTGCTTTATGTACCGACAAAAAAGTTTCAGCTATATTTATAGTTTACGCTATTTATAAATTTACATTGGCAAGTTACTTCATATATGTTTAAGTCGTCGAATAAATTCAAGTTTTAGAAATTTAGCACTTGCGTCGGCTAATATAGCATGCTTTAGCGCAAAAGCAGTAATGTAAATCGCCTATTTAAGCACACAGGCTCTTATACATTCGTAGTCACCATTCGGCTAGATTTTTCCAAACCAGGCGGCAAAAGCACAGCGGCCTAAGCTCTAGCAATATATTTTAAACGTGAGGAGTCTACGGCCGTTAGATGCAGTCGGCGCTGATTTGCGCTATATAGTATCCGCATATATCCAAATGCCGTTTAAATACGGACGGCAGCAAATTTGACGATAAAGCTCGTAAGATTTCGCGGCTATGACAAGCTATCGGCAAAAACATGCTCGCAAATCCTGTTTACGGCATTAAGACCGGTAAGTCAAATGAGTGTTTACTAACCTAAAGTGGCAATATCGCTTTTGATCGAGTGAAACTCAAACTTGGGAGTTTGAAACGAGATAAATTTAACCGCAGCTTAAGTATCGCAAGAAATATGTCTCTAGGGCAATATTTATTTTTCAATTTATATAGATTGGTGCCCTTGTAACCGCTTGTTTGATGCTCTAGGCTCCTAGCTGATAAAATGGGCGTTTATTATTTGGGTTGCATCTGCATTTTATTAAGGCTACCTGGCAAATTTGCTCTCGCGGCGTCGTTAGCAAAGGCGACTATTATTTTGCGCCCAACTATAATTACCGAATCATAAAGCCTGCCTCAAATTTTAAATGTCAAAAGCAAAATCGGCTATTTCGTAAAGCTTCGCAAAAGATGATATTACTCGCCAATCGTTTGATTGGCGAGTGCGACCAAGTTGGGTCAAACTACGGCCGCGCACCGTAGCCATAAGATGACAAAATAGCGGTTTTGCGCGTTTATGCTGAGTTTACCTTAAGCAGCCTTATTAGCTTTTGCGGCGCGCCGTTACGGAAATTTTACTCTAAATCACCGCTCTTGGCCTAGCAAGACTTACGGCATTTAGCGGCAGGCAAGTCTGATTTAGACTGTTTTGCTTTTTTCAGCCTAGGCGGACGCTTTAGGGTATTTCATAAATCCAGCTCTTAGACCATCTGTGCAGCCTTTATAAACTTGTCGCTTGAGCGGTAAAGACGGCACTTTACGACGTATTAATTTGAGCGAGCATAGCGGCCATTTATATAAATGCGACTTCCGAGCTTTTTGGCGCGCGAGAAATATTTTTCGTACCGCCTCTTTAAATTCGCCAGTAGTTCAAACGGGTGGCGGTTCGGTTATAGTAGCAACACGTATGGAGGGTACTAGCCGGCCTGGCACGGCGGCAAAACAACAAAGAATAGCTTGCTGCAAGCAGTTTGCGCAGCTGGCGCGATAAGACGGCTGCTAAATTTAGGCCTAAATTTGACTGTAAAACGTGCCTAGCCTCCAGCAAAACCGCACGGCTTGGTGTTTTTGTGGATTAAAAATTTGTTAGGGTGCGCCGAGTCTCGCGTCTAGAGCAAGCCATGCTAAATTTACGCTTGTGTCTAATAATCCTTGCAACCAAAGCCGTAGCTACGGCATTTTGGCGCGTTTTATCCGCATAAGCGCGCATGATAGCACCCTAAAGCCGCGTATTTGCTAAGCCGGTTTAGGCGGCGGTTTTGGATATTAGCTTGCAAATTTAATGCCGTTTTCGTAGCCGTAGCGCAAAATTATTCGGCTTAAATTTGCGTGCAAAAGCGGCAAATTTTTGTGATACGGCGCAGGCGCGGGAGCCTTAGTTTTTACTCGCAGCCGTTTACGCTTAAACCGTTACATAAGGGCAAATAACGGGATTAGACAAGGCGCTTTTGCCATGTTTGAAGCAAAATTTGATAAAGGTTTAAATTTACGAATCCTTCAAATTTAAAACATAAGGATTTTACGGACGCAAAGATTATAAATTTAAACGATTTGAGACGGTTGCGAGATGGCGGCGGGCTATTTTTACGGATATTTTGCCAAAGCCGAAATTTATCCTTTTGATCGCGTTTAGCGCCGCAAAGTACGGCTATAGCCGGTCTACGCAAGGCGCGTAAATTCGTAAAACCCATCTAGTCGCTAGCTAGCATCCGCCGCAGTAGCGCCTCTATATCGCCGCCGCAAGGAGTTATGCCGTAGCTTAGTAGCTTTGCCGTATCGCATACGAGTAGGGCGGGGTCGTTTGTCCTGATAAATTTGGCATCGCTTTGTACGGCGATATCGCGTCCGCTTAAGCGATGTAAAATTTGTAAAATTTGCTCGATGCTATAAGCCTTGCCCGAGCCGATATTAAAAATTTCGCCGTCAGTTTTTAGCTCTAGTAGTTGCGCGTATATCCGCACGACGTCGTTTATGTCGTTGTACTCGCGTTTCGGCGTTAAATTTCCGAGTTTTATTACGGAAACTTTGTCCTTAAAATGTCGCACGATTTTTGGAATGAGGAAATTTTCGCTCTGTCCCGCGCCCGTATAGTTAAAAGGTCGCGCGATGATAAAAGGAAGTCCGCTTCTAGCGATTTGCTCTTCCATAAAAATTTTACTTTGGGCATAGACGCTTTGCGGATTTAGCGCGGAGTTTTCGCTCATAGGCGCCTCGCCTCCGCCGTAGACGCTAGCCGAGCTTGCAAAGATCGCCTTTTTAAATTTAACGGCGCTTAAGGCATCTAGCAAATTTAGCGTGCCGATTTCGTTTGCGTTTTTTATCTCGGCGGGATCTGCCATAGCAAACGAAACTGCGGCTAGGTGGATTATGTAGTCAAATTTAACTCTAAAGGCGGCTTTTATGCTATCTTTATCAAGCAGATCAAAGCGCGCGTGATGCGGCGCGCTAGGGTTTAAAGCGCCGCCTGATACCTCGTAGCCTAGCCCGCGAAGGTACCGCTCTAAATAGCGCCCCGTAAAACCCTCGATACCCGTAATAAAAACGTGCCTAGAACTCAAATCCCGCCTCGATGCGTCTTAGATCGGCTTTTATCATCATATCGCAGAGCCCTTTTAGATCGGTCTTTGCGCTCCAGCCAAGCTTTTGTTTGGCTTTTGAGGCGTCGCCTATTAGCAGATCGACTTCTGCCGGTCTAAAAAATGCCGGATTTATCTTTACAATTACGTCGCCTTTATCGTTTAGTCCGACTTCGTTGATGCCTTCGCCCTCAAATTTTATCCCGATATCTAGCGCTTCAAAGCTAAGCTTCACAAAATCCCTAACCGTGGTCGTTACTCCGGTAGCTAGTACGAAAGTGTCGGGGGCCGGAGCTTGTAACATTGCGTGCATACCTTCGACGTATTCTTTGGCGTAGCCCCAGTCGCGCTTTGCGTCTAGGTTGCCTAGCTCCAAAGCCTTAGCCTTTTTTAGGGCGATTTTTGCGGCCGTATTCGTGATTTTTCTCGTGACGAACTCAAGCCCTCTTAGCGGGCTTTCGTGATTAAATAAAATGCCGCTTGAGGCGAAAATATCATAGCTTTCTTGGTAATTTACCGTGATAAAATGTGCATAAAGCTTTGCCACTCCGTACGGCGAACGCGGATAAAACGGCGTGGTTTCGCTTTGCGGAACGGCTTGGACTTTGCCAAACATCTCGGATGTGCTGGCTTGATAAAATTTGATGCTTTTATCGACCGTCTTTATCGCCTCTAGTATGTTTAGCGCGCCGATGCCCGTAGCGCTTGCAGTGTGAAACGGCTCTTTAAAACTAACGCCCACGAAGCTTTGGGCGGCTAGGTTGTAAATTTCCTCGGGTCTTATTTCATTAACTACGCTTAGGATGTTAAACGGGTCGGTTAGCTCAAACTCTACTAGATGAAAATTTGGCTCGTTTAAAATGCCTAACTCGTTTAATCGCCAAAAATTCGGGCTCACCGCTCGCCTGTATCCGCCGTAGACTTCGTATCCTAGGTCGATCAGATATCTAGCCAGGTATGCGCCGTCTTGACCTCCGACGCCCGTGATTATCGCTTTTTTCATTATTATTCTCCGTTTTTTAAATGTCGCATAAAATTTTTATCCGTCGCTACGGCTCTAAATATCCGCAGGTAAAGCCCCGCGATGCTGTTCCAGCTATTTTCGCTTAGCCATTTTGAGCGCTCGTCATAAATTTTAGCATCTATTTCGCTATTTTTTACTTTTTCTAGTTGCTCTAAAATGTGCCAATCGTTAAATCCGTCCGTTTTTATCGTGACGTTTTTCATCTCGCTAAAGATTCTTGACGGCGTTACTATAACGTTTTTGCATGCGCTTAGCGCTATCCTGGCCGCCCCGCTGGCTCCCTCGTCGGTTTGCCCGTAAGGCAGCACGATAACATCGCAGTCGCTTAGCTTTTTATTTACCTCCTCTATCGGCAAAAACTCGGTGTTCCACTCCACTTTTTCGTCCAAATTTAGCTTTTCGCAAAGCTTACGGCATCTTTGCAGTTCTGCCTCGCCGTCTACGTTTGCGACGGGGCTAATGATAATTAGCTTCGCGTCCGTATTTTGGCTAAATTTAGCAAAGGCTTGCAGCAGTACGGGTAAATTTTTATGTGCAAAGAGCAGCCCGAAAAATCCTATCCTAAATTTGCCGTCCGTTTCCTTACGTTTGTTTTGCTCGGGCGCTAAATTTTGCGTTCCATGCGGTACTAGCGTGACGTTATCGATAAGTCCAAGCAGCCTAAGCGTATTTAGATCGTCGATGCTGTGGACGAAAACTCGGTCGAATTCGTAAAGCGTATCGTGCCAGTTTTGCTGAGTCTGGCGCGGGTAGTTTAGGATTTGCTTCGTGGCGTGAAGCGTGATAAAGCAAATTTTGCCCTGCAATTTTAGCGCGGCGACGTCTGATTTTAGCTTTTCGTCTATCTCGAAAAACGTAAAATGGTGTTGTAGCCAGATTATATTCGCATCCGTTTTAAGCTCGCTTAGTAGCTTTTCTTGTTCTATTTCATAAACTTTTACGCCGTTTTCTTGGGCTAGATTAGGCTCCTTGGCGCGCTTTTGCTCGCTCCAAGTGTAAATTTCTAAATTTGCGCCCGCCCGCGCAAGCTCGTCCGTTAGGTATTTTGAGTATTCGGCTATACCGCAAACGGCATTATACGTCGAAAAATAGGCGATTTTTAGCTCGCTTGGCTCATTTTTAAAGGATTTTAGATGCGAGATGCTTGAGATGAAATTTAGCGCGTTTTTCTCGCCGAACATCATTTCATCGACTTTGTGTTTTAGCGGCTCTATGTTTGGCGCGCGGTTTTGTAAAATTTGCTCAGATACTTTGATAATCTTTTCGCCCAAATCCTTTACGCTAGGCTCCGCCCAAAACGAATAATTTAGATTAAAATGCGTAACCGCGGGCGCGAATTTATACCCGATAAACTCGCAGCTGTCGTCCAAAAACTCGCACTGACCGCTATAGTCGGTGGAGATGACGGGCTTTTTGTAGTGTACGCCTTCGATTGCTGGCATATTTAGCCCCTCGCCGCGCGTCGGTAGCACGACGATATCGCACTGCTCATAAAGGTTTGCCACGTCAAGCGCGGTTAGGTCTTCATTTAGTATGACGCGGATTTTGCTTCGGTATTTTTTATCGACTAAAAGCTCGATTTGCTCGGTTACGCTGTTGTGCGGATTAGGGAAGCTTTTTATCGTTAGGCTTAGCTCAAATTTGGCTTTTTTGCAAGCTTCGTTAAAGGCTCGCAGCAACACGTCCGCGCCCTTTCTAGGCAGGCATGATGAGATGTGAAAGAGCTTTATCTCGCGTTTTTGTTCGCTATTTTCTTGCAAAAAGCTTGGCTCGGGCGGCATTTTTAGCGGGATATCGGCTACTTTTACCGGCGTATAGCAGCCGTTATCTATTAGGATTTTTTTGATAAAAAACGTCGAAACCAAAATGCCTTTATACTTGGAGTTTAAAATTTCTATCGTTCGCTGCGGGATGCGCGACTCCTCCCAGAAAAACACCGCAATCTCAAAGCCGTAGCCCTCCCTAACGTCTTCTATCAGCGGGTAGTGATGGTAGATCGCGACCTTGTCGTCGCTTCTTTTTGGATGCGCGTTTTTATCGGGCACTATGCTTCTTAGCGTTTCGTACTCGTCTTTGGTTATCGCGATGTCTTCGATTTTATCGAAATAGTTCTCGTGGTAGCAGATCACAAAGACGTTTTTTACCTTACCGAGCAGCCTAAATACGATGTTTCTGTTTATCGCGGCCAAACTATAGTGTCCGCTGATGCTGCCGATGACGGTTAGCTCGCTAAAGTTTTCGTTAAATTTAAGGTTTTTTAGCTCTAAATTTCGCTCGTACTCTTTTGAGTGCCTTAAAGCAAAAACGCTCGGCTCAAAAACGCCATCTTGCGAAACGTAGATATCGTCTCTAACCTGGCCTTTTAGGCTAAAAATTCTCGCCCTAAGAGCCGGAAATTTGTTTAAAAATATCTTGAGATTTTTCTTAAATTTAGGATGGCTATTTGCCGCTCTCTCCGTCAAATTTATACCGAATTTAAGCGCTTTTTTGAGATTTTCTTTAGCTAAATTTTTACAAAATCTTAAAAATTTATAGACCAAAATAAGCGGCTTTGCGACTCTTTTAAATTTAGCGACGAAAATTTTAAGCTGCTCGATATCGTTTTTGATAACGGGAGCTTCGTTTTCTAGGACGTAGACTTTGTGATTTAGCGCGAGATATTTGCCGAGCAGATTTTCTAAATCTTCGCGCAAGCGCACGTTTTCGTTTTGCAAATTTACGATTTGATTTTTGCTCTCCATTAGCTCAAGCGAGCTTTTCCATAGCGCCTCTTTCGTCTCTAAAGAGCCCTTCCAGACGTCGTTTTTTAGCTCGAGCATCTGCGTTTTGTTTTCAAATGTCGACACGTCGAATCTATCGGCCAGCTCTTCAAAGCTATAACCGCTTTTAGCCGCGTTTAAAAATGCTTCGCGCGTTTTCTCGTCGCCGTTTTTAAGCCCCAAAACCGCGTAATCAAGCCCGACGCTACTTAAAACGTCTCTTAGCGTTACGTTTTGGTTTTCTAAATCCTCGCTAAAGCTCAAATTTGAGTTTAGCCTCATCATAAACGTATTATTAAAGCCCTCAAATTCGCACAGATACTCAAGCAGCATCGGCGGGATAGGCTTAACGTGCGTCGCGTCGAGATAGAAATTTAGCGTGGCGACGCGTAAATTTTCGGGATTTGGCGTTTCAAGTATTAAGATGCCGCCGTCTTTGAGAACTCGGCGCGCCTGCTTGATTAGCTCGCAAAGCTCGCTAAACTCCAAGTGCTCCACAAGCTGAAATGCGCTAACTAGCGCAAGGCTTGAGTCTTCTAACTCGCTTAAAAACTCTATCGCTCCTTGATTTTTGGCCTCAAGCGCGTTTTTTTCGCACTCTTTTAGCATCTCCTCGCTCACGTCGCAACCGCGCGCGGCAAAGCCGTTTTGTTTTAGAATTTCAAGCCACTCGCCTCTGCCGCAACCAAGATCGACCGCCGCCGGATTTTCGTTATTTTGCTTTAAAATTTGCAAAAACGGCTCGTAAGCAAGCAAGCGCTTTTTGATCTCGCTTCTATGGCCTCTAAATTTATCTTCGAAACTTTTATAAAATTTATCCATTTATTCTCTTTATTTCCAAACTCGGTTCAAGATACGCAAGACCGACGAAATCGGGCTTGCTAAAATTTACGACGTTAAAAATGATCGCGTTGTCGCGCCATTCGTAGTTGTTTTGCAGATGGTTGTCGCTATCGTGCAGCGCTATCGTGACAGAAAACGACCCGACGCCCAAATTTGCGTCAAATTCAAAACCAAAGTCGTACTCTTCGCCTTTTTTGAGATTTTTTAAAGCTTGCTTTAGGTGGTAAGTGTTCGTGCCGTAGACGACCTGCGAGAAGCGATTTTTGATCTGATAGCCAAGTACCAGCGAGGGTAAATTTTCGTTTGCCAGTACGGTTACTTTTAGCTTGATTTTCTTGCCGACTTCTAAATTTTGTATCTTTTTGCCTGCGGCGTCTAAAATTTCAACGTTTTTTATGCAGGCTTTTTTGTTGCCAGATACGGTTGCGGTTTTGCCGTTTTGCAGGGTTATTTGCGAGATTTGTACGTCTTGTTTCTTTGAGATTAGGGCGTTATAGTAATCAAGCACGGCTTCAGGCTCGCCGTCTTTTAGAATTTGTCCTTTTTCTAGCAAGATCACGCGGTCGCAGATGGATTTTATCGCGCCGCTATCGTGCGAAACGATGATGAGCGTCGTACCTAGGCTTTTAAATTCTTTTATCTTATCAAAGCTTTTATGCTGGAAATACACGTCGCCCACCGATAGCGCCTCGTCGATGATGAGTATATCGGGGCGATTTGCCGTGACGACCGAAAAAGCAAGGCGCATCTGCATGCCGCTACTGTAAATTCGCACCGGATAATCAAAATACTCGCCTATCTCGGCAAAGTCTTCGATGTAGGCTATTATTTCGTCGATTTGCTCTTTTGAGTAGCCCATGAGAGAGCAGGACTGATAGGCGTTTTGTCTACCCGTTAGATCGCCGTGAAAGCCCATGCCAAGCTCCAAGATGGACGAAATTTTAGCCCCGCTCGTTACGCGGCCGCTTGAGGGCTTTAGCGTGCGCGAGATGATTTTTAAAAGAGTGCTTTTGCCCGCTCCGTT
Source organism: uncultured Campylobacter sp. (assembly GCF_963517995.1). Taxonomy (GTDB): domain Bacteria; phylum Campylobacterota; class Campylobacteria; order Campylobacterales; family Campylobacteraceae; genus Campylobacter_A. The sequence continues at coordinate 9,908 of NZ_CAUQHQ010000022.1, forward strand.
TTGCCCGATTAGCCCGACTACTTCACCGGCTCCCACGTCAAAGCTTACGTCTTTTAGCACGGTTTTTACGTTTTTTTCTTCTTTATTTTTACTAAACCACGAGGCAAATCGCTTAAAGTTGCTCTCGTAGTCCAAGTAAGTTTTGCAGATATTTTGAACCGATAAAATCATAAAACGTCCGCCATCTCTTCTTCGGCTCGTTTATAAACGAAAAATGCGGCTCCAAGGCTTGCCGCGCCGATAAAAGCCGGATAAATCAAAAGCGAAAAATCGGGCATCTTGTCGTAAATCAAAATATCGTGATAGCCGCTAACTACGCCCACAAGCGGATTTATGTAGATAAGCTTCTGCAAATTCGGCGGTAAAATGCTCGTCATATAAACGATCGGCGTTAGCCAAAATAAAAACTGCAATACGATGGCGATAATCTGGCCTACGTCGCGCATAAAGACGTTTATCACGCCGAAAAACAGCCCAAATCCGACGGCTAGCATCACCGTAACGAGGGAAAAGATCGGCAAAAAGATCAAATTTACGCCCGCAAAATGCCCCAAAAACGCAAACACTACCGCAATAGAGACGAATAAAATGAGATTATTTATCGCCGAGCTTAAAACCACGGTAGCCGGAAGGACGATTTTAGGGAAGGACATTTTTTTGATTATGTTGGCATTGTCGGTAAAAATGCCGATGCAGCGCGAAAAAATCTCGCTAAAAAGCATCCAGCAAAGCATCCCGCTCATTAGGTAGATCGCGTAGGCGTATTTGCTATCGATGCCGGGTAGCTTGGCTGATAGTACCGAGGAGAGTATGGTCGCGTAGATGAGTACCTGGGCTAGCGGATGCAGTATCGCCCACGCTACGCCCAGCTTGCTTTTTGCGAATTTGGTTATAAATTCGTTTTTGACCGAATTTACGATAAAAAACCTATACGTATAAATATTTGAAAACAATCTTTTTGTCCGATTTAGCTAAATTTGCGTGATTTTAGCAAATAAAGGCTAAAAATAAAAATAAAGCTAAATTTATGATCGAAATTTAATAACTCAGTCTGAAATTTTCCTTTGCTCGACCTATCTCGTCTTTGGTTATGAGTCCTCGCTTTTTTAGCTCGCGGACTAAATTTCTAGAAGCTTTTTTGATAGTTTCTATCTCTGCATTTAGTCCGCCGGCTACCGAAAATAGCCAGTATTTATGGATTTCTACCCATTCGGCTAGCTTATTTACCTTTTGCATCGTAGTATCGCTCGGGGCGACTGAGATTTTAGCTAGTTCAAGCTCTTGGAAATATACGGATATGGCCACTATATTTTCGATGAAAGGCTTAAATTTAGGCTTTGAGATAGCGTCTTTTGCTTTATCTATCCTATTTGAAATTTTAACGAGCTTATGAAAGTGTTTTTCGCTTAATTTCCCTTCGTCTCTTAGTTTTGAAATTTCGTCTATTTTCGGTACGACTTCTAAAAACGTTTCTTCGATTATGCGTTTGGCTTCGTTTTCAAAGCTTAGCTTTTTTACGAGTACTTTATATGCTTTTAACATATCTTTATTCGTTCTTTTTTCTTTTATCGGCGCGATATTGGGGAGATTTTTTTGTTTTTTGTCTTTGCAAAGCTCTTGCATAGTCTCTAAAAACGGCTTTTCTATACTGCCTTCTATCCTAGCGCCGCCCTGCGTGCAGTTATACGTCGTTACGTCTTTTTTGCTAGACTGCTCGATATCGGCTTCAAATTGATTTCTAAATTTATCCCAGACGTAAGTCGTGCGAACTTCGCCCTCGCCGCCGTAGGCTTTGACGTATAGATACTCGTCGGCTTGCGCGAATGCGTGCCCGGTGGCGTGAGATTTACCGTCCGGAGCAAAGGCTAGGTCTTGTCCGATTAAAACGATATTTTTGTGTTTTAAAACGTAGGCTAGCTGATAGGCTTGATTTGCCGTGGAGTGCCCGATCCCTAGGTAGCCGTAGCCTTTTAGCCCGAACGACGTTTCGTTTTGCTGAGGGCGCATGGTTAGGACTAGGCGGCGAGGTAAGATATTTTTAATCGTTTTTTTATGCGTTAAAGACGCGATGATAAAGTAAGCGTCTTTGTCTATTTTTTTATCTCTTTTTTTAAAAAAACTCGACGTAGCCTCTACGCGTTCTATCGAAGTTACGTAATCAGGCTTTATGCCGTGTTTCATTAATATCGGTAGCGATGCGTCAAGGCTGATAACTGTAACGTACGGAGCAAATTTTTTAAGCGTCTCAAGCTGTTTATCGAGGCTTGGCCCCGTTGAAACGATGACTGCCGTGTCCATTAGTTTATAGCGCTTTTTTATCAAATCGACGTAAGAGTAGTTTGTGAGCATCGCCGTTAAATTTTCTATATTATTCCTCACTCCGATTAGATTGTCGTCTATGCTGTTGCCGTGACCGGCTACCATTTGAGAGATAGCTTTTGCAAAGGATTGATTTATTTCTGCGTAGTCGTCGCTAAACTGATCGTAAAACGGCGAGTGAATTTGAAGATTATAAATTTTAGCGTATGCGGTAAATTTGCTATTGCACGCCAGATAATAAAACTGCGTGTAGTTTGCGAACTCGGAGTAAAAAAGAGTTAGCCTTTCGCTGGATAATTCGTCTGAAAGGTCGATCAAATTTAACACCGCATAGATGATTTCGATTTCCGGTTCTACGACGATGATTTTTTGATGCGTTTGGTTTTTTAAAAGCGCCTTATAAAGAACTCCGTTGCCTAGCCCGTAAAAATACATAATCGGGTAGCGCTTATATTCGTTTTCGACGGATTCTAGGGTATTTTGGACGTCTTTGACGGGATTTTCGTAGACGTATTTTAAGGTTTTATTGTTGATGATGTTTATATCGATCGGATCTTGGCCGACAAATACGTCGTAATCCACCATCTCGTCCATTCCCCAAAGGCGGGCGGCTAAAATTTCGTCTTGCTGAAAGAGAGCTTGCAAGTTTTTTTGAAATATCGGATTGGCGCTTGGTTCAAATGCTTCAGAGCTTTTTTTTGCGTTTTTTTGCTCGTTTTCTTTTTCTTTTACGACTTGAAAATCATCCATAGTCGAATATTCGTTTTGCGGCATTTTGCCTCCTTATTTATATTACTATTTTATTTTAAAGCTAAATTCGTTCCAAATTTACGCCCGAATTTCGCGCAAACTCGGCCGGAGCTTTAGCGTATACGTAGTAAAGCGCGCTTGCCGGCTAGCGCGGTATTAAATCCTTGCGATATGCGCTAAATTTACATATCCTCGCTGCTTAATCTGTCGCCGAAATTTATGTCTCGTTTGGCCGGTTTGCCGATTAGCTCGCGTTTAAATTTAGGATGCAAACCCCAGCCTGGGCGCACGCTTTTTACGTTTTGCTCGCTAAAAATTTCGCCTTTTTTGATATCTGCGCTTGCGTAAAGCGAACGGGCGTAGTTGCGGCTAGCAAGCGCTCTTTCGTCTAATTCATAGACGGCTTTGCCCAGTAGTTTTTCCGCGTCTCTTACGGCGCTTGCCATCTGTTTAAATTCATCCTCGTCCAGGCTAAACGCCTCGTCCACGCTTCGCACCTCTTTGTTTAGGATAAAATGTTTTTCTACGATGCGAGCGCCAAGACTCACGGCGACTACTGGCGCTACGATACCCAGAGTATGGTCTGAAAAGCCGACCTCTGCGCCGAATTTTCGTTTCATATCGGCGATCGTGAGTAGATTCATCCCCTCAAGCGGAGCGGGGTAGCTAGACGTGCATTTTAAAAGCGCGACGTTTTCGTTGCCGCACTCTTTGCAAAATTGCACCGCGTCTTCAATCTCCCGCAGGGTAGCGATGCCGGTCGAGATGACGACGGGTTTGCCTTTTTTAGCTATGTGCCGGATAAAATCGTAATCGGTTACCTCAAAGCTAGCGATTTTGTAAGCAGGCGGGTCAAAGCGCTCCAAAAAATCGGCGTCGTCGTTGCTAAACGGGCTTGAAAAGCAGATTAATCCTTCGTTTGCGGCCGTTTTGAAAAGCGTTTCGTGCCACTCGCGCGGAGTTAAGGCTTTTTGATAAAGGCTATATAAATCATACCCGTCCCACAGTCCGCCGCGTAGCATAAAATCCTCTTTTTTGGAATTTAGCGTCAGGCTATCGGCCGTGTATGTTTGCAGTTTTACGGCGTCGGCTCCCGCGCGTTTGGCCGCCTTGATAGTTTCGACGGCAAGTTCTAAGCTGCCTGAGTGATTTGCCGAGAGTTCGGCGATCAAAAGAACCTTTTCGTTCGTATCGAAATTTGCTATTTTCATAGATTCGGCTCCGAAATTTTAGTTTGATTTTATCATAAAATTTGCCCCGCTAGGCTATAATCTCCCTAAAAACAAGGAAAAAAATGGACGCCAAAACCATCGCCGTCATCCCCGCTCGCGGCGGCAGCAAAAGAATCCCGCGAAAAAATATAAAGCCTTTTTGCGGCAAACCGATGATCGCTTACAGCATAGAAGCTGCGATTAGGTCGGGGATTTTTGACGAGATTATCGTCTCCACCGACGACGAGGAGATAGCGGACGTTGCGAAAAATGCGGGCGCTAGCGTGCCGTTTATGCGCCCAAAAGAGTTAAGCGACGATTTTACCGCGACGGGCGCGGTCGTAGAGCATGCGATAAAATTTTTGCAAGCAAGAGGCGATAGGATAAAATTCGTCTGCACGATTTACGCTACCGCGCCGCTGATAGACGAATTTTACATTAAACTAGGCCTTGAAAAGCTACGCGCCTCAAATGCCAAAAACGCCTTTTCGTGCACTTCTATGCCGTTTCCTATCTGGCGGACGTTTAAGATCGCCAAGGGCGGGCGGTGCGAGATGTTTTGGAGAGAAAATTTCGCCAAAAGAAGCCAGGATTTAGAGGAGGCTTATCAAGACGCGGGGCAGTTTTACTGGACGAATTTAGACGCGCCTTCGAGCGATGAAATTTTTTTCGGGCGAGATAGCATAGCGATCGTTTTACCGCGTCACTTAGTGCAGGATATCGATACGCTGCAAGACTGGATAAGAGCGGAGTTTTTATACGAAGCGGTGCAAAAATCAAGGGAAAAAGCATGAGAAAAAAACGGCTAGAAATCATAAATTTCGTAAATTTAAGCGACGAGAAGTACCGAAAAATCTTAGAATATAGAAATCAAGAATATGTTAGAACCGTATCAAATTCGCCCGAACCTATCACGGTAAAGCAGCACGAAGCCTACCGCGAAGCGCTAAAAAAGCGCGATAAATTTTTCGCGTTTTTGATAACGTGTGACGGCGCGGACTATGCGGTGATAAATTTAAAAAAGCTTGACGACGGGTCGTTTTATCTGGGGTATTATTTGACCGACGAGCTATATAAATTTGAAGGCGGAGGCGTAGCCGTGCATAACTGCATGATGTATATATGCGACCGGCTAAAAATCAAGCTTATATCTTACGATATAAAGCCCGAAAATAGCAGGGTTTTTAGAGTCGGTCAAGGCGGCGAAGATATAGCCGTTAGCAGTAACAGCGAGGCTTTACATCACCTAGTTAGGCTATACGGCTACGACGATGAACGCGTAAAAAATAGCAAATCCGCAAAATTATTTAATAAAATTTATGAGATAAAAGATGGCGATTTTAGCTAAAAATCGGTAATCACCGTATCGCAAAAATCGAATTTGCCAAGATTCGTTACGATAGAGGCGTAGTTTAGCCCCGCGCCAAAACCCGCTAGCATGCATTTATAAATATCGCCGCCCGTCATCTGTTCTTTGGCGTTATGAGCGATACAAACGGGGATCGTGGAGCTGTTTGAGTTACCGTAAAAAGTAACTACGTTGCTAGGCGCCTTTTGACTTGAAACGCCTAGTTTTTGAGCTAGTTTATCGACCATAAATTTATTCGGCTGATGGAAAAAATAATAATCCAGCTCGTCTTTATCCGCGCCCGCGTAAGCTAGGCTTTGGGCGATATATTTAGGCACGTTTTGCATTACGTATTGAAACACCGCCTGTCCGTCCATATGAATGCGTTGCAAGCAGTCGCGACCGCCGTATTTGGAGCTTGAGAATTTAGCTTTTTCCTCGTTCGTCGGCTTTCTAAAACCCATAGCCGGAAACACCAGCGCATCGTAGTCCTTAGCATCCGTCACGCAGTGGAAAAACGCGTCGTTTTCGCCGTTTTCTACGACGGTAATACAAATAGCGTCGCCTGCTAGCGGATAGCTGCTAGTGTCGCTTCTATCGGGATTTTTGCATAAAACGTCGCCCGTTATCAGGATTACTTTTTTAGCGCCTTCGTTATTTAGCAGCATAAAGGCTTGAAATAATCCGTTAATAAAGCCGGCGCATTGCTGATTCGTATCCATGCAAAAAATTTCCGGGCTTAAATTTAGCTCGCCGGCAATTAAATTAGCAGTTGCCGGCATTAAAAAATCAGGCGTCGTCGTAGCCACTACTAGCGCGGAAATTTCCTCTTTTTTCAGCAGTCCTTTTTCAAAAAGACGGTTTAATCCGTAGACCGCCACTTGGGACAAGTACGTTTCGTCTTTAAAAAATCTGTGCCTATCGTAACCCATCGTATTTTTTAGCTTTAAATTTTGCTTTTGCGAGAGCGAGTTAAATTTCATATCGTCTTCGAATTTATACTCCGTCTGCGGAAGCAAAGCCAAAATACCGCTGATTTTTTTACCGAAAAATTTGGTTTTCATTAGGCTTTTGCGTCGCTTTTAACGATTAAATTTTCTATAGCTTCGATGCTGCCGAAATTTTCGGGCAAGATATCACCGCCGTCTATTTTTACGCCGAATTTTTCTTCTAAATCCGTAACTAACGTAAGCACGTCAAAGCTATCTAGCATGCCAGATTCGACGAAATTTTCATCGCCCGCGAAGTCGTATTCGGGTCTAATATCTACTAAAATTTCTCTTATTTTTTCTTTCATATCGTCTCTTTATCTAAAATTTCCGCCGTCTATGAAGTAATTTTCGCCTACGATATACCTAGCCGCATCGCTTAGCAAAAATATCGCCATATTCGCCACTTCTTGCGGTTCTAGCAATCTGCATATATCAGACGTCGTGTACGGGTCTTTCTCGTCGTTTTTTAAGTCTCTAAAAATTTGCGTATCTTTTACCATTTGAGTTAATACGCCGCCGACTATGACCGTGTTTATACGCATTTTCCTTTTTACCAATTCCAAAGACAGCGGCTTGGCGATAGCGTCTAGCGAGGCCTTGCTGATGATATAAGCAATTTGTCCTTTTAAAAACATTTTCGTTACAATAGACGAAAAAAATACCACGGACGCGCCGTCGTCGGAGTTTTGTTTTTTGGATAACTGCTTTACTATTTCAAGCCCCGAAAAGGCGTTTATTTTAAAAATTTTTTCATTCGTCGCGTGATCTAGCAGTTTAAACGGATATATGGACGGCACCCCCGCAGCGTGGACGCATCCGTTAAATTTAACCCCGTCGAATTTAACGCAGTCTGAAACTAACTGCACGATACCTTCTATATCTTGTAAATCGTAAGCGAAAATTTTATGCTTGGCCGGCTCTTTCATCATAGATAGCGTCTGTTTTAGCCTAGCCTCGTCTCTGGATATTAGCGCTACGCTAGCGCCCAGTTCGCTAAGCCTGACGGCTATTTGCCTACCGATACCCGAGCTTGCTCCCGTTACTAAAATTTTTTTATCTTTGAAATTTATCATACCAGATAGCCTCTGACGTCAAAATGCCTGCCGTAAACGCCGCTTGAACTCTCGCTTAGCAAAAATGCGATCTGTTTGGCTAAAATTTCGGGATCGATCGCGCCCGTTTGCATCATGGCTACTAACTCTCGCTCTCTTTGGCTGAGCTCTTTATCGCTTTGCACGACGGCGGGGCGGATGGAGTTTATCCTGATACCTTTGGAGTATATCTCTTTTGCGATTGCGGGCAGGGCGTTATCCATCGCCGCTTTTGACGCGCCGTAGGCTATTTGCCCCTTGTCCGCTCCTAACGACGCGTAGTTTGAGACGGCTACTATGCTGCTTTTGGCGTTATAAATTCCTTCGCTAGCAAAAACCCTAACAGCCTGGATAAACGCGAAGAAATTTTCCGTCATAACGTCTTGCAAAAGCTCTAACGAAGTATCCGCCAAAGGCGCGGTTAGATTTTTATCTACGGCGTAAACCAGTCCGTCAAGCTTTAAGCCGTCGAAATTTACGACGTCTCGTATAAAATTTTCGATTTTTTCTACACGGCTAGCGTCAAAGGCTATCGCGCGACCGTCGCTTAAATTTAACGAAACCTTATCCAAAGCGCGCTCGTCCTTGTCGCTTACGACGATTTTGGTGCCCGACTCGCTTAAAATTTTAGCCGCCGCGCCGCCTATGACGCCGCAGCCCATTATCAGTATTTTTTTATTTTTTAGATTTAGCATTAGCTTCGAGTACTTTTGATCTGCCCTCGTCCCACGTGATATCGGTTTGGATGATAGGCAAAATATCTTTCGGACTTATATAGGCATCCGCTACGCCTAGCGATAGCCCTATGCCAAAGCCCGACATTATGACTTTGACGCTCTCGTCGTCGTCCTTGTCGCCGTAGTAGTCGCACATGGCGTTCGGTACGCTAGCCGATGAGGTGTTGGCGTATCTTTCAAGGCTTAGGCGCGACTTGTCTTGCATTTTTATTTTTTTAGATATCGTATCTAGCATAGACTTGTTTGCTTGATGAAGCAGTACCGAGTCGTAGTCCTCCGCAGAGGCCTGAAATTTTTCAAAAAACGCCTTAAATAGCTTCGGGACTTTGGTTATACTAAAAGAAACTACTGCTAGCCCGTCCATATGCAAAGACATATCGAATTTCGGGTATCCGGCGTATGCGTATCTTGACCCATGGCAAGCCCCGATAGCTTTAAACCCATCGCCCATAGATTGCAGGGCGAATCTAAACCCTTCGTTTCCTTTGTCGTATTCGATTAGCGTCGCGCTCCCGCAGTCCCCGAAAAGAAGGTCGTTTAAGTCGCCGAATATATTAGCCGTGCCGCCGTTTATTCCGAATATACTAGGTTCGGTTACGTCGCCCGCCAATAAAAGAACCTTTTTTAGGTATCCGCTTTGCAGCATCGACGCGGCCGTATGCAAGCCGAAAATATAACCCGAACAACCCAAATTTATATCGTAGGCTATGCATTCCTGAGATAGGCCCAGTCTATATTGCAGCGTTATCGCCGTAGCGGGTACGTTATAATCGGGACTTTGCGTTACTAAAATGAGCGCGTCTATCTCGTCTCTTGAAATGTTTTTTTTCTTGATTATCTCCTCTGCCGCGGCAAAGCACAGGTCGGAGGTGATAGTCTTGTTGTTTTTGCTATAAAATTTCTGCCTAATGCCGGTATCTTTTACGAATCTCTCTACGCTTTCTTTGTCAAATTTTTTATAAAAATCTTCAAGCGCGAGTTTATCTTCCGGTACGGCGCAACAAACCGCCGAAATTTTTATGTTTTTAATGTGATCAAACGCCATTATTTCATACTATCTAATATATCTTGGATCGTTTTGAAATTTCTTATATCGTTAGGATTTGCCGTCACGCCGAAGTGCTCGTCCATCATAACGACGTAAGAGATAGCCGCGAGCGAATCCCACTCTTCAAGCTCCTCAAGCTTGGTTTCTGGAGTAAAATCGCTTACTTCAAGCTCTAAAAGCTCGGCTATTAGGGCCATTTTTTCGTTTGTATCCATCTTAAATCCTCCTTAAAATTTTAGCTTGATTTTAACTAAAATACAATAAAATCAAGCTAAAATTTTAATCACCTCAAATAAGGTAAAAAATGCAAAAAAATATGCTGTCCTACTTGCAAAATTCGGCCTTAAGGTTTCCTCTTAAAACGGCGATACGAGATGAAGACGAGAGCGTAAATTTTAGCGAGCTAAATTCGCAGGCAAGGGCGATAGCCGCGTATTTTCAGAGCTTAAACATAACCAAAAACAGGCCCGTGGGCGTACTTTTGCCAAAAAGCGTAAAAGCTATAAAATGTTTTTTGGGGACGCTTTATAACGGTTGCTTTTACGTGCCGCTAGACGTCAAAAATCCCGCGTCTAGGCTTGAGGCCATCATAAAAAATTTAAACCTCGAATTTATCGTTACAGACGCGAAACACGCTCAAATTTTAAAAAATTCGGGCGTAAATTTAATCATCTTTGACGAGATAAATTTAAAAGGCGAGGATAAATTCGATCGGGCAAATTACGAAAATACGATCGATACCGACCCGCTTTATATCATAAACACTTCGGGCTCCACCGGTACGCCAAAGGGCGTAGCAATCTCGCACAAAAGCGCTATAAATTACATCGAGTGGGCGTGCGAGACGTTTAATTTTAAAGACGATTTAAAAATCGCGAGCCAAGCCCCTTTTATTTTCGACAACTCCGTGCTTGATATTTATCTGACGCTAAAAACGGGTTCTACGCTATTTTTGATACCGCAAGAGCTTTTTACGTTTCCGATTAAAGTAGTGGAATATTTGGAAAAAAACGAGATAAATTTTATATTTTGGGTGCCTTCCATCATGGCGAATATCGCTGCGCTGGATTTGCTAAGAGGGGTAAATTTAAGCCTTGAATTTATAATTTTCGCAGGCGAAGTCATGCCCGTAAAAACGATGAATTATTTTAAATCTCGTTTTAAAAACGCCGTTTTGGCAAATTTGTACGGACCGACGGAGACGACCGTCGATTGCGCGTATTATGTCGTCGATCGCGATTTTAGCGACGAGGAAAGTTTGCCTATAGGCTATCCTTGCAAAAATACCGACGTCTTTTTACTAGATGAAAACGACGCGCCGGTAACGGCGCAAAATACGCTAGGCGAGCTTTGCGTGCGCGGCGCCTCGCTAGCTCTTGGATACTACAACGACCCGGTTAAAACCGCTAACGCTTTTACGCAAAATCCGCTAAATCTCGCATATCCCGAGCGAATCTACCGCACGGGCGATCTAGCCTACTACAACGAGCGCGGCGAGCTAATGTATAAAGGCCGCAAGGACTTTCAGATCAAGCACATGGGGTACCGTATAGAGCTGGGCGAGATAGAGACGGCTGCCTTGTCTCTTGGCGGCGTAGATAGCGCGTGCGCGCTGTATGATGGGGCTATCGTGCTAATTTATACTTCGCAAACCGCCGTTTCGCAAAGAGAAATTCTGCTAAATTTAGGCAAAATTTTGCCTAAATATATGCTGCCGACGCGCTTTATAATGCTTGATGAGATGCCGCTAAACGTAAACGGCAAGATAGATAGAAACAAACCAAAAGAGCTAATAAAGGATCAAAAATGAAAATAAAAGACGGCGACTTTAAAGAGCTCGTAGATACGCTTTTTGCCACGCAAGAGGGCGAATTTAACCATATCTACGAACGAGAAAAGATAGAGCGGTTTAAGACGCTTTGTAAAGATAAAAAGTTAATTATTTTAGGTACTGGCTATTATCTAAAAGTATTGCCTAAATTTTTAAAATTAACCTACGGCGTAGATATTTACGGCGTATACGACTGGGTAGCCGAAAGGGATAGCGGCGAGGGGATATTTGCAAACTGCAAAGACTACGATTATCTAGACTTGCAAAAGTACAATAAATATAAAGACAAGGCTAAATTTATATCCAAAGATGAATTTTACGCAGATCCTGCAAATACGGTTATTTTTATAAATAGCGAGTCTTTTTTATATATGCCTTTTTTCCTTTACTATAACGGATTTAAGCATTATTATAGTATGAGATGCTTGGGTAAAAATTTATTGTCCCAGAGTGTGCTAAATAAAAAGGCTACCGAATTTGCGATGTATGACGTCAACGAACTAAACCACGTCTTTACGACGCCCGAAATTTCTCGCATAGTTACGCTTTATAATCTCCTTAGCGACGAGAAATCAAAAGAGGTTTATAAGGCGGTTTTAAAATTTAAGCTCACCGAGGACTATACTTATTTGATAAACGTAAAAGACGACGTTAAAAAGCAGTATTTCGACGAAGTAGCGAAATTTAGCGACGAAGAGGTTTTCGTAGACTGCGGCGGATATACGGGAGATACGATAGAGGCGTTTTTAAAAG
>NZ_CAUQHQ010000023.1:0-21787 GCF_963517995.1 uncultured Campylobacter sp.
CTCACGTGCAGTGGGGTTGGTGGGGGTTTCTGCGTCGCTGCACTAGCAGCTGCAAGCAGACGGGGGGGCGGGTCTGCTCGCAGTTACGAGCCGCAGGCGAAGTAAAGCCCCTTCCGCCACCCAAGAAAAAGATAAAGGCGGACACGAAAGAGAACTCTTTTGCGTCGCTACGCTTGCCTTGTGCTTAGCCGCACCTCGTTTGGCTACTGTTAGGACGCGCTCTCTTTGAGAGCTGCAAGCAGAGCGTAATTCAAGCCCCTTCCCCCTTAACAAGAAAGAGTAAATTTAATGCGCAATACTAAATTTAACCAAACCAAATTTAACATTTTAAAGATTCAGGTCTCGGTGAGTAAATTTTACGCTTTTACGCCTTTTACGTCAAGCGAGCGATCTCGGCCCATTAAACCACAAAAGCGCAAATCCGCTAAAATTTGATAGAATTAGCAAAAAAGGCAAAAATGAAAACAAAACCGTTTTTATCGCAGCTGGCCGCGCTAGTCGTCGTTGCGGCGATATTTTACACTAGCTATGGCGCCACAAACGCCCTCGCGAGCGCTCGCGCGAACGTGCCCGAGATCTATTTCGCTTGGGAGCGCGCGCTGCCGTTTTGGGCGTGGAGCATCGTGCCGTATTGGTCGCTAAATTTGCTCTACGCGCTTGGATTTTTCCTTTGCCGTGACGCCGGGGAGCTCGCGCGCTACGTTACGCAGCTGCTGGCCGCACAGATGATCGCGACGCTGTTTTTTATCGCTTTTCCTCTGCAGATATCGTGGGAAAAGCCCGCAGTTTCGGGCCTTAGCGGCTTTTTGTTCTCAAGCCTCGCCGCCTTTGACCTCCCGTTTAATCAAGCTCCGTCGCTGCACATCATACTTTGCGTCGTGGTGGGCGCTTTTTACCTTCGCAAGGCGCGCGCGGTTTGGCTTAAAGCGGCGCTTGCGGCGTGGTTTGCGCTCATCGGCCTTAGCGTGCTGACCACGTATCAGCACCATTTTATCGACATTCCGACAGGGCTGGCCGCGGGCTGCCTCGTACTTCTGATTCGCCCGCTAGAGGGCGCGCCGCTTAGTTTTGCTATAGCTAGGGAGGCCGCGCGCTACAAATGGGCGGCGCTATATCTAGGGCTTGCGTTTTTGACGCTTTTTTCGGCGATTTTGGGAGCTAAAATTTGGAGCGCGTGGATGCTGTGGCTGTCGTGGGCGAGCCTTAGTTTCGCGCTGGTTGCTTGCGGTTACGCGTTTTTGGGCGCGGGGGTTTTTGCTAAAAACGAGCGAGGCCGTCACGCCGCCGCGGCTAAAGCTTTACTGCTTCCCTATCTTTGCGTCGCGCGGTTAAATGCGCTTTTTTGGCTGCGCGGACGCCGGCTTTCAGACGAGATTTTGCCGGGGTTGTATCTAGGCTCGGTTAAGGAGGCGGGCAAATTTGACGCGGTGCTAGACTGCGCGGCCGAGTTTGAGAGGCCTAACGGCGCGCAAATTTACGCGAGCGTGCCTATGCTAGATATGATAACGCCCGGCACGGACGAGCTAAAACGCGGCGCAGACGAGCTTGAGCGACTCATAAAAACGACTCTTTGCGGCGGCAAAAATTTACCGCAAAGGGCGGCGAAACTAGGATCAAATTTTAGTGCAGAAGTAAACGGCTGCGCGCACGGGCGAGATTTTAAATTTAATGAGCAAACGGACTCGCGGGTAAATTTGCTAGCGTGCGTCGCGGCAAACGAAAGCAAAAACGCCAAGGCGGAGCAAATTCTCACGGACTCAAACGAACGAACCACCGAGACAAACGGCAAAAAGGTGCTGGTCTGCTGCGCGCTGGGCTACGGTAGGAGCGCGTCGGTGCTGCTTGCTTGGATGGTGATTTACGCGGGGCTAGGATTTGACGAGGCGCTAAATTTACTAAAATCTCACCGCGAAAAGATCGCAGTCGCTAGCTCGCTACGCGATCGGATAGAGCAGATAGCCGTCCGCACCAGCTAAATTTGAAAGCGAAGTAAAGAAGCGGCAAATTTAAGCGCAAAATAGGCGCAGGCTAAATTTGATCAAGTCCGGTTTAAGGGATCAAATTTAAAAAATCTGAAGGCTAGAAACAAGCGGCATTGCAAAATTCTCGGTGAAAACGAACGGGAAATTTAACCAAAGGCGAACGCCCAAAATGAGGAGGGAAAATGGCGAATGCGGAGCGAGAAAAAGCGGTGCAAGGCGGGGAGCAGGAATGCCGCCAAAGGACGGACGATAGAGCCTTGGCGCTGGTTACGGCTAGATTCTTGGCGACGCACAGGCTGTTTTTCTTGTTAAATTTACTTCAGCTTGCCGTCTGTCTTACGATTTTTACGAATTTTGCCGTGATTGCGGGCTTTTTGACGGCTTTTGCGGGATTATTTTATCTGCACGTTAGGCTGCACTTTGATACGCTGATTTTTAGAGATTTTGCGGATGGGAGGCTTGATTGCGGTAAATTTGACGCGGTGCTTGCGGAGCTAAATTTAGCTAGCAAGCCGCTTAAAATCCGCGACATGAAAAGTCGCTGCGCGGGAGCTTTGCGGCTATATAAACTAACGGCCGCGCTTAGTTTGGCGCTCGTTTTAGCGGCCTTAGCGATGCGTTATTTGGGCTAAATTTACGGCGGCAAAATACTTTACGGGCGGCTAGACGCAAGTTTGCAAACAGCCTGGCGGGTAAGCCAAGGCAAAACGCCGCCTCGCAAACGAAACGCTAAAGCAAAAGGCTGCTCGCGGTTTAAATAAGCTCGTAAATTCGGATAAAAGCGCTCAAGCAAGCGACGAATGCGCGCCCGAGTTTTGAGCGCCCCGCTAAAGAGCGTAAAGCGCAATGAGGTCGCGCCGATACGTTCATTTGGCAAATGTGCGAAGACGAGCGAGCCTGACGCCCTAAATTTAACCGCCTAGCAAACGCAAGATCCGGCAAGCGAGCGAAATTCGGCTACGGGCAGCGAAATTCAAAACCTGATTTAAGCAAAGGTAAATTTGCACCAAAGCCGCGCAGTCGCCAAACTCCCAAAAGCCTGCAAATTTAATCTAAAACAAAAGCGTCATGTAGGCTAAATCCGCTTATTTGCTCCGATAAAAACGCGTCCAAAATAGCGCGAGAGAAAAATAGCCCCATGCCGTTTATATGAAACGCCTTATCTTCTACCTTTTGCGATAGCGATATTTTTCTAGGGACGATTTGCGTCATTAATTCGCCATATTCGTCTGGGGCGTTAATGCTTCTTACGATATCGATAAATTTTCCTTGCTCGTTATCGTAATCTTGATATACAAAAATAGACTCGGGAAAATTTACGATATTAACGCGGTATTTGGGAAAACTAACCGCGAAATATTTACCGCTCCAGCCGTCAATTTCGACGGGTACTTTTATCAGATTATTAATCTTAAAGGATTTGATGACGTCTGCTGCTTTTTGCGAAATCAAAAAATCCAAATCAAAAATACCCGAGTCGCAAGAAACGATATCGGTCTGTTTTGCTCGTTTTAGCGCAAACGCTTTAATGCCTTCGTCTTTAAATGCGGAAAAATTTAGCGAGTTCGTAAAAACGCTCGCAAATTTTTCTTTGACGTCTTTGGAGGGAAAGGATTTAGCGTCTATAAACTCCGTCTGATATAGGCCGTTTCTAACGCAGATTACCGCCGGTTCGCAGCTGGTTCTTATCTCTTGCAGCAAGCCTATCCTTTGCTCGTTAAATTTACTAATATCGTAGGCGTCTTATCCGCCGATAAGCGCGTATTTACGGCTTCTAGGGCTAATAAAAATTTGCGCCTCAAATCGTCTGAGGCTTTAGATAAATTTCTAACGTTTAATAAAAGGCATTCGTCATCGCCCAAAGAGTAGCGAGTATGGGCTCTTCGTCCCAAAATGTTCTTAAATCAGATAAGCAATCTATCAAAGCGGCGAGATTTTTGCCGTAAAAGTCTGGAAAACCGAAAATTTCCGCCATTTTTAGGTGAAAATTTTTGTATTCTTCGTCTAAATTTTTAGAATAAATATCTAAAAAATCTATATCTATGCTAATAAATTTCATCGTTAAATGCCTTTAAATTTATTTTAGCAAACAAGCCGTATCCACGCCTAAATAAAAAAAGAATTTTTCCGTAAATTCTAAACCGTTGATATAAATTTCATCCTCTACGTTAAACAAATACGCATCCAGCCCGCCCAAATGCCTTAACTTTCTTTCCATCGTTTTTTTGTTTGCCGCAGACAAATCATCTAACTCTAGTTTTTCGTTTGCTTTTTGGATTTTTGTCTTTAAATCTTTTATAAATATATAATTAGAAAAGTCGGGCGGAACGATGTTTGATATATCGCAATTTATAAATTTAAAAAACGAGATTTTGCAGGCGGATAGGTTTAAATTTAACTCATCAAGCTTGCCTAACCTTTGGTTGTCGCCGATAAACTGGACTTCGGATATTTTCCCGATAATCGTATTTTTTTGAAAATTATTTACTAAAAATTTTTGGTCGGTTATTTTGCATTTATCAAATAAACACGAGAAATATTTCGTCGATAAGTCGTCTAATCTCGTTCCACGAAAATCGCAACCGATAAATTTGCAATTATCGTAAACCGCATTTACTTGTCCGACGCTACGGAAATCTACCTTTTGAAAAACGGTATTTTCAAAACTAACGTTTTTTCGTAGGCCTATTCTCGCATTTGAAAAATCGCACTGAATAAATTTCGCATCCCTAACCGACAAACCGTCAAAAATCGCTCCGCCTAGGTTCTCGCCGCATACCGAAATATCGCGCAATTCGTTATTTATAAAAAGATTTTTCATTTCGTATTTCCTTTGCGTGCGTAAAATGTCATAGCGGCGCTAAGCTTTGGCGGTAAATTTTGTTTATAAACTGCAAAAACTAGACGCCGCCCACACAAAAACAATAACTCGTCTTTTCCTTTGCGCCGCCTTTTGCGGATATTTTTAGCCTCTTTAAACCGCCGCTAACGGGTCTTCGCCGAAGCTATTTGCCCCTACCGTGCCGCGTGTAGCAAACCATACGATTAAAATGATATGGCCGATGATCGGAATAAAAAAGAGCAGCACCCACCAGCCGCTTTTGTTTAGGTCGTGAAGTCTTCTGACGCAGACTGCAAGGTTGGGTAACAAAAGGGCTAAACCCGCAAGGCTAAAGACGATCCCCGGTATTTCGTATATGGCCGATATGCTTAGGTCTACGCAAAGGGCCAGCACGCCTACTAATAGATTAAAGACTCCAAACCACCAGCACTCCGACCTAGGCGCTCTGCCGTCAAACTTTACGTAGCCGTTAAGGCAACTTTTTACCGATTCGGCAAAGATCATATTTTATCCTTTTAAATAACTTAATCCGCTAAAATAGGCCTAGCATGCGATCAAAGCGCGCCTGAAAAGCTAAATTGAAAGAATTACCACTTCTGTTTTTAGCTCGACGCCAAACTGCTCCAAAACGCGCTCGCGGGCTAAATTTATGAGTCCGGTCACATCCGCAAAGCTAGCGGCGTTAAAATTTACGATGAAATTTGCGTGCTGCTCGCTAAATTTAGCCCCGCCTATCGCGTAGCCCTTTAGCCCTACGGCTTCGATTAGTCTGCCCGCGTAGTCGCCGGGCGGATTTACGAAACAGCTGCCAAAGCTAGCGCCCTTTGGCTGGTTTGCGCGTTTAGCGGCAAAATCCGCCGCAAGAGACGCGTCAAATTCGCGCGAGATTTTAAACTCGGCGCCAAATATCGGCTCATCTATCCCGCTTTTTCGGTAGCTAAAGCTTATCCTCTCGCGCTCTACCCAGCCGCGTCCCAGCCGCACGGCTAGCAGATCATCGCTGATACTAACGCCGCAAAGCCCCGCGTTCATTTTGATGAGGCCCCCAAGCGTGCCCGGGATATTTTGTAAAAACTCAAATCCGCCGATGTTGTGCTTTTTGGCGAAGTTGTAAATTTTGCCAGACTTCGTCGCAGCACCGATACTAAGCACGTCACCGCTTAAATTTATATAATCAAACGCGCCGCCTAGCATCATCATCGCGGGCGGGTTTGGCGAGACGAGTAGGTTGTTCGCGCCGCCTATCATTACGCGGCCGGCAAATTCCTGCTTTAGCGCGTCCTCAATGCTCTCTAGCACCGCCACCTCGTGCACGCCGCCCACTCGCACCGAGCTAAATTTGGAAAAATCTATAAGCTGCGTCATTGCACGAAATTTGGGATAAACTCTATCATGCGCGTCGTGAAATCAACCATCATCGAGACCATCCACGGCATCAAAAATATAATCACGACGACGACTAAAATGATCTTTGGCACGAAGCTTAGCGTCATCTCGTTTATCTGCGTCGTAGCCTGAAATATACTGATGATAAGCCCCGCCGATAGGCCCGCCAGCAGCATAGGGAAGCTCAGATAAAGCGCGATCTTAAAGGTTTCGATGCCGAGTTCTATTAGCGTTGATTGCATCAGCTAAACCTTATATCGTTGTACTCGGTGGGTACGAGGTAGTTTTCGGCCTTGATCGGCAGCGGATAAAAACCGCGCTCATAACCCAGCGCAAAAAGCCTATTTACCGCCTTTAGCTGCGTTTCGTTCATTGAGATGGAGTTACCATTTGCGTAGAGATTTAGGTAGGTTTTTAGCTTTTCTTTATCGACGCGGATCAAATTTCGCTCCATGAGCATCTGCGACAAAAAGGGCTTATGCGCGGTGGCGATACGCACGCCCTCCGTTAGCACGCGCTCGCACTCGATTGCGTCTGTTATCGGCAGGCTGCGGCGAACCGCCATGCCTCCCAGCGGTAGCGGCAAATTTTCGCCCGCTAGCTCGCTCCAGATATCCCAGATCTCGCGCTCCACGCAAAGCTCATCCGAAAAGTCCAAAATGCTTTCATGTATCAGCACGCCCGCGTCCACCTCTCCGCTTAAAACCGCGCCTTCGATCTCGAGAAAGTTTTTATAAACTATGCGCGCCTGCGGGTAGGCCATGCGAAAAAGTAGGGCATTTGTCGTGTGCTTGCCGCTTAGCGCGACCTTGAAATTTCGCTTTAAAACCGCTCCTTTTTTCTTAACGAGCTTTGGGCCGTAGCCTTCGCCGAAGCTCACCGCCGTGCGCAAAAGCGCGTACTCCTCGCAGATGAGCGGATATAGCGCGAAACTAATCGCCGTGGCCTCATAGGTGCCTTTTAGCGCCTCGTCGTTTAGCGTCTGGATATCAAGCGCGGTGGCGCTAAATTTTAGATTTTTGGAGCTTACCCAGCCAAAATCGATCGCCTTATACATAAAAATATCGTCGGCGTCGGGCGAATGGGCGACGTTTATATGCTTAAAAATCTTCAAATTTTATCCTTTTTGCTCCGCTTTAAATTTCGCGCGCGGCTAGATTGCGAAATTATAGTAAATTTTTGCTACAATCGCCATAAAAATGCGGAATTTATAAAGAAAAATATGGAAAATCAGGCGTATTTAAAAGAGCAAATTTTAACTTATCTAGGCAACAAACGCTCGCTTCTAGGCTTCATCGAACAAGGCGTAAATATCGCAAAACACGCACTTGACAAAGAAAAACTAAGCTGCTGCGACCTCTTTAGCGGCAGCGGCATCGTGTCGCGGTTTTTAAAATCCCACGCAAGCTTCATCGTCGCAAACGACCTGGAGCTTTATAGTCGCGTAACAAACGAGTGCTACCTCGCAAACGCGGACGCGAAATTTAAAAAAGAGCTTGATTTTTGGCATGAAAAACTAACTAGAGAAATCGGCACAAATTTACGCGAGGGCTTTATCTGCGAGCTTTACGCGCCAAAAGACGAGGCAAATATTTCGCCTGCTGACCGCGTCTTTTACACGAGAAAAAACGCCGCCTATATAGACACTGCGCGCCAGATGATCAATGCGCTCGTGCCGCAGGAGCTGCGCGTTTTTTTCGTCGCTCCGTTGCTGTATTCAGCTAGCGTGCACGCAAATACCAGCGGCATTTTCAAGGGTTTTCACAAAAACAAGGACGGCCTTGGGCAGTTTGGCGGACGCGGCAAACACGCGCTATCTCGCATCACGGCCGACATCAGCCTGCTTAAGCCCGTTTTTTCAAATTTTAACGTCGAATTTGAAGTGCAAAGACGAGACGCCGAGGGGCTTGCCGCCGAGCTTCCGCCGCTTGATCTGGTCTATCTTGATCCGCCTTATAACCAGCACCCCTACGGCTCGAACTACTTTATGTTAAATTTGATCGCTAGCTATGAGCGTCCGAGCGAAATCTCGCGTGTTTCTGGTATCGCTAGAGGCTGGAACCGCTCGGTGTTTAATCAAAAATCAGCCGCCGCGCTGGCATTTTTCGAGCTAATTTCAAAGCTAAAAGCTAAATTCGTGCTCATCTCGTTTAACTCCGAGGGCTTCATCGCGCGCGAGGAATTTAGCCAAAATTTAGCGAGGCTGGGCGAAGTGCAAATTTTGGAGCAAAAATACAACGCCTTTCGCGGTAGTAGAAATCTAGCCAGCCGTCCGACGCACGTTAGCGAGCTGCTTTACGTTTTAAAAAAGGCGTAAATTTAGAGCAAATTTGACCCCGCTCAAACCCGTCTCAAATTTACGCGAATAATCAAAAATTCATCTCAAATTTGATAAAATCAGCACGGTTATTTTAAATTTAAGGAAGCCGATGGCAAAAGAAAAAGAAGAGAAAAAGATAGTCCCGCCGACAAACGATTCGGACAAGAAAAAGGCCTTAGACGCGGCTTTAAAGCAGATAGATAAAGCATTTGGCAAGGGTACGCTAATCCGCCTTGGCGACAAACAAGTCGAGGCGATAGATAGCATCTCGACGGGCTCGCTAGGACTTGACCTGGCCCTTGGCATAGGCGGTATCCCAAAGGGCCGTATTATCGAGATTTACGGACCTGAGAGCTCGGGTAAAACGACTCTGACGCTACACATCATCGCCGAAGCGCAAAAAACGGGAGCCACGTGCGCCTTTATCGACGCCGAGCACGCTCTAGACGTAAAATACGCGGCGAATTTGGGCGTAGATACCGAAAATCTCTACGTCAGCCAGCCTGATTTTGGCGAACAAGCGCTAGAAATCGTAGAAAACCTAGCTAGAAGCGGCGCGGTCGAGCTTATCGTCGTGGATAGCGTCGCGGCTCTAACGCCAAAAAGCGAGATCGAGGGCGATATGGGCGATCAGCACGTAGGCTTGCAAGCGCGTCTAATGAGCCAGGCGCTGCGCAAGCTCGCGGGTGTCGTACACAAGATGAACACGACAGTGATCTTTATCAACCAAATTCGTATGAAAATCGGCGCTATGGGTTACGGCACGCCTGAGACCACTACGGGCGGTAATGCGCTTAAATTTTACGCCTCGGTGCGCCTAGACGTGCGCAAAATCGCTACGCTAAAGCAAAACGAAGAGCCTATCGGCAACCGCACGAAGGTAAAAGTCGTGAAAAACAAGGTCGCGCCTCCGTTTAAAACGGCAGAATTCGACATAATGTTCGGCGAGGGCATCAGCCGCGACGGCGAGATCATCGACTACGGCGTGAAGCTCGATATCATCGACAAAAGCGGCGCGTGGTTTAGCTACAAAGCCGCCAAAATCGGCCAAGGCCGCGAAAACGCAAAAGCCTATCTCAAAGAGCACCCCGAGATATCAGACGAGATCGTAGCGACGATAAAAAGCTCGATCGGCCTAGATAAGCTAATAAGCGGTGCGGGCGGCAAAGATAGCGACGACGAAAGCGAAAGCATAGAAGAAAATACGGAGGAATAAAATAATGGTATTTATAGAAGACGTAACGGCGATAGAAGTACTTGATAGCCGCGGCAACCCAACCGTAAAGGCGACCGTAGCTCTAAGCGACGGCACCGTAGCAAGCGCGATAGTCCCAAGCGGCGCAAGCACGGGCAAACGCGAGGCGCTGGAGCTTCGCGATAAGGACGAGAGATATTGCGGCAAGGGCGTGCTAAAAGCGGTAGAAAACGTAAATTCGCAGATCGCGGAGGCCGTGATCGGGCTGGATGCGTTTGATCAAAAGGCGCTTGATGATGAGATGAGAGAGCTTGACGGCACCGATAACTATTCAAATTTGGGCGCGAACGCCGTGCTTGGCGTATCTATGGCGGTAGCGCGCGCTGCGGCAAAGAGCCTTGACGTGCCTTTGTACCGCTACCTAGGCGGCGCGAACGCTAGCGTGCTACCCGTGCCGATGTTTAATATCATAAACGGCGGCGCGCACGCGAACAACAGCGTGGATTTTCAAGAATTTATGATTATGCCGTTTGGATTTGATAAATTTAGCGACGCGCTGCGAGCGGCGAGCGAGATTTATCACACGCTAAAAGGCCTGCTAAACGCGGCCGGTCACAGCACGGCGGTCGGCGACGAGGGCGGATTTGCGCCAAATTTAAACGATAACGAAGAGCCGATCAAACTCATCATGCAAGCTATCGAAAAAGCGGGCTACAAAGCGGGCGAGCAGATCAAACTAGCCCTTGACGTCGCAGCTAGCGAGCTGTACGAAAACGGCAAATATAAGCTAGAAGGCAAGGAATTTAGCAGCGAAGAGCTGATTGAGAGATACGCGCAGCTTTGCGAGAAGTACCCGATATTTTCGATCGAAGACGGCCTAAGCGAGGACGACTGGGCGGGCTGGGCAAAGCTAACTAGCAAGCTTGGCTCTAAGGTGCAGCTCGTGGGCGACGATCTATTTGTAACGAACGAGAAAATTTTGCGCGAAGGTATCGCCAAAGGCGTAGCTAACGCGATCCTAATAAAACCGAATCAAATCGGCACCGTCAGCCAAACTATGCAGACGATCCGCCTAGCGCAGCGCAAAGGCTACCGCTGCGTGATGAGCCACAGAAGCGGCGAGAGCGAGGATAGCTTTATCGCGGACTTTGCCGTCGCGATGAATACGGGTCAAATCAAAACGGGCGCGACCTCAAGAAGCGAACGTAACGCCAAATACAACCGCCTGCTTGAGATCGAGCGCGAGACGGACGAGTTTTTGGGGCATGAAATTTGAACGAGGCGCAAGACGAATACGTCGAGAAAAAGCCGTTTGATTTCAGGCTTTTTTTCAGATTTATGCTTATAGCGTTTTGCGTGGTTTGTTTTGGCGTTTACGTCGGCAACATAGTTTTTGGCAAGCGCTCGCTAGACGTGATGTTAAGCCTGCAAGATCAGCGCGCTCGGTTGCAAGAGGATATCGAGACGCTAAAGGCGCAAAACGCCCAGCTGCAAAAGGCGTATTTCGAGCTAAAAGAGCTCGAGCCCGGCAGCGGCGGGTAAATTTAACTTTATAAATTTAAAAACGGGGGAGTTATGAAAATCGGTAAAATTTGGCTTTTGGCGCTGGCCTGCGGGCTGGCTTTGGGCAGAGAAAATCCCTTCGCGCCCTCTAGCGAACTAAACGCGAATACGGCTAGCACCAACGTCGTAGAAAATTTGCCTCCTTTTGAGAAGCAGAGTTTTAAATTTCCCGCCGACGCTAGAAACTTCATCTCCGTCACGCTAAAATACAAAAGCGTAGACGGTAGCGTCAAGGAAAAAACCGTCGACGTAAACAAAAGCATCTCGTGGCAAGACGAGTTTTTGCTAAGCAAGATCGCAGTGCCCGTCGTCGTAGAAAAGCCCGACGTTTCCGTAACCAAAGAAGAGTCTAAGATAGCCGCGATAGACGTCGCGCCAAGGCCTAGCGAGCGCAACATGACGAGCTTGCCTCTAAACGACGTAGTAATCAAGCCTCTTGAGCCGGAAGCCAAATCCGCTCTAAAAGAGATCAAATACAAAAAAACGATCTTTGAGATCGGTAAAGATCAGGTCAAAATCGCAACCAAAGACGCTAAGATCAAAGATTATTCCATTAGCGGCGGCAAGCGCGTCGTGATCGATTTTGCATCGAGCGTGGACTCCTATACGAAAAAATACGAGCTAGACTGCGGCGCGTTTAAAACGGCGCTTTTTGGCTCGCACGGTAGCTTTTACCGCGTAGTTTTCGATCTTGACGGCAGCTACAAGCACTCGGTAGAAAAGACGCAGGACGGATATCTGCTAAAGCTAACTAGGTAAATTTAGCTTTTGCGCGTAGGCTTTGGGCGCGTAAATTTACGCCGATAATTTCTCGCGGCGAGGGTTAAATTTAGCCTGCGCCGATTGTTTAAATTCGGCTTTTAATTTGGCCGAATTTGCCTTAATTTAAATTCCTTGTTTTTTAAATTTATCGCCCCCAAATTCACTCAAATTTAACCGCCATTTGGCTAAGATTTCGCAAATTTAACAAAGCAAAAAGGATCAAATTTGCACGACTTGCTGAAAATGTTTAAAACTATTTTATACGCCGCGCTGTTTTTAGGACTTTATCTTTTGGCGGATAAGTACGGACTGTTTTCTAAATTTAGCTCGCCCGCTCGTTTCGTCGTTACCGCCGATACTAAAATAATCCCCGGTTCGGAGCTAAGCAAATACGTAACGCAAGAGGAGATAGACGACTTTGCTTTTAGATACTGGGATATAGATAAGCAGATAAAGGACGACGCATTTGCTGAAAATTTCCGCAAACTTTTAAAATCAAAGCAAACGGATCAAATTTTAAAATTTATGCAAGATAACAACATTAGCGTAGACTCTCCACTAATAGACGGCGTTACTCCTTTGATGTACGCTAGCTTTTACGACGACGAAGTCACGGCAAAAAGGCTTATAGATATGGGCGCAAACGCTCACGCGAAAGATAACTACAAACTCTCGCCCCTAGCCTACGCCATAGAAAACAACTCCACTAAGACCGCTAAGCTACTGCTTGATAGCGGGGTTAAATTTGATGAAGTAAAGGCGGTGCAGTACTACATAGATCCTCCGTTTTACAATAACATTGAAAAGCTTATCATAGACGGAGACGACGTAAAGATAGTATTTCGAGATAATTACCAAGTCAATAAAGAGTCCAAAGACGCAAATAACCCTATGAGGTATATAGTGTGGCATAACTATGTCGAAATGGCCGATATAGTCCTTGCTAGCGGGTATAAACCAAAACTTAAAGAAACGCCGTCTTTATTTACCGGCATAAGGGATGAAAATTCAACCTTTCTACGCTCTTTATACGTGGCGCTGCAAAACTACCCAAACTACGAACCCATGCTAGAGCTTCTTTTAAAATACGACGTTATAGGGCAACCTACGAAAGAGGAGCTAAAGAAGGCGTATGAGGAGTGCTACGATAACGTAAAATACTATACGAAAGAAAAAGAAAACTATATCTATAAAATGAATCAAGGCAGAGACGAAGAAGGCGAAGCGAGGTTACGCAAAAACAAGAAATATCAGCACTTATGTACCGAGTGCTTATATCATGAAGGTCTTTTACAATACAAACCAAAGCCGATAGACCCGAAAAAGATAGAAGAATTTGACAATCAAATAAATTTTCATTCACAGTTTTGCCCCGACGAAAATGCTACATTTAAAGATATTAGGGCTTTTATCAAATGGGCAAATGAAATAGAAAAGCAAGACGGGATCAAGAGCGCTATAGGTAGAGCCGAAAGCGGTATGGCCCAGGTGATTTACGTAGATAGCAACCGAAGTAAATCAGACTCAAACTCAAATTTACAAAGCAAATAGATAAAAGGAGACAAAATGCCAGGGGAAAATTTAACGCAATAAAGCGCGTCTAAAGCGGCGGAGGTTGCCGCCACCAGTGCGGTAGCGGCTTAGGCGCGGCTAAATACGCAAAATCCGCAACCGATCTAAAATTTACGATCTGCGCTCGGCTTACGCCAGAATCTCTTGGGCTCGTCCGTGCGTAAATTTACCCCGCCTTTTAACTTTGCTCGGCGCAAATTTGGCTTTATTTATCCGCGCTTTTGCTAGCTTTTTTGGCTTCTAAAAACTCCTCGTAGCGGCGGTCGATGATTTGTTTGACCTCGGCATAGTTTTGCGGCGAGTTTTCTATGTAAAAATAGGCGTTGTCGAAGTTTTTATCGCCGAATTTGTGTGCGACGAAATCGTCGTAATCCTGCAAATACCAGCCGTGAGTTTTAGCAAATTTCGTGCGGCCCGTGGTGTAGTAGGCCTTCGCAAATGCCTTGCCCGCGGCATTTAGCGCGTCGCTATCCAGCACGCCGTCCATATCGCGAAAGAAAAATCCGCGGTAGTCAAAGCTATCGTCCATCCGCGCTATATCGTCCGCGAAATCCGCCGCGAAGTCCTTGGAATAGAGCTTGCGCTCCATGCACCAGCGGAAGAAAAATGCGATGTGCGTCGCGCCGTTTTCCTGCGGGATATCAGTCGGCGCAGTTTCCGCGCCCCAGTGCCATTTTGCCTTGTCGTAGGTTACGTAAGCCATTTGCTCTCCTTTAAAATCGGCGTATTTTACTAAATTTAGCTTTACTTTAGCGCAAATTCGCGCCCGCCGCGGGCAAATTTAGCGCTTGATTATCACAACTAAAAAGTATATAATGCCGCCTCTATTTCAAAGGAGAAAAAATGAGCGAGAAAAATTTACAAATTTTAGGCTGGATAGGCACGTGCCTGTCGGTCATTATGTATATTTCCTACATCCCGCAGATAATGGGCAACCTCGAGGGCAACAAAACGCCTTTTATCCAGCCTCTAGCCGCAGCGATAAACTGCACGATCTGGACTAGCTACGGATTGCTAAAAGCTAAAAAAGACTATCCGCTTTCGGCTGCGAATTTGCCCGGCATAATCTTTGGTCTTTTGGCGACGATAACGGCGTTTTAAAGGACAAAGGCTGCTAAATTTGCCGATACGGCGAAGTTAAATTTGGTATTTTTAACGCGAGTTTCGGCGACTCAAATTTGTAAATTCGACTTCAAATTTGAGTGCAAATTTTCTGAATTGTTTGCCGTATTTTTAATATCTTGGTTTTCTTGTTAAGAGGAAGGGGTTCTACTTACGGTCTGCCCTGCTTCACGCTCTGCGTTCGCAGCTTTTAGGGAAGCAGTTACGAGCAAAGCAACGCAGAAACCCCCACCTATCTCACTGCACGTGAGAAGTTGCTGCACCGCGTGCAGGTTTATCTGGCGCTGTCACGCCGAAAATGTAAATTTGACATTTTCAAGGTGTGGCTCTCGGTGGGTAAAATTTGAAGCTGAAATTTGTAAATTTGACTTCAAATTTGAATAGAAAAATCAAGGCGAAGTATTTTTTCTTTAGACGAGGCGGAAATGAGCCGAGCGAGGGCGCATACAAGTAGTATGTAACCGAGCTTCGGCGAAATTTCTAACGAAGTATAAAGGAAAAAGACAAGCCGTCAAATTTTAAAGATCGCGCGGATCGGCGATTTTGCCTGCGATGGCGCTAGCCGCCGCTACGGCCGAGTTTGCCAGATACACCTCGCTCGTACGATCGCCCATGCGGCCGACAAAGTTTCTGTTCGTCGTGCTTACGCAGCGTTCCCCAACGCCCAAAATCCCCATATATCCGCCCAGGCACGCGCCGCAGGTCGGGTTACTCACGACTGCGCCCGCTTCCGCGAAAATATCCATCAGCCCCTCTTTTTGCGCTTGCAGGGCGATTTTTTGCGTTGCAGGCGTGATGATGAGGCGGGTTTTGCGAGCTACTTTGCGGCCTTTTAGGATTTCAGCCGCGATGCGCAGGTCGCTTAGCCTACCGTTCGTGCAGCTGCCGATAAACGCCTGATCGATAGCGATATCGTCTCTGACGGCCTCGCGCACGCTCTTGCCGTTGCTAGGCAGAAACGGATAGGCGATCACGGGGTCGAGCTTGCTAACGTCGATTTCTAAAATTTGCTCGTAGTTCGCGTCCTCGTCGGAGTAGTGCAGCTTCGGCTCGGCGCGTAAATTTTTACCTTTTAAAAACTCTTTCGTGGTATCATCGACCGCGATGATGCCGCTTTTGCCGCCGGCCTCGATCGCCATGTTGCACATACTAAAACGCCCGTCCATATCGAGGCTATCTATCGTCTCGCCCGTAAATTCCAGCGCCTTATACAGCGCGCCGTCCACGCCGATGCGGCGGATGATCTCTAGGATGAGGTCCTTGCCGTAGACGTGGCGATCAAGTTTGCCGCGAAAGATCACTTTGATAGTCGGAGGCACTTTAAACCAGTTTTTACCCGTTATCATCGCGTAGGCTAGATCGGTGCTGCCCATGCCCGTGGCAAAGGCTCCCAGCGCGCCGTGCGTACAGGTGTGGCTATCGGCGCCGATGATGACGTCGCCAGGCACCACGAGGCCTTTTTCAGGAAGTAGCGCGTGCTCGATGCCCATGTCCTTCTCGTCGAAATAATTTTTCAAATCGTGCTTATACGCAAAATCGCGGCTGATTTTGGCTTGGTTGGCGCTTAGGATGTCTTTTGCGGGGATGTAGTGGTCCATCACGACGCTAAAGCCGTCAGGATTAGCAAGCTTCGTCGCGCCGCTTCGCTCAAACTGCTTGATGGAGATAGGAGTCGTGATGTCGTTGCCGATGACCATGTCTATGTCGCTCTCGATGATCTCGCCCGCGAAAACCTCGCGCCCTACGTGCTCGCTGAAAATCTTTTCGGTGATGGTTTGCTTTTTATTTTGCATAAATTTCCTTTTTTTGCGGATACCGCGCGTTTTTAAAATTTAGCGATTTTAGCGAAAAATGGATAAAAAGAGATTGAGATTAAAATTTGAGCGTTACAAATACGAGCCCGGTTCGGCTAAATAGCGTAGTACGCCGCTGATTTAAAACCGAATTCGGCGTTTTTAGGATGCGGGTTTGGGCGAGTCAAATTTGAAGCGGAAATTTGCAAATTTGATCAAATTTGACTTCAAATTCGAGCGTAAAACGATAAGGCGAAGTATCGCGAGATGATTTTTTGAGTTTTGAAGCAAAATTGAGCGTGCGCTAGGCATATAGCCTGCGGAGCGAAAATTTTGCGTTCTGCTTGCAGTTGCGAGTGCAACGAAGCAAAAATCTCGGAAAAGCGCTCGCGAGACAAGCCGCAAAAAGCTAAATTTTAACGGCCAAACTCACGCTAAATATCCCATCCCCATCTATCCACTCTTTTACTTTCTTAAATCCCGCCTTTGCCACGAGCTGATCCATCTCGGCCTGGCTGCGGCGTCGCATGATCCATGCCGCACCCTGCCTGTGGCTGGATAGAGCGCGCGCGATCATTTCAAGCTGCGGGTGCCACGGCTGATTGGTGTAGATGAGGTAGCCGCCGCTTCTTATGCTGCTTGAAAAGCCTTGCAGCGCGGTGCGCACGACCGAGTTATCCGGAAAGAGCTCGAACAGCCCCGACACGACGCCAAGCGTATATGCGCCCTGCAGACCCTCGTAGCTGGCGGCGTCAAAGGCGTTTGCCTGCGTAAAGCTCGCGACGTCCTCTAGCCCGCGCTCCTTTATCATTTCGCTACCTGCTTTTACGTTTATGTCGCTGTAGTCGCGCAGCGTTATGCGCTCAAATTTATGCCCCTGCGCGGCGTCTAGTATGTATCTGCCGTGCCCCGAGGCGATATCGAGCAGTCGTAGCGGCTCGCCTCGCTCCTGCAGCTTTGCTACGGCTTGATCGATGGCTAGCTTGATATTTCGTTTGCGCTCTCTGATACCGCGCCAGCCGATGGCGTTTAGGTAAAATTTGTCGATAAATTTAAAAAACTTATTCGCCCCTTGCGGCTCGTTCCGGTAGACGTAATCAAGCGTACTGCCGCTATCGTAGCCGGTATTTTCACCGATCTTTAGCCCGCCGACCCACGGCGAAACCGCCTGCATAAATATCCGCTGAAATTTAAATCGCAAATTTTTCGGGCTAAATCTCGGTAGCGGCGTAGCTAGCCTATCGGCCTCCTCGCGGCTAAAGCCGTATTCGTCCGCGTGCGTGCAGTCCACCTCGCTAAAAGGCGCGCTAAACCTCTCGCCGACGAATTCGCGCACTATCTCAAACGCCCTCTCCCGCTCGCTTTCGCCCAGCGTATCGTGGTAAAATCCATCTAAAATCTCGCGCCTTTTTACCCGCGCGCCAAGAGCGTTGTAAAACTCGTGCTGCGGGGCGTGTTCCACGACCCAGTCATCGCCTGAAACCAGCAGCAGCGTAGGCGTCGTGATCGCGGCGGCGTCTGAAACCACGCGATGCGCCGCCTCGTAAAGCCCCAGCAGTATGCGCACCGAGATCGCGCGAGTGATGAGCGAGTCGGCATCGTAGCTGGCCTGACGCTGTTTGTCGTGCGTGAGATAGTGCGCCTTGACGTAGCTGTTTACGAAAAAATTTCCGCGCGAGGAGTAGAGTGCCTTTAGCCCCGCCCTAGCAAACGGCACGTAAAGCTTCACGCTAAACGCGGGACTTGCCAGCACCGCGCAGCGAACGCGCACAGCGTAGTCGTGCAGCCACGCCGAGACCAGCACGGCGCCCACGCTTTGGGCTATCACGGCTAGATTTTGCGTCACAAAGCCAAATCTCTGCTCGATGTGCGCCACAAACTCGTCCACGTCGGCGATGAGGCGGCCGATACTCGGCGCATCGCCCCGCTCGCCGTCACTCCTGCCGTGTCCGCGCTGATCCCAGGCAAAATAGCTAAAACTATCATCCGCCAGCCCGTCCGCCACGTGCGTCGTCCTACCCGAGTGCTCGTGCCCGCGGTGAAATATCGCTACGGCTTTGGCATTCGGCGCGGCTTTAAATTTGAGATTTTGCTCGGCGTTTTCGCTAGGCGTCTCGCTCAAATTTGACGCAGCGCATTTGCCCGTTTCGTTTAAATTTGAGTCCGAATTTTCGCTGCCGTTTGGTAAATTTTGCTCGCCCGACTTACCTTCGCCGCTTGAGCCTAGCTCCATATTTTCATCCGCGCCGCGCGCTTGCTCAATAGTCAAATTTGACGTTTCGTTTGTAGTTTGGACGCCCAAATTTGACCCGTCAAATTTACTATCTTCGCTCAAATTTATTTCACCTGCGCCCGGGTTTTCGCACGCCACGTCGCTAGCCAGGCGGTATCTGTAAAATATCCTCGCCCCGTCGCTCGTTATAAAGTAGCTCTCTTTAAACTCCATTTTTCGCCTTTCTTACTTAAATTTATCGATTTTTTTACTTATTTTATCCTAAAATGCCCCGTTATCTCGTACTCGTTTAGCACGTCATCCTCCTGCGCGCCAAGTCCGATGTTGTGAATCACGAGCGGGGTTTTGCCGGCGGCAAATTTATCCGAAACTATGCCGATGTGCGGCCTGCCGTTATCCAGCCGCCACGTCACGATATCGCCTGCTTTAAACTCGCCCTTCGCCTCGTAGCCCTTGCGTTTTAAATAGGTCGCGATGTTTGGCACGCGGCGATGATCGATATTTTTGTCGGTCTTTTTCGCGCCCCAGTTTTTTGGATAGGCGCTAAAATTTGCGCTCATATCCTCGTGGATGAGGCGTTGTAGATCGATATCCTGTCCGCGCAGCGCCCTAACTACGACGTCGGTGCAAACACCCCTTATCATATCCACGTCGCCCATCGGATAGGCTAGCCTCTCGTACGAAGGATCGTAAAACAGCGTCCGTCCGACCTGCGCTCTAGCGTCTTGTACGAGCTTTTCGGCCGAAAATGCAAAGGCTAAATTTGCCGCGAGCGTTAAAAGTAAAATTTTGCTCCAAATTTTCATCAAAACCTCATGCGTAAAAATATCTAACGATGTGAAAAAATATCGGCGCCGCAAAGCACAGCGAGTCCATACGGTCAAGCATCCCGCCGTGCCCGCTGATCATATAGCCCCAGTCTTTGACGCCCAGATCGCGCTTGATCGCAGACATAACAATCCCTCCTAAAAAGCCCATCATACAAACGGCAAGGCCGATGAAAAACGCCCCCGCCGCGCCAAAAGGCGTGAGATGATGCAGACACGCAGCCAGCGCGCTAGCGCTAAGAACCCCGCCCGCAAAGCCGACCACCGTCTTAGACGGACTGATGTTAGGCGCGATCTTGCGCTTGCCAAAAAGCTTGCCCCAGATATACTGCAGCACGTCGCTAGATTGCACGACTATGATCAAAAACAGCATCAGCTCCATGCCGCTGCCTTGCTTAAGATCCAGCAAAAGAAGCGCCGGGATGTGCGAGATACAAAACACACAGATCATCAGCGCCCACTGGATCTTCGTCGAGCGCTCTAAAAAGTATGCCGCATCGCCGCAAATGGCCGCCAAAATCGGTAAAAACAAAAATCCGTAAACCGGGATAAATATCATCGCCATCGCGTACCAATCAGCATAGATAAATATATACTGTACCGGCAAAATCACGTAAAAACACGCCACGAGCGCGATGTGATCGCCCCTGCGGATGTAGATGAGCGACAAAAACTCGCG
Organism: uncultured Campylobacter sp.; assembly: GCF_963517995.1. GTDB lineage: Bacteria > Campylobacterota > Campylobacteria > Campylobacterales > Campylobacteraceae > Campylobacter_A. The sequence continues at coordinate 20,277 of NZ_CAUQHQ010000023.1, forward strand.
CAATGCGGCAAAAGATACGAGCAAAAACAAAAATATCACGGCGTTTTTGCCCATATACGTAAACGCAAAAATCACCAAAATCATCGCCCACCAGGCGTTTATGCGCGAGGTCAAATTTGCAATGGTTTTGTTCTCGGCGCCGAATTTTGCCTTTAGCATAAATGCAACGGCGCTAGAGACGACTAGCACCGCGATGAGTCCTAAAAATAGATTTAATATATGATTTTGCGGGTTCATTTTAGTGCCTTTTGGTTAAATTTGAAGCTAAATTTGACGTATGCTTTGAAGCGCCCGAACTAGTCAAATTTACGCGCATTTGGTTTGCCGTGCGGGCGGTTTGGGCTGTTAAATTTGTTAGCGAAAAAAGCTTGCGCTTTGGGCTAGTGCTTAGGTCAAATTTGATTTGCGGAGAAGCGAGCGTTTTAGCGTGGGCTTTGTTTTTAAATTTGACGCTTTTAGCTGCCGCTCTCAAAGGTTCGTCGTTAAATTTGCCGTAAAAATCGGTCGCAAATTTTCCCGTCTTGCGTGGCGAATTTATAGGACTCAAATTTACAGCTCTGGCCAAAGTCGCCTCGCTAGGCTTTCGTTCTATCATTTTGCGTATCGCTCATCGCTAGCAGCGCGTCCTGCGCCTTTTGTAAAAACTCGCCCTTGCCCTCGCCGCCGTAGGTTATCTCCTCGCCCACTATCAGCTCGCAAAGCAGCGGAATAGGCACGAAAAAGCCCTTTGGCAGGACGTTTCGCGCGTTTTTGATCCATACGGGCACGAACGAGACGGCGGGACACTGCTGCGCCAGGCGGAAAATCCCGCTTTTAAACGGCTGTAGCGCGAGGTCGTCGTCCGTCTTGCGCGTGCCTTCGGGAAAGACGATGAGAGAGTGCGTTTTTAGCGCCTCGCTCATTTGCGCTAGCGCCTCTAGCGGATCTTTATGGCGGCTGATTAGCACCATGTTAAACACGTTTTTAGCAAGAAACCTACGCACCGGCCCGCTCTCCCAGTACTCCGCCGCCGCGACGGGGCGCACGCGCCTTCTTGCGCGGTAAGGCAGCGATACGAAAATCAGCAAAAAATCGCCGTGACTAGCGTGGTTTGCATAGTAAATTTTAGGGCCGTCTCCGATATTTAAAAGCTCCTTCGGCGGCCGTACGCCCGTGATAAATATCGTGATGCGGCAAAGGATAAAATCAAGCGCGGCCGCTAAAAACTCTTTCATCTTTCGTCCTTTTTGTTAAATTTTCCTTGTTTGCGCGTTAAATTTGGCGAGTGGCGCCGATTTTAGTTTTACTCTCATTAAATCACTACTTTGGCTTCATTTTCCTTATGCACCGTCCGCAACGCCTCTAGCTAAAATAAATGGTCTTGAAATTATATCAAATTTAATTGCGGCAACAAACTATGCTAAATTCGGCATCCTTGCGGCAGGATTATTTTGGAGTTATATCGTTTACCCCTACTCCCCCAACCCCATCCTCACGCGGTTTACGCAGGTAATCGCTAGTAAAAATACCGC
>NZ_CAUQHQ010000024.1:0-21531 GCF_963517995.1 uncultured Campylobacter sp.
AAATAATTTCTATCTTAGCTTTAATGACAATGAAATCGTAACTATGATAAAATTTGAAAACGCAAAAAAGGCGAGAGAGTATTTTAAGAGAAACGCGTCGCCTAAAAAAGAGGTCATTAAAAGTTATATTTTCGATGGGTGGTTAAAATGGAAAAAATGATTTTATTTATCAAGCGCGACTATGAATTTATGTTAGCTCAAGACGGGTATGATACCGCCAAAGGTTACACAGACGATAAACTATTTGATAAATACTATTTTGCCGACATTCAAACGCAAAACGAAAAAATCAAATTTATTCAAGACCAAAGCGTAAAAGACGAACAGCTACTTCTTGCCAAAGACGATCCTATCATGCAAGAAGTTTGCGAATTTGATATACTGATTATCAATGAAGCATACAAAGAAATATCCCAAAACAAGACAATGAGTATATATGAGGCTTTAAAATTCGTCAAACATACGATGGAACATATAAAGGCTTTTTAAATGGACTTCAAAAGACATTTAAAAAACTTTCTTTTTCGCATAGGTCAAGGTATCGTCCTAAAAGCAAAATACATAGCCCCCATAAAAACGGGCAACCTCAAAAAAGATATTCAAGTATTTGACGACCGTATCGAAAACCTTGAAATAGAGGTAGGAAACACCAGGCTTGCCCCATACGCAAAATTCATCCACGACGGCACCGCTCCTCACGTCATCAAGCCTAAAAGGATGAAGGCGCTAGCAAACGTAAAGACCAGGCAGATGTTCGGCAAAAAGGTAAATCACCCGGGCACGAAAGCAAATCCGTATCTTCTAAACGCCGCAGAGGACTTTTTTGACTCGCAAGACTTTAACAAAATCTCGCAGTGAGCACTTTTGTAAGCCGAAAGATAAAGCATGAGTATAGAAATAAACGGGCTTGAACAGATAAACCAGATGCTAAAGCGACTCGAGGAAGGCAATGCCCTATCTCAAAGCACGTTTGATACCATCGGCAATATGATCTCAAACTCCATAGAATTTGCGTTTGAAAACCAAAAAAGCCCGTTTGGGCAGAGTTGGAAACCGCTTAAACAAAGTACGCTAGCCCAAAAAATAAAAAGAGGCGGTTCAGATAGAATTTTAAGAGATAGCGGACATCTGGCGGATAATTGGCATATAGCGTCCGATAATAAAAGTGTAACCGTCTCAAATAATAGCTCGCACAAAGGCTTTGCTTATGGCCTAGCTCATCAGTTTGGCGCAAACGCCGGGCGCGGTCATAAGTCAAAAATACCCGCTCGTCCGTTTTTGCCCGTCCTTGAAAACGGAAAGCTGGAGCCGAATTTAGAGGAAAACATCAGGCGCTTTTTGGCTGCCGAGATAGCTAGTAAGCTAAGTTGACTTTTGAGGGTAAAAGGGCTATAATCATCTATGGCGCGAAGATGTGAACCCTAGCGGGTGCGTAACCACAGGACTAATACTCCGATGTTGCAGGTTCGAGTCCTGCCCGCGTTGTATTTTAAAGCGGTTGATGGTCGCAACGCAGTAGCGAGGGCGTTAACCATACGCCATATTGTAGGTGCAACTCCTACCGCCGCTTTATCTCTATATAGTTGTCTTTTAGGCTTTCGACTTTATCTACTTTACCTATCGTTACCATATAGTTCGTTACTTTAAATTTCTTTAAAGCGTAGTTTAAATTTACTATTATTTTGTTGATTTTTTCGGCATCTTCTTTATCGTCAAACCAATAAACCAAATTCCCCTCATTGGCATCAAAGCTAACATTCTTTGCTTCGTAAAGCACGTTTGGGATTTGCCTGATTTCATCGATGCTTAGGGCTTGATTATACGCTTTTTTTCGCGACGGACGGATATGTAGTATCGATTTTTTATCTGCGGCTATAAAACTATCGGCCAACTCTATGCCCGCAATCTCAAAGATCCTTTTTGAGACATAAGCATCTATCTTTCCGAGCTGAAACGCTTTTATAGGGCTTGTCTTATCTTGCTTTACTAAAAGTTCATCCACAGCTTCATCTAACCCCTTTTGCCAAACGTATAAATTTCTATCCTGCTCGTAGTTTTTAAGATCGTTTTTTACTATATTTTTTAGTTCGCCGCTTAAATTTTTAGCTTTCTGAGCTAGGACGCCGTCAAGGTTATCCGCGCTTTTGCCCGAATTATACGCCCAGTCCTCGCTCGCTACGTTTAAAGGCGTGCCGGCGTAGGGCTTAAATCCGTAGTTTTGCATCTCGTATTTTGTGAGTACTTGCACCTGGCATCTACATCCCCAGTCGTTTGGCGGGTAGTTTTTCTCCCAAAATTTATGCGTTTTTGGTAGGATCATGCCGTGCAGCTTAGCGTGAGATGGTCGCGTGCGGCGGTCTAGTACGGCTTTATAGCGGAAGTATTCGCCCGCGCTACTCATCTGGCTTTCATACCTTGCCTTTGCGACGCTTACGCGCATATTGGTCTCGAAAATTCGCTTTAGCCGCCGCGAGCCGACGTAAATTTGTTTCGCTTCTCCGGTCTTAGGATTTGTTACGCTTACGTCTCCTAGCCAGCCTTTCTTTGCTAAAACGGGTTTTATGTTGTCTCGCCACTCCCCAAAACCCTGCCCCTTTTTATAGGCCTCGCTAAGGCTGGCCTGGATATCTGAAAGCAGATCTATATGAACCTACTCGTTGCCATTTTAAAGCACTCATCGAGCAGATCGAAGCAAAGCGCGCGGAGCAAAAAGAGCTAGCTAGCGCCTCGATAGATCTTGACGTCGCGGCAAAGAAGAGGTTTGATCTAACCTTAGGCGGCGCCGATCTTGAAAAATTCAAAGCCGAAATAGAAGACAAGGGTCTAAGCTACCTATCGGTTATGAGCGCCATTGACGCCGCTATAGAGGCTGAGCGCTCAAAAAAGTAGAGAGGCTGCTTGCCTGCGTCGAAAATAAAATGAGCCCGGATGATTTCGGGCTTGATTATTACGAAGCTCTTATGCTTCGCGGACTTCAGACGGCAAGCGTGGTAAAGCGAGACTTTAACGGCGGATATTTTGAATGCGAGGTAATCGTTTTAAAGGCTTTTTGCAAGCGTTTTAAAATAGATTTTTTATGGATGTTTGAAATCTCAAAAGCGTTTAATAGGGTTTTAAATAAGAGGGAATGACGGGGGTAAAGATGACTTATAAAGATAAATTTTTAGATTTTTTTGCGTCATCCGTCATTTTTGCCGCCGCGACTAGTAGCGTAACCAAGCCTACTATCAAAGCGTTATCCGAGCTTAAAACGTCCGTGAGCGCATATGCTACCGCTAACGTTAGCGCAAAAAGCAAACAACCTAGCAAAGCGTATTTTACCAAACCTAGCATCTTAGCTCCTTTCGTTTTTCTATACATATTTTACCATAAAGTAGTCCGCTATGTCTAGAAACAACGACGTAAACATAACCATAAGCATAAACGGCGATACGCACAACCTAAGGGCGGCCAGAGAGGACGTAAAAATAAAAAATATCTCTATTTTTGATGAAAATATTAGTTCAGAAATCGAGCCTATTTGCAAAAAACTTTTTACCGTTAGCTAAACTCTTAGCTAATTATTACTCATCGAATAGTAATATAACAAAATCCTTTCCGGTTATTTTATCTCATTGAAAATTGCAATTAAAAAGATTACAAGGTTAAATTTATAGTGCCGCATCTAACCGTTAAACGAGCCATATTGCTCCTCAAAGCTCATTGCATATACTACTATGTAGTCATTTTTTACGATAGCTTGCAGATTTTTATGTAGTACCTTACCCCGGCTATTAAATCGATCCCAGTCTAAATCATTAAAATTTTCAGAATTTAACATAAAATCATGCTCCCAATCATTAAGTTCTTTATCAAGCAACGTACCTTCTAAATCATACTTTTTAAAGCAGTATATGCCGCTAGCAGAACCTTCATTCCACAAATAAGTATCGCCGTAATCAGGATACATATTTACGATAAATTGATGTAGCCAGCCTGATATCGGCTCGTCTATATAACTCCATTCCTCATTAACGACCAGCTCTATATTTGCTTTATTCGTATTATTTAGAGTATTATATATAAAATACGGGCATCCATCATGATTATTTTTTGGATACTCTGCATATCCATTTTTGCCCTGTTTTCCTAGTTGAATAACTTCAAAATAAGCATTTCTTAGGTTTTCGTCATAATTTCCTAATGCATTTTGCAAAAACTCTACCCTGCTATCGTATGTCATATTTTTAAATTTTGTATAATAACCTCTTTTGACATCATTTGATTTAAATTTTAAAAACATATCTTTTTCAAATAGCTCTTTTATGCTTAATTCGATAGATAGCAAGGATGTAAAATTTTCATTAAATTTGAGATATATGCCCGAATCGCTAAAACGTATGCATCTATATTTTTTTTCATAAAATTCATTGTTAGAATTTTTTACTAGATTTTGGAGCCTTGAACACTCTTGCATTATTCCAACTTCATCGGCGTCAAGCATCAGATCTCCTAAAAGTTTAGCGATCTTTCTATCCGACTCCACGTAATCTTTTACTCTTTTTAGCATATCGTATACGGTATTGATCTTAATATAATTATCGCAACATTTGCATTTTGAAATGTTTAAGATAGTATTATAATACTCCATAGAACCCTTATTTGGCTCCCTGTCTCTATTGCGAGCGATTGTTTGAATGATTTCTCTGGGAACATCATAGCATGATGCAACTACGCGTAGGGCAGCGTTTCTAGTGTTAGTTACGGGACAGTTTAAACCGGCTTGAACCAACTCAATACTGACGATTTGATTAAATTCTCTCATTTTTTGCAAAATAATAGACAAATCGCTGTGTTTTCCGAAATTTCCGTTAAAGCCTAGCTCGTCACCAATACCGGCAGATATGTTTTTAAGATCTAGCTGCTTCTCAGCAAGCATACAAACCATTCTAAATTCAGCAATATTATCCGTTTGAACCAACGAATACCAATCCGAGAAATTATCATTTTGCATTGCGTAGTTAAATAAATCGTTCCAAATATTTATATTTAAAGCTTTTGCGATGTTTCTTGCTTTATGGTCAAATACGTTTTCCCTTACCTGTTCTTCCCAGTTATAATTTTTATTATAGGCAATATCTGAAATTTGATCAACCAACTTGTCTTTTTCTTCTTCGCCCCATCCGATTTGCTCCCAATTGTCCCTTATAAAATAAAATATGTCACAGAGCTTATTAAATCTGTCTATATTCATATTTTGCCTCAAAGACTCTTCAATAAAAAGCTCCACTACTTCCTTTGCATCCGTATACTCAAAGATCCTGTCCTCATAATCGTCTATCAACCCCCATATAATATCGCCTGCGCAATCATACAGCTCATCATTCCACCCGTTTTTTATGTGAGATAATAAATCTCCTCGGCTTGCACATTTATAGGCCGTACGCTCATAGCCCAAGCTGCATTTATAGCCTTGATAGATCATCCAAGTTTTTATCTCGTCATTAGCCGCATTAAGACCATTCAAATAATTTAATCTACCGTATCCGTCCGTTAATTTAGCCATTTTAAATACATTATCATTTTTTTGTTTCATCTCAAAAGAACATGTAGTATATATAGAAAAATCATCAGCCAATCCAAGCGTAAATAGCAATTTATCTATTTCTTCAGCTCCACAATACCACGTTGTACATATACCAAATTTGATCGGCTCTTTATGTACAGCTCTTTCCATAAAAAATACGCCGATTCTAAGCGCTGTTGAAAACAACTCGTCGTCTTTCGAAATCATTTCTACAAAATCATACCCGTATACGCAAGCGCTTTGAGTTAAAAGAAATGTATATAAATTTGCTAGCTTGATCTCTAGAGTATCGTTATCGCACGAATCCTCTTTTTTATATACCTCATGGATATCCTTAATCATATCTATGATTTTAGCGGCGGCGACCTTGCCCTCCTCGCTATCCCAGCTACCGTATATGGCCTCTAGCGCGCCCGGAACAAAATTTATATCTCTCAATTCACGCTTAGATAAATAGTAATCTTTTTTATCCGGTATATCGTATTGTTTATCTATGCTTAATCTGCCGTCTTGAATATTTTCTTTTATCCACTGTACTATCGGCATTTTCCCGTTTAAAATATCGCTTATTAATAGCTCGGTACTTTCGTCAAATTTAGATAAATTTTTATACTCAACCACGCATTCTTTAGGTAAAATAGTTATTAGATCATCGGTTAGTTCTTTACCCGTTCTATCAAATTCCATCAACTCATATTGCGTAAAATTTGATATGTCTGTTTTTAACCACTCTTGAAATTTTCTATTTAAACTACTGTCGTATTTAATGTTGAATAGCCTAAAAAGGTCGTCAAAATTTACTCTAATGCCATCTTCGCACGATATGGGGCTCGTTTTGTATTCATCGGCATTGTAGTCCACATAAAATAGTCTTATTTCTGCAAAAATATCTCCTGAGTACTCAACCCTGGCACTATTTTTTAGAAAGGATTTTAATCTCCTTGCAAGGCTCAATCCTTCTTGATTAAATTTTTCCTCATCCCAACATTCGTCTTGCCGATGAGGATTGTTTCTATCAAAGCTATCCTGCCATGCTTCAAAATCATCTTTTAAATCTTGCGGTAAATTTAAATATTCATAATTGGTATTTACGCCGTAACTGGATTGAAACGGCTTCTTTATAATCCATATGCCACTACTGTAATATTCAGGCACCACCCTTAGATTTAATTTTTCGCAACTGTTCATGGCGTATCCTTTTTATACAAATAAGATTACGAAATTATAATATTATTTGTATAAAAAAATACTATTTTAAAGATTAAAATTTGCCCTTAATAAAATCATGGATTTTTCTAGAAGTAGTTGTCGTATGGAAAAGAAGTCGACTCTCTTTAACTTAAGCTCACGCAAATGGGTAGTAGGAGCTATGTCCTTGAAAAGTAACGAGCGTAGTGAATAGAGTTTAGATATAATACTAAAAACTACACAGGAAAACTTATATCAGAAACTGTTGAAATTCATAAGAAGTCTTATAAATAACCATATGAGGTAGTGGGTAAAAATACGCTTAAATTCCATTGAGTCTATTTTATTATCCGATGGATATTCGCAAAGAAATTTACACAACGAATACTATTAAAAGCTTGCACTTAAGCTTACGAAAACTCGGAACAAATCAAGTCTTTCCATATGACGATTCGATTTATAAAATGATGTATTTGGAGATGCGAAATGCGAGTAAACATTGGACTATCCCGGTCAGAAATTGAATCAATTTGCCATACTATTTGACAAACTGGCTCCAATCTACTAATATGAGAATATCCATTTGCATACTTTTATGATAGGGTCAATATTTTTTACATTTGACGACAATTTTTATCGCTTTTATGGCTATAAGTAAAAATCCTTTTTGGATTTAGTGTGTTTACTATAACTCCCATTTAATACCCTTTTGATGTTTTTGTTTTCTAGTATATATCTTTTTGGATTTTACGATTCTTGATCGTAGACTAATCTCTCTTTTTATAGACGCCACTATTATTACATCCCTTGATTTTACTTTCATTATTGTCCTTTTGTGTTTTTGCTTACTGTGAGGTTATTTTCCATCTCTATTGTTACCTATGTGTTTTACTATGTCTCCTAAGGCCTCTATAGCTATTTCGATGATTTCTTTCGTATTCATTGTTTCTCCTTGTATAAATTTACAATAAATAGCTATTTGAGCTTTCAAAATTTTTGTCGCATTCTTGACACATGAAAGTTAGGGTGACGCCAGCCTCCCTACCTTTTTCTTCGCTAACGTTGTCTATTAGCATCTTTTTTCTGCTAAAAGAATTTGCTATAGCGCTTAGCATTCCCGTTGCCCCCCCTTCCCATATGACGTATTTTACCGTTGCGCCGCATCTTGGGCAAGTCGGTTTTTCATGTAGTAACCCATTATTTCTCCTTTAATAAAATTTTGTTAGTTTTTATTTGATATCTATTTTTTATAGTACCGATATTTTATATGCCCTCAAAGTCCTAAAGAACTATAAATACCGTCTCTTCCCCATCCTCTTTATAATTTTCATCAAGATAAGACTCAAATTTGCTCAAATTATGCAAGAAATTTTTTCTAAATCGGTTGTATGCTTTTTCCGGGAAATCATTCTTTACGCCATCTATGTGTTCATCTATCTCATTTTTAAATTCATCAAACCTTTTCATTAGATTTTCTCTTACAAAAGTATGCGTATCGGTATATTTTCGGTTGCTTGCGTCCATAAAATCATTTATGAACTGCTCACATTGAGATTGGGATATCTTTGGCTTTCTTGCCATTTCATATATCATATTGAGCATAGCTTTATCGTCTGAGTCGTTATTAGACGCACTGTTATCTATAAATTCCTTAAATTGCCTTATTATTTCCTTATAATCATATAGCTGTTTGCCAAGTCGCTCAATTGATTCGTTATGCTCGTTTTGGTTTTTGTCTTCATTGTTGTCTATATTTATATCCTTCATCGCGTTGCTTGTTTTATTATTGTGATATGTTTCGTCAAAATCCACCACGACTTTATCAAGCCCAAACACCGTTTTTACAGCCTCTTTGAATTTATCCATTGCAACTTTTAGTAGTTTTAGATTTTCCTCTTCTTTCTTTGTGCCAAAGGCGCTTTTTAACTCGCTAAGCTTAGTGTAGGCATTGCTACCCATATCCTCAAGGCCGTCTTCTAACATATCTACACTGATCGAGTGCAGCGTCTTTTGGATAGATTTTTTTTCTTTTATGCTGCCTTCTATCGCGCCTTTATATGCTTGGTATATATTTTTTAGCTTATTAAAAATCTCTGCGTGCTTTTGGCTGGGCGTATCGCATTCGGTCAAAAATCCGTCTAAGCTTTTACCAACTATGCAATGATTTTCAAGGGTTCTAACAGAGCTAAAGGTCTGTATGCCTTCGTAGTTTATACCGTAGTTATCTAGATTTTGCCTTACGGTTTCAGTAATGGCCTCTAGGTCACTAGGCGCTCTTAGGTCGGCTTTGTTTATCACGACGTATAGCTTCTTGTTTTCTAGATCCAAGCTGCTTAAAAACTCCAAATCTCCGCTTGGCATCGTGCCTGTGCTGTCAAGCCCCACGAGCCATAAAAACACTCCCGCTTCTTCCAAAAACTCTTTTGCCGTATCTATGTCGGCACCATAGTTTGCTATATTTCCTGATGGGTTATAGCCCGGAGTATCGATAAAGCAGATATTTTCAAATTTAAGCTTCGTACCTAGTACTATAAACGGCAAAATTTCTTTTAAGTTAAATTTAAATCCTTTTATAAAATCGTGATTTAGCCTAGAGTGAAAATTTTCATCTATTTTACTCAGGTCAACTGCGCCGCCGTTTTTAGAGTAGCCTAGCAGATACTCCTTTGGCGCATTCATTACGTATGCTGGTATCGCTGTAGTGGGCTCTATAGAGATGGGTAGCTTCACGCCAGAACTCATAAAGCTACTGATAAATTCAGACTTGCCCGCACTAAATCCGCCGCCCACGGCTACGATATTTTTTTTATAGAGTTCAGGGCAAGCGGCTATAATGCTAAGCTCTTTTTCTATATTTTGCAACTGTAAGAGTATCTCGGCTTCATTTGAGAGCGTATCATCGGCGTTGGCAAACTCTAGATACTGCCCGTTTAGCGTCTCATGAAACATCGCTACGCCTTCGTTTTGAACTTTGGCGGCTAGGAGGCTTGAAACTAGCTCGTATCTAAGACTAAGGTCGGCTAAAACCTTATCTTGCTCTTCTTTTTGGGTGGCTACGATTTCGGCATTTTTGATAAAATCGTCTATAACGTCTAAATTTTCCCATATATGCTTTTTTATACGTTCTTTGCTTGTTAAAAAATTAAATAATCCGTTTAGATCGTTTGTGTTCTTTTTCACATCTTCTACCTTAGTTTGTATTTGCATTTTTTACATCCTTTAGTATTAATTTGTATCTATCCAAAGCTTGTTCTTTGTTTTCTATATCGCTAACAAGAGAGTTGATTTCCTCGTCGTATTTTACAAAAATAATATTTGCCACGTCTTGGGACTTAAACGAGTAAATCAGAGCATCGACGCTAGATTTTACGTCGCTTCTTACTCTGCTTTTTAGATTTCTGGCAAATTCGCCCGCAGCGCTTAAAAACTGCTCGGCTTCGTAGCCTTTTAGGGTACCGCTTTTTTGCAGTTCTTTCGGAAACGAACCGCTATAATTGATATCCGGGTTTTTGACCGAGTTTAAAGTCCCTCTTATCGTACGAGAAATAATGACCGGATCTAATACGTCGTCGTCCACCACGCTTCTAGCTGAGGATACTAAAGATTTATAGAGGCTCTTTTTCCATTCTGCTATGTTTTGTCTATACTCTATCTCGGTTAAATTTTCTACCTCGGATATGACTTGATCGAGAGAATTTTTAACGTAACCGGCTTTTACGGTGGTTCTGGTGCTGTATTTTGTTTTGTATCTATCACCAAAAAGTCCCCATAAATTTGTAAATCCATTATCTTTGACTTTGTAACTATATTCCTCTGTAGCTTCGCTACTAGCTATATCGTCGGTTAACTTTTTAAAGTAACTTTCGACTTTGGCAAAAAGCCTATCTTTGATATTTATCTCAAATCCTTCAAGAGAATCTTCGTACGCGTTATTTACGGCCTCTACGGCTTTTGATTTGATTTTTATCATTTGCTCTCTTTGATGCTTAATCTCGTTTATATCAGAGCTTTCCAATATTTGCATCTTTTCTTGAATTTGCTGTTCTACGGCTTGTTGATAATTGAGTAAATTTTTAAACTTAACCGAGATAAACTCCGTGCTTCTTTTTTGTAAAATTTCCTCTTTTTTATCTTTCACTTTTGAGATTATTTGCTCGATCGCCTTTATGCCCGATAGCAAATTTAAATTTGCTAAAGCAGACTGTTTGTCGTCGAAATAGTCTCGATAAAAGTGATTTAAATTTCCCCAAACATGCTTTGAGTTTAAATCCCAGTTACCTTGATCGTCATAGTTTTTCATCATATAAAACGCTGTCGCCGAACTTAAAAGAACTTTGCTATCTATAAGCTCATTTAGACTGTCGCCCACTTCCGGACTTTGAGCTTTTATCTCTTTTAAAACCCTTGACTGCTGTATACTTAGAGTCTCCCTGATATTTTCAAGTACCTTTGAAAGCACTCCACCGCCTTTTTCTTTTTCTCCGCCAAAGAGCTGATTATCAACTTGAGATGCAACCAAATACACCTCCCTGATACCGTCTTTTTTGGTTACGCGGTCAAGTAAATTCGTATCCTCCGAGCTTAAAAACTGCCCGGATGGCGAAACGACTAACACCACGTCGCAAGTTTTCAAAAGCTGTTTTGTGCGCTCCTCTCTTGAGACGACGGGATCATTTACGCCGGGGGTATCTATTATCTCTATATCTTTTAGACTTTCCTTATCTAGTTTTAGCGTTACGGATTTTGTAAAGGGCATATATTTGCCATCAGCGCCGACAAAATCGTAAAGCTTGCGATTTAGCTCGTCCATATTAGCAGCAGAGATGTTTTTAAATCCCTCTAAATTTGCTAAATTTACTCCCGAGCGCTCTATACGCTCGTATTGCTCCGCGGCTGCGCTCAACTTTGCATTGTTTCGCATCTCTTGCTCGGCTATATTTACGGCTCTTTTTCGCAGCTCAGCCTCTTTGGCTTCGTCTAGTTTTTTAGTTAGCTTTAGCTTTCTTTTTTCAAGCTCTGTTAGCTCGTTAAATTTAGCCTCGGCTATCTCGTTTTTTCTTTTTTGAAAACTTGCCGCATCGTCTTTGATGTCTCGCAAATCCTCTTCGCTAAAAAAATCGACCTGCGCTTCCAAATTTTGACCATATTTTAAAACCGTAAGCGCAGCCGTCATAGGGGTGGCAGCCTTTGGCAAGACATCCTCGCCGTCAAAAATAAGTGCGTTTATGAGCGAGCTCTTGCCAGATTTTACGCGGCCGATGATGCCTAGCTTTAGAGTTCTGCCTTCTTTTTGCATACTTTCTATCTCAGCTTCTAACTCCGAGCTTTTTGAGATGGTATTATCTTGTTTTAAAATCGAAACTTCGTTATCTAGATCGTATTTGGCTATGACCGCCTCAAGCTCTTTGGTAAATTTAACTATGTTCATCCTTAATCCTTTGCGTATAAAATTTTAGTTGTTAGCGTTTTTATCTCTTCTTTTGCATTTTCGAGAGCTAAAATTTGAGCCTCAATAGCCTTTACGTCGTTTCCTTTTTCCTCTACGGCTTTTGATATTTCAGCCTCTTTTTGACGGAGCTGCTCTTCAAATTTATCGCTTACTGCTTCTATCATCGCGCTTATTTGCTCGTTTAGTAGAGTTGGCATTTCACTTCTAAGCTTTGTTTTTATCGACGGGATGACACTACTTATTATCTGTTCTCTAGCTTGTTCGCGTTTTTTGTTTTCAGCATATCCTTGGGTAAAAAACGAGATTATCTCGGGTAAAAATACTATGACAATCTCTAAAATCGGATTTATAACTTTTGTAGTAAGGCCTATGATGGTAGTTATAGCTTTATATAGTTTGCCCGCACTTTCGCCGCTTTTTAGCTTTTCGCTAAAATCTATAAGTCCGCTTTGTGCTTTTTGTAAAAACTCTTTTGTCGTTTGCGAAATTTTTTCTATCCATACATCGTCCATCTTAAAATCAGTCAAATTTAAGCTTTTCATCTCGAGACTAAAGTTATCTACCAACTGTGAGCCGATATCGCTCATTTTATTTTTTATTTCTCGCACGAGCGATGTTTTTATTATACCGTTTAGCTCAGCGGTAAAACCTTGCTGATTAGTAGCGGCGAGACTGGCTAGAGCGTCAATGTTCATATTTATATCGTTAGCAACCGCCGCGATAACGGAATTTGCACTACCCTCCGAGTATCTGCTTTGTATTTCATTAAGTGCGGCTTGCTTTTTGACTTTTAGATTTTCTATACCTCGCTTTAGTTCGCTTATAGCGTTTTGTGCCTCTTCTTTGGAACTTTTTAGAGCTGATTTAGTCGTATCGATAGCGCTTTGGGCTTCAAACGAGCTTTGTTTTAGTTCGTTTTCAAAGATACTTTTAAAAAGTCCTTTTGAGTCAATTTTTTCGAGTATATTTTTTAGCTCGTCGCCGCCGTCAAGCCCGAGGGCTATAACGCCTTTTTGGTAATCAAAATAATCCCTTAATTGCTCTTCTACCCTATTTTGTATCAAATTTACGTCGCTGGGCGCTCTTAAATTTGCCTTACTTACGCAAAACGAAAACCCCTTACCGAATTCGTTGATATTTTGTATTTCTCTAAGTACGCTATTTGTTATATTACCGTCCTCGACGCTGATTAATACTATAAAATACTTACCCTTGCTTAAGTAACTTAAAATGGCTTGATTATGTAACTGCACGGGCGAGTCAAAGCCCGGCATATCAACTAATACTAAAGGCTCGATAGCTTTTAAATTTGCATTATTTAGGTAAAGACGTAGAAATTTATACTCCGCAGCCCGATCTTTGATCTCGTCTGTTTGAGTAAGATCATATCTGTCGCTATCGCCACTTTCTTTTACTGCCTCAAAATAACTTTCTTCGCCGTATCTTAGCTCGGTCGCAAGCGCGGTTTCTGGAGTAATGTTTGTAGGTAGTACGCCTGAGCCTAAAAAAGAGTTTATCAGCGTACTTTTACCTGCGCTAAAGCCACCTACAACTGGCACGATAAGCTCTGTTGCTCGCAAAGAGTTTATCAGCTCTTCCTGTTTTTTTACATCGAATTTTAAAGGGCTTAGTATTGCCGACACGTCTTGCAAGTATTTAATATACGTTTGCTTTAAAATTTGCATAGGTGTTCCTTGTGGTTAAATTTATTGATTTTTGAAGTGATTAAATTTGATGAAAGACGTACTAAAAAAGGTAGTAAAATTTGACGAAAAATATTTGCCCTTAGGGTTATCAGTTTTTCGGATTTTACCTGCATTTTACCTTCTTTAGTGCTACTAATGAATTTATTCTGTTAATTATAGTTTTAAAATCATTAATTTATTCTTTTATTATTATGTCTTTTTGTGTTTTTCTAAATATTTTTAACGCCTTAACTGTTATAGCTTGATATTGTATAAGTTGATCAAAGTAAGCTAAGCTCTAATTTTACCATTGCTTACTTTATACTGCTTAGATACCGGCGGCGTATTCAGACGAATATTCCTCTTGCTCCTCGCTTTCATCTTCATCGACTGAAACGAGATCCACTTCCTTATTTTTTTCGTCGCTAGTTTCGTCAAATAGCCCGTATTCGTCGGCATAAGTCTTTAATCCGTACCCAATAGCTAGTAGCGCTACGCCTCCTATAATATACTTTATCATTTTAACTCCTTTGATTTAAATTATGATGGAAATTTAGCACAAGAGCACGACAGGTTGTGTCACAACAAAAATAACCCCATAAAAAACCTTTTAAATTTTATATCAATCTTTTGCAAGATAAAACATCTTTGCATTATATACGCTTTAAAACTAGACAACTGTAAGTCTTATATCGCTATAATACCCTCAAAGGAGCCTCCATGCAAAAACCTAAAAAAATCATTCCCGAAACTAACACAAGTAAATACGAACGCATAAACGATATAGCCGTTCTTATCAGCAACAAACCTCACTCCATATCCGAGCTTTCCGAGAAGCTAGGCGTTTGCACTAAAACCATACAAAGAGATCTTTATGACGTGCTAGCCAAAAACGGAGCCGTAAAAAAAGGCAGGATGTGGAGCATGGATAAAACCGAAGCCAAAGACAACCTAGACCAAGAAGAGCGCACCATCATAAACATCCTGGACAATATCTCAAAAACCATGGGGACAAATTTCTACTCAAAGGCTCACGTCCTGCTAGAGCAGATCACTAGCCGGCTAAACCACCCCATCCTAACAAATATAAACAACGAGAAGCTAGATGAAAAAGACTTTGCAAATTTCGAGCTACTTGAAAACGCCGTCAAAGAAAAAAGGCTGGCAGAGTGCGAATATAATGGCTTTAAATTTAAGATAAAACCGCTAAAACTAGCGATGTTTGACGGGTTTTGGTATTTGCTTTTTCTTGATACGGGCAAAAACGATACATTTAAAAAATTTCATCTAAAAAGCATTGCGAGCATTAAAATACTCGAAGATAAATTTGAAATAGAGGCAAAAATAGAAGATAGGCTAAAAAATATAAACTCCGCATGGGCGACGCTAGATGAGCCAAAGATAGCCAAGCTGCTTTTAGCTCCACAGATAAAGAAGTATTTCGAGAGGAAACCGTATGCCAAGCAAAGCATATACGGTCAGGATCCGGACGGCTCGGTTATCATCGATATAGAGTACACCAACATAATGGAGATAAAACCGCTCATCTACTACTACATCCCTTTTATCAAGGTGCTTGAGCCAAAGGAGCTGTCCGATGTGATTAAGGGCGAGATAGGGGAGTATTTTAACGAGATAAATGTTTAAAATTTAAGTACGCATGCGATGTATAACGTCGCATGCATATTATGGATAAAATTACGTAGACTATTTTTCGTTAGCCGATCTGATTCTTTGCCAAACAGCCGCCGCTTCTCTTCTCAAAAGCTCATCGTCGTATGCGCCGTTGCCGTCGGTTAAATTTTCGGCCTTTTTATAAAATTTTTTGCATACGGATTTATACTTTTTTATCCTACTTAAGATATCTAAGAAATTTAAAAATCTTTGCCTTTTCATGCCTGAGCTTAAAGCACTTTTTATAACCGTCCTCATATGCTTTCTGGGTAACACATTTTGCTTGCAAAGCAGGACATTTATCTTAAATCTTTTTATCTGTTTTACGATGATCTTTTTGGCAAGCTTTTTATCGTTTAAATTTTCATAGACGCTTCTAGCTACATAAAAATACTCCATAGGATATTTACATACTTGCAACGCCCTTTTTAGGATAGTTTTTATTATCTTTTGCCTATTTTCGTCATTTTCAAGCTCATCGTAAGCTAGCCTTGCCAAATGCAAATACTCTCTAAAATCCTCACATTTTGACAGGATATCGTTCAATTCGCTAGAAAGCAGTTGTTTTGGCTCTACAGACGATATAAAATCGCTAATCTCCATATACGGCCTAAGACCCCAGAATTTTTTGTGTATTTTATTGCTCATATTGCTCCAATTCTTTTCTTGTTATTTTGCCTTCTACAAATTTTTTAGCAAATTTTTTATCTTCTAAGTTCTTGTTAATAGTTCTAACAATGCCAACATGCTCTATAATGTAGGCATTAATGACATCAAATATAGTATTTAAAAAATTGTCATCATTGATTATAATATCAGCCAGCTCCCAGATATTGCCATTTGTTAGTGGTAAAATTTTCTGATAATGAAATTGTCTTTCTCTCTTCCCTTCAGATTTACCAAATATTTCACGCCCTATAAATCGCTGCTTTTGTGTAAAATCTTCATCTGGCATATTATAATTATTTATTATTTCTATATAAAGCCCATTTTTACTATTGCCATGTTGCCAAGAATATACTCTAAAAAGAATACACTTTCTACCTTCAGCTAGCTCCCAAAAACGATGAGTACTTGAGGTATAAACCTCTATCAAATCAAGGTCATTAATACGCTCGCCACGAATATTTTCTGCTATAACTCCATAGCTTTTTAGCTCATTGTTAATTTTTCCCGTTAAATCATTTAAAAAATTTTCAATAATCTGTTTTGTGGCACCTTCATAATCATTTTCATATATCCTAAATTCGTCCCTATCTTTATTTCTTGAAAAATATTTATAGTTTTCCTTTGTAAGCAAAAAGTCCGTTAAGCTATCGCTTATACTATTTTTGTAAGTACCTATAAGACTCTTTACAACATCTATGTATTGAGAAATTATTAGATCAAATTTTAATAAATTTTGCATTTCAACACGACATTCATTTAGCCATTTTAAAATATCGTTTTTATAGCTAATAGATTTAAATTTAACTTGCTCTTTGCCGTTTTTAAGATAATTACCATCTAATTTAAATTTCCCCAGGCTAGCATCACTTGGTTTCTTGCCATAGAGGGTTAGATATAGTACATAAATGTCAGCTTTTTCATCTAGTTCATCATATATATACTTAATATAGTTTTGTATTTGTTCTTTCTGATCTTCTGCGTAAATTTTATTTTCTATTATTATATATTTGCTATTCACCTCGTCTGATATAAGTATATCTATATTATGGTCTTCCCTTGTTACCTTTGCATTATTTATATCTATTTTAAACTCATCAAGAGAACAAGACCGCATAAATAAATCCAAAAATATAGTACCTTGATTATGCTTACCACTCGGATCAAGCAAAGAATGTATAAATCTAGAATGCAAATTTACTTCATCGCTATCTTTATGAAGCGTCGAGAAAATATTATAATCGTTAAAACCTCTTATTTTCTTTTGCTCATTTTGAGCTTTTATATCGTTTATCTTTCTTAAAAATTCTTGTTTAGTCACCACATCTCCTTTAAATTTAATTTAAAGCACGTCAATTATACCATTTTTCACTATCTCAATCACCCATCCTTTATCTTTAAAAATCCTCAAAACATCATTAGCCGCGTGTAAAATTTCCGCTCTGGTTTTGGCATTTTCAACGGCTTTTTCGGCGCACTCTTTTGCTAAATTTGGATCGACGTCTTTTAAGTAGCCGGCGACCTCCATATATATAGAATCAGACAAGTTAATTAGCTTCTTGCAAGCCGCGACTAAAAGCGCATTATCGCCAAGCTTTTTTATAATATCAAGCACGAAAAACGTTTCGTTGGGATCAGGCAAGAGCTCCACGGCTTTAGCCAAAAGCTCTCTTGCGTAAATTTTATCTTTAAAATCATCCATAACATCGCTTGCTATATAAGCATAATCGGCAGCGGTTTTGGCGTAAATTTCGCCGTCTTTGAAAAGCTCTAATATCCATCTTTGCTTGCCGAATTCTTCCGCCATATCATCTAAGATATCGTAGAATTTATAAAAGTCGCTCGTATCTTTTAATTCGCTTAGATATTCGTCTTTGCTTTTATGAGCTTTTGAAGCTACAACCTCTTTTTGCTCTTTTAGTTTTGGTTTTATTCCGAGTGCTTTTAGCTCGTCTTTGTCTTTTATGAAGGCGCGAGCATAGCTTAGATAATAATCGCGTCTATCCTTCTCTATGCACTTTTTATAAAATTTATACGCAAACTCATCGAAGCCTTCTATTTGCTTTAACTCTAGTGCCATAGTAAGATAAAAATCTGCCTTAAAATTTGTTGTCGTTAAAGCGTTTTGCAAGAAATTTTCGGCTTTAAGTCCGCTTAGTGTTTTTATCTCTATAAAATTTAGCATATTTACGTAGCAAAGCCCGTCTTTTATGTTATTTTCTGCCATGGCTAAAAGTTCCTTGCACCACTTTTTGACCCTTAAGGTTTTATGTATAGCTATCCCCAAAAACGAGTAGTCCATGCCGCTTTTGCAAAGGTCTTGCGCGATTTTATAAATTTTTATCGCTAGGCCTCTATTTTTGCTTTTAAAAAACACCGCGCGAGCTAAATCGTCATACTCGAAAAGATGATGATTTACTCTCAAGCAAAGTTCCGTGTGGTTTTGTAAAAGGTAGTCAAGTTCGTCTCGACTTAGATTTTTAGCTAAATTTACCAACAACACACTGTCATCTATAATATAATCCGCATAGTAAATCCTGCAATATCTGCAACACTTGTGAATCCGCTCGTAGTATCCTGATAAATTCATACTATATCCTTAAATTTTTGTGAAAAACCAAATTTGCTTTTAAAAAAACGTATATAATGTTCCTGCCCCAAATCACAATCTGTTTCGCCGTTTAAACCGCCGGTATGAGCCTTTGCTTTTAAGTAAAGCCGTGAGAAATCATAGCCCATAATCTTTTTTACAAGATTTAAATGACGCAGTATCCTTGCATAGTCGCTTGCAGCAGTAGCCCGGGACAAGGCATGAGAAAATAGCGTTTCATATAAAAGCCTTGAGCCTTTGCCGCCCCTATCTCTAAACTCGATAATCGCCGATATACACCACGAAAGGCCTTTATCAAAAAGCGCTACGTCAAAGAGTCTTTGCGCTAAATTTATGTCGCTGCAAGCATCTATGTAAGCTAAATTTATCTCATCGCTGGAGTATAAAGTAAAAACCTGATCTACGTATTTTAGATAAAGATTTAAAATTTCATCGCTTACGTCTACTAGCCTAGCCGTATATAAACAAATTTTACGCTTATTTGCATAAAGTTCATAGTTTAAGATAGCCCTTTGACTTTGTGAGATAGCTGCCCAATTCTTTAGCTTTTCTTTATCTTGCTTTATCTCCGCTTCATTTAACTCGCTGGCTTTCTTAAGCACTTGACAAACAAAATCCGTATTATTAAAATCTGCGCTAAATTCATCATAAATAACTAAGCATTCACTACTGCTTCGCGCATACTCAAGCCAAATTTTATATAAATTTAACGTATTTGATGAGCCAAAAAACTTCCTAGCCCGTTTTAAGAACTTATGTTTATTTTTCACCGTTTTTATCGCATTTTCATAATCTTGTATGCTTTTCATAATTTTATCCACGCCGATGCTTCAAATATCTCTTTTTGTACAAAATTTCCATCCGTATCAAGAGTATAATTTTTGCCTAGAAGGCATAGTTTAAAGCCCGTTATCTCGCCAAAAACGGGTAGCGATTTCGTCTTATGATAATAGTCTTTAACGACTTGAGAGATTATTTTTAGCTGTTCGTCTAGAGCTTTAAAACATAGCTCATCTAAAAACGGCGTTAGGCTGATATACCTTAAGTACTGCGCCATAGCAAGGGCAAAAATCGGCTCGTTAAATCTCTTAAAATTTGTATCTATGTAGATATAAGAGCCTCTAAATTTCGCTCGCTCGTCGTAACGGATTTTTGCAGCATTAAGCTCGTCTTCGATATTAAACCCAAAGTACTCGCTAAGGGCTAAAATAAGCGTTTTTGAGCTATGCGACCAGTCAAAATGCCCCCTTGATATAAACTCGTCTAGGCTATTTGCTCTTTGCAAATCCGCAAGAGCGCTACTGAAGTTTTTCTCTCTTGCGTAGCCTAATGCCTTTGAAAGCGCCTTTTTATCGCTATTTAGCGTTAGTTCTTTTATTTGTTCGTAGATCATTGATTATCCTTTTTGATTTTCGCGCCGATACATTTTTTGCACGTTTTTAAATGCCCGTAGCTAAAAGCCACACCTTGATTTTTTCGCCTAAAAGCTTATGAGTCTTTACGTTAAAGACTATTTTTGTTTTTTTACTACAAATTTGTATTACTTCGCCTACTATTTTTAAAACTATTTCTAGCGGCATTTCGGGATTTGCCGTAAAATTTAAAAATACGAATTTCGCTCTTTTTATCGGTAACTCCGCAATCTTTTGCAAAATTTCTGCTTCCGTAAAAGTACCGCAAAAGCCCGTTATCTCGCCTTTTGCGTTTAAAACGTTTTTTAAGTCTTCTAAGTCCATAATCCCCTTTCTTAGTACCGTATACAAACTGACTTCAAAAAATTTTAGGTAAAATGGCAAAAACCGTCAAATTTCTTAAATGGTGTTACTGTTTTACTCATTTAGCCTTAATTTGCCGGGCAAGTCCGGCAAAAACTCATTCAAAATTATCCTTTAAAACCCCACCCTACGCCCATTGTCTTCGATAATCTTATGTTTTACTTCCTCGTTTAACCTATCTATAAATTCGCCTACGCCTAAGATAGGGCTAAATTTAGCCGATCTTGCTACTGCGGCAAAGTCCCCGGGCGTTAGAAATTTGATTTTTGCTACGCTATTTTTTGCCGCTTTATCCACGCTTATACCTAGCGACTCGCACTCTTTTTGTAGTAGTTTAGCTGCCTGAGTACCGTCCATGTAGCCAAACCCTATCTTCATATCAAAGCGCCTGATGCTAGCCCTATCTAAGCTATCCATCAAATTTGTCGTGGCGATAAACACCCCATCAAAGCCCTCCATTTGCACTAGCATTTCATTTACCTGCGTTATCTCCCAGCCCCTTACAGCCTCATTCCTATCTTGCAAAAAGCTATCTATCTCGTCAAATACCAGCACGGCGTTTTGATCTTTGGCTTCTTTAAAAGCATTTGCGATGTTTTTCTCCGTGTTCCCAACGTAGCAGTCGATGAGATCGCTTGCTTTTTTGATGATTAGCTTGCTGTTTAGGCTTTTAGCAATAAATTTAGCATACTCGCTCTTGCCCGTGCCCGCGGGGCCGTAGAGGCAAAGCCTAGCGTTTTTGCTCTCTTTTATGCCTTTTGCTAGCTCTTTTAAATTTACGTTTGCGTTTATCAAGCTCACGTCGTAGTTTTGCGGCAAATTTATCTCCTCTATAAAATATTTCTTTACTTTCTTTTTGGCGATAACCAACAAATGCGCATTTAGCCTAATAATAAACAAAATCATAAACTAATCGT
>NZ_CAUQHQ010000025.1:0-21518 GCF_963517995.1 uncultured Campylobacter sp.
CCTTTTTGCTAGGCGAGGCTTTTGTTTCAGGTTCGTATCTATCTGCAAACGACATACTAATCCTCCTTTATTAATCCATCTAGTATATTTTTAAATTTGTTCTCATAGTGCTTGTTATCATTGGCACTAAACCTTATAAACTCGTAAAAATACGAGCCCACTAGCCGTACATCGACATTTAGCTCTTTATTCAAAATTTCCTTAGTCGCATCGTTTAAGCGTCTATCAAAAAGTATAATCTTTTTGCCCTGATAGGCTTTTAGAGCCTCTGTAAATTTAACTCCTGCGCTAAATTCGAATTCATCTTTGAAACATAGATAATCAAAGCCTAAAATCTCGAATAACGGCGCATCCTGATAGGCTCCGCTTACCATCAATACGTGCCTGCCCGTTATCTTTTGGATGCAGATGTTGGCGTTTCCGCTTCTAAACGGATCGCTTTGCGAGTAAAGCTCATTGTATAGCTCGCAATTAGCATAATCCAAAACGCGCATAAAGTGGCCTTTGTCGTTTTGTAGTATCAGGGTGATTTTATTTTTGGTATTTAGCCCTAAAAAGCCTACTAGGGTATCAAGGCCGCCAAAACTATCAAAAAAGCGTCTATCGTAAGATTTGTAAATTTTACTAAATATGCCTTTTTTATCATTTTGTAGGGCTTTTGCCAGCCTTTGCCTTTGAGCTTGTAAAACATCCATATCAAGCCCCTAGCAAATCGTGCAGCTCGGCTTCAAGCTTGGCTAGCTCGCGGGCTCTAGCTTCTCTTTTCTCTCGCTCCTTTGCCGCTCTTAGCTCTAGCTCTCTTTGATGTAAGAATTCTTTGGCTTCTTTGGTCTCTTTTTCGCTGTCTATCCCTAGCCTATATTCGTTGGCCCGGCTACCGTTTCCATAATGTCTCATAGTCTATCCTTTTTAAGAGATTAGATTAGGATTTTCTTGACTTTTTATGGGCAAAGGGTATAATAATCGTCTCACTTATTATTATAGTTCCTTGTCTTGCCCTTAAAAAGCTAGACAAGGATTTATCCCTTTTGTTTGTTATTTAATAGCCACTCATTAATTCTTTTTCTGCTGTAGCGTATCACTCTGCCAAATTTACTAAACGGTAATGGGTTTTTATCGCCCAGCTGTCGTTTTCTCATGCGCATACGCTCCTGGGCTGCTATGTTCAAGCCGATTTCTGCTTCTAATTGCTCGGGGGTCATCCATTCATCAGCTAAACTTTGAGGTGTTGGTAGTGGTGTGGTGTTCGTATTGTTTGAAGTGACTAACATTGTAAATACTCCTCTTTTAATTTTGATTTGGAGTATTTTATATTGTTTTTACTTAAAAGACAAGTTAATTTGTATAAAAGTATAAAAACTTATTTTATTTTGTCATTTAGTGCTTTGGTATAAGCTTCTCACTTTTTATAAAATCGCAGATCGCATTTAGTAACTCATTGCGAGTAATAACCCTTATAGGTAGTTTGTATTCTTCGGATATTTTTAACAGTATATCTCTGTAATGATTTTTTAGATCACGCTCTGTTTGTATTTCCTTATACTCCATTTTAATGTCTTGAAACTCTGCAAGTGGGGAGATGGAGACTTTAATATCGCCACTGTATCTAGTGCTGGTAGTTATTACTTTTTCAGCTTCTTCTAAATCTGATATAAGCTGGGTCGACATATCATTTATTCTTCTTGGTATAAATTTTCTCACATATGGCTTACCCGTTTTTTCAAAACGCTTACTTATCATTGCTATGATTGAATCCGGCCATTCGCCTTTATGTGCAACCCTGATTTTTTCATCCTCTTCGTCGTCTATTTTTGAGTATTTTTCTAAAATCTTTTTGGTTTCGGCAAAAACTTCAGATATTCTCTTCATCTCTTTTTTTATTTTATTTCCATTGAGTTTCGCTTGGATTTGTGCTTGTTTAAGGCTGATAAAATCTTGCAAAAACATTGATAACAAAATAGAGACTGACCAGACTATGCCCTTTGAAGATAGCAGCATAACGTCTTGCTCTGTGAGGTTGCCATAGGCTTCACCTAGCTTTTCCTCTATGTTCTTACTAAATGCAAAATTACTGCCAGAGATGGCAGATGTAGTTTTTTGGATAGCTTTTACTGCTAAATTTTCACCCGTCTTTAATCCACGCTTTGTCTCACTTAGAAGTTCAGAATATTCTTGCTCTCGCATACTAGCTCCTTTAAATTCCTAAATTTTCTATACTGTTAAGGTGATCGCCATACCACTGCATCAGCTTGGCCCTCACATCGTCTTTTGCCATCTTGCGCTGGTAGTGTTCTTTTATTTGATTTTTCTCTTTGTGCGCCAGACTAGCCTCGATCGCCTCTTCCGTTACGCCATGCTTCAGTAGATCCGCCTTGTTTAAAGTGCAAATCGTCCTAAACGTCGATCTAAAGCCATGCGCCGTTGCTAGCCCTTTGTATTTATTTTTGTGCCCCATATTCTTTATCGCTTTATTTATAGTTCCGCTTGCAATATGACCCGTTTCCGCTTGTATGCTAGGAAAAACATATATACTATTCTGACTATACCTAAACTGTTCTTCTAAAATTTTAAGGGCATAAGTGTTCAAAAATACATGGTGGGTTTCTCTCATTTTCATTTCAGTAGGTCGTATGGTCCAAATCCCGTTTTCCATATCAATATCTTCCCATTTGGCCTCCGCCGTATTCCCGGCTCTATTTCCTGTAAGTATTTGCAGGTAGATGGCCCGCTTTGTATTAAGCTCAACGGTGTTATTGTTTTTCAAATCTTGGATAAACTCTTTTATCAAATCATCATCTATTAGCGCAGGATGCCTTGTATCAATTCCATTTTTCTTATTAAACAATTTAGCTGTTGGAAAATCTTCACTCAAATACTGCGTCGGATCTAGAGAAATATAACCGTCTCTACAAGGTGTTTTAAAAATATCTTTCAAATACCCTATTATTCTGTGGATCGTCTCAAGTCTTGATTTGTTGGGGTTATTGGGATTAAAGATGGGCGTTAATAAAGATTTTAAGTCCGACGCCTTTATGTCTTTTACGTCTTTGGTAGATAGCGATGGTAGTATATACGTATCTAAGCGACTTTTGATTTTTACATAGTAACTCTCAAGGGTTATGGCCTTTTTTTGATTTAGCCACTCATTGGCTAAATTACCAAAAATATACTTACTGTTTTTGCGATCAAGATTTTCTAAGCTCTTGCCCTGCTCTAGGTTGTTCAATATGCCTAACGCGTCTTTTCTTGCTTCTTCTACGCTATAAATGCCAGGTCTAAAGTCTTTTAGCTTTTTCCGCTTCTTGTCTTTTAGTCTAATGAAAAAACTTTTAAGCCCGCTTGGGTTAATAGAGACGTATAGTTCTTTTGGGGCTCCTACAGCCTTAATATACTCTTTGTCTTTTGGGTCAAGTTTTCTTATGTCCCGATCTGTTAAATAGTTTCTTGAAACATTGGCCATTTTATCGACTTCTTACCTAATAAATATTTCTTACCTAATTTCTTACCTTTTAAAACTACAACGAATTATATTTGAGTAAAATTAAAAAATACCTAAATGCGTATAAAAGTGCCTTTTATGGGGTATTTATTGAGTAAAATTAAACCGAAATGAATATTAAGAATAGGTGAAAATAGGGATAAATGGTGGCCCCGAATGGACTCGAACCATCGACCACTACCATGTCAAGGTAGTGCTCTACCAACTGAGCTACGGGACCGAACTGCGAATAAATTAAAAATGCGAATTTATCTAAAATTACATTGAAGTTTGCTTAAATTTTAGATTTATTTGAGGTTTTGAAATGAAATTCGGCTAAAAAATCCCTTTTAAAATTTAAGGCAAATAAATATAAGTTACATAAAAATTATATTTTAAATAAAAATAATCAAAAAAATTAAAATAATTTTCCTAATAAATTCAGGAAAAATCATAAAATGTTTCAAATTTTCCCTAAATTTAGGGATTTATAAAATAGAACAAATTTTTAATAAAACTCATAGTAAACTCACGATATTATAACTATAATGCTATTACGATATTTCATCCAAAGGAGGACGTATGCAAGAGCAAATGTCAAGACGCGATGTGTTAAAGCTAGGCATGGCGGGTGCGGGCGCGCTCGCGCTAGGTGCGGTAAATGCGCAAGCAAGCGCGCTAAACGCAAAAGACGTCAAATTTGACGAAGAGTGGGACGTCATCATCGTCGGCAGCGGCTTTGCGGGGCTTGCGGCGGGCTTAAAAGCGGCGCAAAAAGGCAATAAGGTCTTAATTCTGGAAAAAATGGGCCGTATCGGCGGCAACTCCGTCATCAACGGCGGCGGTATGAGCGTACCGATGAACCCCGTGCAGGAAAAAACGGGTATCAAAGACAGCAAAGAGCTGTTTATCGCAGACTGTCTAAAAGCCGGTCTTGGCATAAACCA
The DNA here is from genome assembly GCF_963517995.1 of uncultured Campylobacter sp. Lineage (GTDB taxonomy): Bacteria > Campylobacterota > Campylobacteria > Campylobacterales > Campylobacteraceae > Campylobacter_A. The sequence continues at coordinate 4,426 of NZ_CAUQHQ010000025.1, forward strand.
CACCGAGCTTTTGGAGACATTGGTCGATCGCGGTATGGACGCGTTTAAATTCCTCGTCGATAACGGCGTGCAGTTTAAAATGGATCACTGCGCGCACTTCGGCGGACACAGCGTCGCACGCTCGATGCTAACGACGAATGATAGCGGCTCGGGCTACATCCAGCCGATGCTTGAGAAATTCGAAGCGCTAAAAGACAAAGGCTGCGAGCTTCGACGCCGCGCGAAATTTGACGACTTCGTGCTAGACGACAGCGGCCGCGTCGTGGGCGTGACGATCAGAGAAGAGTATAGATTCGACGATAAGCTTTACAGCGACGATCTAGAAAACACGAGCGGCACGAAAAAGACGCTAAAAGCGAACAAGGGCGTCGTTTTAGCAGCCGGCGGATTTTGCCGCGATAAAATTTTCCGCAAGCTGCAAGACCCGCGCATCCCGGACGATGTCGATAGCACGAACCACCCGGGAGCCACCGCGGGCGCGCTGCTAAAAGCCTTTGAGATCGGCGCGTATCCGGTGCAAGTAGACTGGATCCAGTTTGGTCCGTGGGCGAGCCCGGACGAAAAGGGCTTTGGCACCGCTCCGATCCTAACTCAGCAAGGCACGTTTAAATACGGTATCGCCGTGGACGTGCGCACGGGCAAGCGCTTTATGAACGAGCTTGCAGATCGCAAGACTCGCGCAGACGCGGAATTTAAAATTTTACGCGAGGATCCAAAAGCCTATCCGATAACATTCGCCGATACCAAAATGGCGTTTAAAGACCTAAGCGAAGAGGTCGTGCAAAAGGGCATGGCAAGCGGCAAGCTAGTAGGCGAATGCGCGAGCCTAGATGAGATCGCTAGCAAATACGGCGTGCCTGCGGACGCGCTAAAAGAAACCGTCAAGAAATATAACGAAGGCGTAAAGGCTAAAAAAGACGAGTTTGGCAAACAAGAAAGCGCGCTAAGCGAGATTAACGAAGCAGGACCGTTCTACGTCATCCGCCTATCGCCGAAGCCTCACCACACTATGGGCGGCCTAAAGATCAACACCAAAGCCGAGGTCATCTCAAGCAAGACGAATAAACCGATCCCGGGCCTATACGCGGCGGGCGAGATTACCGGCGGTACGCACGGCGCAAGCAGGCTGGGAACCGTTGCGATCACTGATTGTATAGTGTTTGGGATGATAGCCGGAGAAAGTCTGGCCTAAATTTGCGGCGTCTTTCGAGTGTCTTTGAATGGGTTTGAAATTTTAAGTCTGCGGCAGACTACTTGTCTAGCCTTGACTTAAAATTTCTGCACAACATTCAAATCCATCTCAAAATACTTGCAAATTTCGTATCGCAGGTCAAATTTGGCTTGCGATATTTGATTAAATTTGACGGCAAATTTATAAAATTCACTTCCCAAACTGCGACGCTTTGCCTGCAAGGCAAAGCAGTGTCGCCACCTTAAAAGCGTCGTAGGGGGAGGGGGATTAAAGGGGGTGGGGAGCGACTTCGCAATTTAAGCCCCCACCTCCTTTACAACAAAGTAAAAAACAACCGTTTGAGGTTGTTTTTTACTTAAAGAGTTAAATTTAAAAACTAAATTTGCCCCTCAAATTTAAAGGTAAAAGAGTATATCTCTTTAACTCCTCACAGAAAGGAATTCGCATGAAACATAAAGCATTTCTCGCCTTGTGCGCATCTATGCTACTATGCTCTTTTGCATTTAGCGTAGAAGCCCCAAGCGCAAAGATAACGTCTTTAGTCGATCTTAACGTTACCGATGAACTGCGAGCCAAACACCCTTTAAAACCTCATCACGAAAAGCTAAGCTTCACCTGTCTTGATTGTCACGAAGGACAAGGAAACGACGCTAGTAAATTTAAATCTATCGGCGATAAAGGCTGTTTGTCCTGTCACGGCGACAAGAAAAAGATAGCTAAAAGACTAGAATACATGGATCTGCTAAAAGCAAATCCCCACAACTCGGTTCACGACGGCCCTACGCTATACTGCGACGAGTGTCACAACGAGCATAAAAAATCAACCAATATGTGCACGGAGTGCCACGAACACGAAGTTCCGCAATGGATGGGGGTAACGCCATGAAAATTTCAAAGAAAGTACTAGCGCTTATTATATTAGTAAGCGGCATTATAGGGTTTTTAGTCGTACTTCCCGTGCATTACGCCCTAGAAGAAACTAGCGGAGAGAAGTTTTGCGTAGTATGCCACGAGATGGATCCTATGGTTATAGCTTATAGTAGCGACGTTCACAGCGGCAAAGGCAAAAGCGGAGTAAGGGCTAAATGCGTAGACTGCCACATACCTCACGACAACCTAGCCAAATACGTTTTAACTAAAGCTAAAAACGGACTAATGGAGGGATACGTTCATTTCTTTAAAGACCCGGAGGCTATAGACTGGCATAAAAACAGAGAGAAAAGAGAGCACTTCGTATTTGACAACGGTTGCGTTAGCTGCCATACGAATTTGGTGGATAATAAGCTAACAAGCCCGCAAGCTAGGAAGATGCACGCTCACTATCAAAGCTTGCTAAATACGGATAAGCAACTAACCTGCGCTAGCTGTCACGCCGAGGTAGGACACAGCGGGCTAAACAATATGCTAAACTACTGGAAGCCTGAATACAAAATCTACGAAAAGAAAGCCGCAATCAAAAAAGAAGAGATAAAGAAGGCATATTTTGGGGAGGAGTATGTAGCGCCGAAAGTAGAAAATAAAGAAGGCAATGCCACCGAAAAGTAGGCTAAAATGAAGAAAATTTTGCTCGTTAGCGACGACGCCCAGATGCAGCTAAACCTCAACGCCGCGCTTTACCGCTTTAACATCCGCATAGTTCGCTTTGAAAATTTAAGCGAGCTAAAAGAGGATTATTATAGCGGCAACCGCTACATCTTTTACGTCATCGACGTAAAGACGAAGGATCTGGCAAATTTCGACTCGGTCAAATTTTTGCGAGATAACGGGAGCCTAACTCCCGTTATGATCCTGATAGATAAGGCCATTCCCGCGCTTTATAAGAAAATTTACTACGCCAAATACGACGACTTTATGGTTAAGCCGTTTTTGTCCGAGGAGTTTTTGTTTAGGGTGTTTAGAAACTGCCGAATTTTGCTCGGAAGCAAATTTGAGCTAAAAAACGGCGCCGTTTACGACAAAAACAGCCTCACGCTGCACATAAACGGCACAAATATAATGCTCGGCAAAAAAGAGGGATTGTTTTTAGAAATTTTAGCCAAAAACGCCCCGCACGTAGTAACGATCCAAGAGCTTGAGTGGAGTATCTATAAGGACGAAGAGGTCTCGTCCGATCGTCTGCGCTCGCTCGTGCGTCAGCTTCGAGCCAAGCTGCCTTTTGAGCTAATCAAAACCGTGCGCAGTATCGGCTATAGTATAGACGGGTAAATGCGCCCGTCTTTTGCGCTAAATTTAGCCTGCTAAATTTACGCCGCCTCGTAAAATAAAAGCGCGGATTCCTCCTTTTTGAGTTATAATTGCGATAGATTATCATAAAGGAGAGGCTATGCAAGCAAAAAAGGTCAAATTTAACGACGCGATTTCAGAGACGCTGTTTATAAATTTGTATTTTCGCGCGCTGGATAACGACGAGCCCGACCCGATCCTAGGCGATCCTTTTTCGCGCCCTGTTATGCAACGTATAGATTATGATTTCGCTAAATTTAAAGGCGGCAAATTTAGCAAAACCGGCACCGTGATTAGAGCGCGGTTTTTCGACGACGAGATTTTAGATTTCGCTCGCAAAAACGCGGGCGAAAAGCTAGTCGTAGTCCAGATCGGAGCGGGGCTTGATACGCGTCCGCTAAGGCTTGAAAAGCAGCTGCCTGACGCCGTGTTTTACGACCTTGATTTACCCGACGTCATAGACCTGCGCGATGAACTAGTGCCAAAATCCGCGCTAAATTTTAGCCTCAAAGCCTCGATGTTTGAGACCGCGTGGATGGACGAACTGCGCGCGCGGCACGAGAGAGCGAAGTTTATCTTCGTGCTAGAAGGCGTGGCGATGTATTTTAGCGAGCCCGAAATTTCGGCGTTTATGCGAAATTTGGCGCAGAGATTTAGCGGCGTAGTTATGCTTGATTTGCTCAGTCGTTTCGCCGCTAGCATAGAGCCTAAAAAGCACGACGTACTGCGCTATATCGCAAATCCGCCTAAATTTAAACTCGGCATCGACGACGAGAGGTCGCTTGAGGCGTGGGACGAGCGCATTAAGCTTTTAAAAACGGGCGTGATGATGGACATAAGGCCCGAGAAATGGTGCCTCGCGGCGAAAATTTTCCGCATTTTTAGCAAGATCAAAAACTCGTGCAAGATGTGCGTCTACGGGCTAAATTTAAGCTAAATTCGCGCTCGGCGACCAAATTCGCCGCGAGTTTGAATCTTAGAGCGGGCTAGGCGTTTATGCGGATTTTGCGGAGTAAATTTGCCGCGTGTTTTAGCTTGCCTGCGGCGCGCATCGGCATTTTAGATATTTACGGCACGGTTTAAATGGCGCGCGAACGAACGCGGCGAGGCTTAAATTTCGCTCCGAGTTTTAAACTACACCCGTTATTTTGTAAACGCTCGAAATTTGCCGCAAACGAAACGCCGGGCTAAATTCCGCGAGTTTTATCAGGCGTTTGATTTACGCGGTAACCGCCCGCAAGGCCGCGCCGCTTGGTTAAATTTACCTAAATTTCGCGCCGCCGCCGCGCTATAAAGCTAAAATTTAAAATAAGCCGTTTTGGGTATAATTTTCAAAAATTTCGGAGCGATAAAATGGACAGAAAAGAGCTTCTAGGCAGCGTAAAACGCATCGTCGTAAAAATCGGCACTTCAACGCTAGCAAACGCGGACGGCTCGCTAAACGAGGATAAAATCAAACAAATCGTGGCAAATTTAAGCGAACTAAACGAAAACGCCGAAGTGGTCTTTGTTACCTCGGGTGCCGTGGGTGCGGGCATGGGGCAGATGAAGCTCGCGCACAAGCCAAAATCCATCGTCGAAAAACAAGCGCTTGCGGCCATCGGGCAGGTTTCGCTCATACATCTTTATCAAATTTTATTTTGGGCGCACGGCAAAACGATCGCGCAGCTGCTGCTAACCAAGGACGACTTTAGCGACCGCCGCCGCTATCTAAATATGCGTAGCGTCCTGCGCTCCTTGCTCGCTAAAAAAATCATCCCCGTCATCAACGAAAACGACCCCGTCGTGGGCGAGGGAATAAAGGGCGTAAAAGTCGGCGACAACGACACGCTAAGCGCGCTTGTAGCGGGGCTAATCGAGGCTGATTTGCTCGTGATTTTGACCGATATCGACGGGCTGTATGACAAAAATCCAAGCGTTTTTGCGGACGCTAAATTTATAAATTTAGTCGAAAATTTAGATGATAGCGTTAGAGCCGCTGCGGGCACGGAGGGCAGTAAATTTGGCACCGGCGGCATGCGCACCAAAATAACCGCAGCCGAAATGGCGACCAAAAACGGCACTCACCTCATCATCGCAAACGGCGCGGATCCGCGAAATATCGTGCGAGCAGCACGGGGCTACGAGGTCGGGACGCTCTTTTTGGCGGGTAAAAATAGGATAAATTCGCGCAAATACTGGCTCGCCTACTCCGCCGCGGACAAAGGCTCGGTCGCTATCGACGCGGGCGCGGCAAAGGCGCTAAAAGATGGCAAAAGCCTGCTAGCAGTCGGCATCCGCGAGGTGGCGGGCGAGTTTGAGCGCGGCGAAACGCTCGCTATCAAAGACGCAAGCGGCAAGGCGCTAGCCCGCGGCATAACAAACTACTCCTCGGCCGAGCTAGCCCTCATAAAAGGGCGCAAGAGCGAGGAGATCGAGGCGGTTCTTGGCTACAAATACGAGGACGAGGCGCTACATATCGACAACATCGCGCTGATTTAGGTTAATTTTGCGGTTTGCCTGCGGCTAAATTTAGTCGTCATCGTGTCAAATTTGCGTCAAATTTAGAGCAAATTTTCTGCGCGGCGGGTGAAATTTAAGCAGACGCGGCAAAATCGCTGGGCTCGGTTTTGCTAAATTTAGCCGAGGCGCTGATAAAAAAGGAGCATATATGGGTCAAATTTTAAACGAAACTTTGGATGAAATTTACGCCGTTTTGGGAGGCGAAATCGAAAATTTAAGCGTGCAGCGCGTCGTCGTCGGGCTATTTTTTACCGGCGTGAAGCTAAGCAACGGCGTTTGCGGCGTGAGCTACACCCCGCTAAAAGCCATCCCGCAGGCCGTTTGCTGCCCCTCTCAAGCCGCTTCTATGCCAAATGCGGGCAATATCTGCGGCAAAAACGTCCGAACTCTTTTGCGGGATTTAAATAGCGACGGCGCGATTAAAAAAACCATCGCGGTAGCGGCTTTAAACGCGCTTTCGCAGACTTGTTTCGAGCAAAACCCCGGCGCGCATGCGGTTAAATTTGACGCCGATCCGTTTCATGAGCTTGACGTCCGCGAGGGTTCGCTTAGCGTCATCGTGGGCGCGCTCGTGCCTTATATCAAATTTATGATGAAAAACGGCAGGGATTTTCGCATTTTAGAGCTTGATAAAAGCGTGCTAAAACCGCAGGAGGCGGCGTATTTCGTCCCGCAAGAAAGGGCGGCTGAGGCGATTAGGGCGGCCGATAATCTCATAATCACGGGCGTTACGCTGCTAAACGATACGCTAGAAGATATCCTAGCGCTAAAAAAAGAGGGCGCCAAGGCCGTAGTCGTGGGGCCGACCGTTTCGATGTCGCCCGCGCCGCTGTTTGCTAGGGGCGTTAGCTACGCGGGAGGCGTATATACGCAGCGTGCGGACGAGCTTTTAGACGTCATCGCGCAGGCCGGCTCTGGTTATCATTTTTTAGGCAAATACGCCCGTAAATTTACGATGAGCGCGGACGGATTTGCGGCTAAATTTAAGAATTTTAGCCTCGCGGAGGGCGAAAAAATCACGTGGATTAAAAGGCCGTGATTTGCCGAGTTTTGTGCTTTGCTCGTAAAGAGCGCGTAAATTTATAGCCTGCGGCCAAAACGCTGCAATAAATTAGAAAGGAAAAGTATGCATGTGAACAAAGATGGTTGCAAGCTAGATCTAACGGGAAAAAGTATGTATTTTGCGCTTTCGTGGAAAAAATTTGATTTCGTCATTACTCCAAGCGAGTTTCGCAGCGTTATTAGCAGGGAGGATTTCGTATTTTTAGCCGACCGCATACGCGAAAAAACGCAGAGTAAGATTATACCCAAAGAGCAAGTTTTTAGCGATTACGAAAGGTATTTCGAGCGAATTATCTTGCGCGAGGACGGGCGGACAAGCGAGCTTTGGGATGATGAGGTGCGGCTATATCTCATAGACGGCGAGGATAAGCTTTACTTTGATGACTCGCTTGAGGGCAAGGCTGAAGGCGAATTTAGGATTTTAGATAGCGCCAAGCCGTGCGCGAAGCTAGCTCCTTTTAATTTGCTTTATAACGACGAGAAAAAGCGGCTTAGCACGGCGTATTTTGAGCCAGACGGCGTCTTTGGCCTGCGACTAGCCTATCCTAAAACAGTCAGCCTAAGAGACGAAAACGGCGATCTAGGCGGTAGCTACGAGACGGACGGCTACGAGATGTCGCGCATATATACGCAGCTAGTCGCGAGTATAAAAAAGCTTGCTAAAAAGGCGAAAGTAGCAAACGATAACGGCGGCGTAAAGGCGGACTTTTGGATCTCAAAAGCAGCCGCTAGCCTAGCGGGGCGGAATTTTTATCTAAAAAGCAATGGATTAAAATTTATCTAAGTCTCGCGGACGAACTTCGCCGACCGTCAAATTTGACGGTTTTAAGTCGGTATTTTTAAGCACGCTTTAAAATACGCACAAATTTAAAGGAAAAAGATGGATAAAACTAGATATGAGTTCGTTCAGGTTACTACAGGCGAGCCCCGCAAAAGCCTGTTTTCTCGGGCGGTTTTAGCGTGCGCTACGCCGTTTGCGCTGGGCGTTATAGTTTTTGCCGCGCTTGGAGTTTGGGCGCTAAATTTGAGCTCGGATGAGATTTTGCGGTCGAATTTTTGGACGGACTTTATCCGCGCCGTGCGGATTTTCGCGCCGTTTTTAGATGATTTGGCTAAAAACGGATTAAAAATCGAAGTCGTAGCCTTTTACGCCTGCGCCGCGTGTTTTTGGCTGTGTTTTTTCGCGGCCGTTTTTTGCCTAAACTACGGCAAAGAGGACTTTAGGCGGGTAAATTTAATCAAACTTACGGCAAGCTTTGTTTTGCTTGGCGGATTTTGTTTTCTCGCGCTTAGCGGATTGCTCTTTGCGCCCGAGGGGATGGGCGGCGTATTGGGCGCTTACGTGCTGTTTGACGCCTATGCGCTTGCAAACGAAAGCGCGCCTTATAATCTTGCCGCGGCTCTGGTTATCGGCGCGATTTTTGCGGCGTTTGCCGGCGTGGTTTGCGATTTGATTTATAGATTACGCAGCGGCCGGCCTGGATGATTTAGCCGGCTTGCTCAGGGTTATCTTTCTAGCGAGCTTTGGTTTTTGGCGCTAAATTTAAGTAATATAAACCCCGCGGCGCCTGAAACTACCGAACCTAGCAAGATAGCAAGCTTGTCGGTGTAGGCAAAGGCGTCCGTGTCGTTGTAGGCTAAGCTGTTAACAAAAAGGCTCATCGTAAATCCTACGCCGCAAAGCACGGCGATGCCGTAAAGTTGGATGAAATTTGACCCCTCGGGCAGCTTGGCTAGCTTAAATTTGATCGCTAAAAAGCTAAATCCAAATACTCCGACTTGCTTGCCGACGAAAAGCCCCAGCGCCGTGCCTAGCGCGACCGGAGACAAAATCTCGTCCAGCCCGACGCCTCGCAGCGAGATGCCTGCGTTTGCGAAGGCAAATATCGGCAGCACGCCAAACGCCACCCAGCCGTGTAGGTCGTGCTCGATGCTTTTTAGCATAGATTTGCCCGGCTCGTCTTTAAAACTAAGCGGTATGAAAAAGGCCGCCACGACGCCGGCAAGCGTGGCGTGAACGCCAGATTTTAGCACGGCTACCCACATCACCGCGCCTACGATTAGATAGGCCGCCTTGCTCTTTACGCCGAGTCTGTTTAGCGCAAAAAGCGCGGCTAGACAAACGCTCGCGACCGCAAGCATTTGGGCGCTAAGCTCGCTCGTGTAAAATAGCGCGATAATCACGATCGCGCAAAGATCATCGACGATCGCCAGCGTCATGAGGAAAATTTTTAAACTAGTCGGTACGCGAGGCCCGAGTAGGCTCAAAATCCCCAGAGCAAACGCGATATCTGTCGCCGTCGGTATCGCCCAGCCGCCAAGCGCGAAGGAGTCGTGTTTCGTAAAAAGATAAAAGATAACCGCGGGCACTATCAGGCCGCCTGCCGCACCGATGGCAGGTAGCGCGATTTGCGACGGATTTTTTAGCTCGCCCTCCAAGACCTCGCGCTTTAGCTCAAGTCCGATGAGGAAGAAAAATACCGCCATCAACCCGTCGTTCACCCACAAGATCAGGGGCTTGCTTAGCCCGTATTCGCCGAAGCTCACGGTAAATTTGGTCTTTAAAAATTCGTTGTAAAAATCGCTCAAAAACGTGTTTTGACACAGTAGCGCCGCGATCGTAGCGATCATCAGCAAAATCCCGCCGCTAGCTTCGTGTTTTAAAAATTCTTTTATCCCGCCCATTTTGCTTCCTTTTCGTAATTTTGGCAATTATAGCGTATTTTTACGCTCGCATAAAATTCGGGCGAATTTGGCTATAATCAAGTCAAATTTAAAGGCGAATTTGGTAGGCGTGTCGCTAAAAATTGCTGTGCCGAGCTTAGCGGGCTACTTTTGCGTTTACTAGGGCGGGACGCTTGCGTACGGTTTTTATAGATTAAGGAGCGAAAATGAATGAAATTCTAGATATATGTAAGAGTGCAAAGGCTGCTTGCGGCGAGCTTTTGAGACTTGGTAGCAAGGCTAAATTTGAAATTTTAAACGCCGTAGCGGACGAGCTGCTAGTGCAAAAAAAGGCTATAAAAGCGGCAAACGCCAAAGACCTTGCAAACGGCGAGAAATCGGGCCTTAGCTTGGCGCTGCTAGACCGCCTGCGACTAACAGACGCCCGCATCGAGGCTATGGCGAAGGGCGTGCGCGAGGTGGCGGGCTTTGCCGAGGTCGTAGGCGAAAATTTAGGCGGCTGGAGCCATCCAAACGGCATGCAAATCAGCCGCGTACGCGTGCCGCTGGGGGTGCTCGGCATCATCTACGAGAGCCGCCCAAACGTCAGCATCGACGCGGCGGCCTTGGCGCTAAAAAGCGGTAACGCCGCGATCCTGCGAGGCAGTGCCAGCGCGCTAAATTCGAATATCTTTTTAGTAAATTTATTTAACGAAGCGGGGGCGAAATTTGGCTTACCGACGGGCGCGGTGCAACTCGTGGAAAGCCCTGAGCGCGAAGTCGTGGCGCAAATGGCGAAAATGAGCGAATATATCGACGTTTTGATACCGCGCGGCGGCAAGAATTTAAAAGATTTTATCGCGCAAAACGCGACCGTGCCGATCATCATGACGGGCGCTGGGGTGTGTCATATCTTCGTCGACGAGAGCGCGAATTTAAAGCAGGCCGCAAAGATAATCAAAAACGCCAAAACCCAGCGCCCAAGCGTCTGTAATGCCGTAGAGTGCGTGCTTTTGCACGGGCGCATAGCGGGCGAAATTTTACCTAAGCTAGTGCGTGAAATACCTGAAGTCGAGTTTCGCGTGAGCGAGCAGCTGCTAGGCGCGTGCGAGTTGGAGTTGCACGGTTTGGCAAACGTCAAGACTGCAAGTGAGAGCGACTTCGGCGCCGAGTTTTTGGATCTCGTTTTGGCCGTGCGCGCCGTGCGGGACGTAAGCGAGGCTATTAGCTTTATAAATGCGCATTCTAGCGGGCATTCGGACGCGATTTTGAGCGAAAACTACGCAAACGTCGAGCGGTTTTTAAGCGAAGTCGGCAGCGCGGTCGTCTACGCCAATGCATCAACGCGTTTTAGCGACGGTAGCGAGTTTGGATTCGGCGGCGAGATCGGCATCAGCACGCAAAAGTTACACGCCAGAGGGCCGATGGGGGTGAGGGAGCTTACGACTTACAAATATATCGTCCGCGGCAATTATCAAACGCGTTAGCGGCTTGTCTTTTTGTCATATGCTTCGTTGGATTTCACTGCGGGCTGCAGTCACGTATTATATATACGCTCCTTTGCCCTTGCTTATCCGCCTCGCCTATGACAAAAATACCTCGCCTTATCGTTTTACGTTTAAAATGGGGCCAAATTTAAGCCGAATTAGTATTTTTTCGGTGCGGCAAGATACCTAGATTTATGGCATCGACGGCGACTTTTTCGGCGATGAAATTTGACCCGTCGCGAGTCGGCGTGCAGGCACGCAAAGGCGAAATTTATGCTAAAATCGGCATAAATTTAAAGGAAACCGATGAAAAAACTAAAATTTATATTTGCTCTCGCCGCGGCGTTTATTTTTAGCGGCTGCTACGAGACGACGCTACTTACGCGGGTGCCGATCTCCGCGCTTGTTTCGGACAAAGGTGCGGATGTTAAATCCACGATCGTGCTAACGGACATAACGCCGCAGACGCACGAAACGAAGACGGTAACGGATAATGTTCGCATTTTCGTCCCGGACGCTAAATTTAAGGACTTCCCGACGGGAGAAACCGCCTATGAGATGAGCGTTAGCGTAGGCAAGGGCGAAAAGGGCGGCAAAAACTCGGATAAGCGCGCCGTGCGGATATATCTAAGCCAAGACGGCGACGTCTACGGCAAGCTTAGCAAAAACATACTCGAGCAGTACGCGGGCGCGGCGAAGCAGAAAATGGAGCCGACGCTAAAAGCGGCGATCAAATTTGAAAACGACACGAACGGCGTTTATGAGCTGGTCGCGGGTAACGACTTTAAGGCTAGCGACGAGGCGCAAACGGGCGGCGTTTATACCTTGGCGCCGGGGCAGGTTACGGGGGCGATATGGGCGGATAGTGCGGCGGTACGCGAGGCGATCGCGGGCAAAGCGGTCAAAATCGGCACTCTAAGAAAGGCGGCGAAATGAAAAGCGTAAAAATCGGCTTCATCGGCGGCGGAAATATGGGCGGCGCGATGATAGAGGCGCTTTGGCGCGCGCAACCTAACGAGGTCGGCGCGGGGCGAAGCTCGGCTGAGGACGAGCGAAAATTTGACGGCGGCAGCGAGGCGCGCGGGGCGGAAAATCTGTCGCAAACGAGCGATACGACGAGCCCGCGCGAATGCGAAAAAAAGACGAAATTTGAAATCCTAGCCTGCGCCAGAAGCAAAAACGAAGCTTTGCGGCAAAGATTCGGCGTAAAAATAGCCGCGAGCGAAGCGGATCTAGCGCGCGAAGCGGATGCGGTCGTGCTGGCTACTAAGCCCGCTAGCTACGAGGCTATCTTGCGCCTGATCGCGCCCGAGCTTGCGGGCAAAATTTTGCTTCTTTTGGCGCCGGGTTTTGGCATAAATCGCGCTAGGCAAATCGCCGGCGAGGGCGTTTATATCGCTCGCGCGATGCCAAATATCGCCGCTTGCATCGGCGCGTCGGCCACGGCTCTTTGCTTTGACGCGGGATTTAGCGAGCCCAAGAAAGAGATCGTGCGCGAGATAATCGCTAAAATCGGTAAAATTTACGAGATAGACGAGGTCGGGTTTGCCGCATTTACGGGCATCGCAGGCAGCCTGCCGGCGTATGCGTGCGCCTTTATCGAGGCTGCGGCGGATGCCGGCGTGCGGGGCGGACTGCCTAGGCGGCTTTGCTACGACGCTGTCTGCGCAGCCGTGGAAGGAACGGCGCGCCTGATCCAAAGCGGCAAGCATCCGGCCGCGCTAAAAGACGAGGTCTGCTCGCCGGCGGGAACCACGATCGAGGGACTTGCAGCGCTTGAAAACGGCGGATTTCGCGGCGCCTTGATGCAGGCTATCGCCGCTTGCATCGCCAAAGCGCGGGGTTAGGCTCGCGGCTTTTGCTTTACCGATTAATTTAAGTCTAGTAAATTTATGCGTTTTGTATTTGCTTGAAATTCCTACCTACGACTAAATTCTTGTCTAAGCCTAAAAACGCTCCGCCGCGCTTTTGCCGTAATCGCGCGTTAAATTTAAAAAAAGATACCGATAAAGATTATTCCCAGCGCTGCTCGCGGCGCTAAATTTATTTTCTAGCGAGCCGGGTCTTTCGCCATTGCTGGCCGCAGATACGCTAGAAAAGGTCAAAAAATGCAAAAATCCCGACCTAAACGCCACCAAAGAGTGCGTGCAAGCGGGCATGGCGGCAAACTTAAAGCAAGACTACGGCGCGGCGGAAGAAGAAAAAGGGTGTTTGACTTAGCGCGGTATTTGATTTTTGCGTCTTTGCGATGAGCGTAGCGTTACGAGAGCTTGCGCAAGGTAAAACGAAACGCTTTATCTCAGATTTGCTCGGCGTATCGTCTTTTCGCGCCTTTTGAGTTAGAATTTTACCAGAAAAATAATATTTTTTAATTTTTCGCCGCTTTTTACGCCCGATTTTGGCTATAATTTCAATCAAAGCAGATCGCGGTCGCGATTTACGTTTGCACAAATACTTTTTTACGATTTTTGCAAATTTATTTTTGACGGGTTTAAATTTATGCCCAAATTTAGCTCCGCGTGTCGGAAAAATTTTCTACGGATCAGAGTATGCATTTTATCGGTATCGACATCGGCTCTACCTCGTCAAAGGTCGCCGTTATGGACGAACGCGGCGAATTTTGCGAGCTATTTTTGCTGCCAAGCGGCTTTAGCGCGGTCAAGGTTGCGCGCCAGATCAAGCAAAATTTGGAGCAAAAAGGCTACGGCGATGGCTTCGTGACGGCTACGGGCTACGGGCGCGTGAGCGTAGAGTACGCAAATTTGAGCATGAGCGAGATTTTATGCCATGGGCTTGGGGCGCACTTTTTGTTTGAGCCTGATTGCACCGTCATCGACGTGGGCGGGCAAGACACCAAAGCGATCAAGATAGAAAACGGCAAACCAGCGGATTTTATCATGAACGACAAATGCTCTGCCGGCACGGGTAAATTTTTAGAGATCAGCGCGGGTCGCTTGGGGCTTGAGCTTAGCGAAATTTACAAAACTGCCCGTAAAAATCCAGCGATTAAAATTAGCTCGACCTGTACGGTCTTTGCCGAGAGCGAGATCGTCTCGCTAAGCGCAAATGGAGCCGAAACTAGCGAGATCGCCTACGCCATCGTGGATTCCTCCGCGCACAAGGTCGCCTCTCTCATCAAACGGCTGGAAAATCAAATTTACTTTTTAAGCGGCGGTCTTAGCAACGTGCCGCTCTTTAAACGGCTTCTTAGCGAGCATCTGGGGGCTGAAATTTTTACTTGCGAAAACGCAATCTATTGCGGCGCGATGGGCGCTGCGATAATGGGAAGAAGGAGAAAAGATGAAGTATGATTTTGCGGAGCTTAAAAAGCGAAATTCTATGGCGCTTCAGGATCTAAAAGCCGAAGGAAAGAGCGTCGTGGGGACGTTTTGTACGTATTCGCCAAAGGAGCTAATCTACGCCGCGGGCGCGGTTCCGGTTAGTCTGTGCGCTTCGGACGAGGGCCCGATAAACGCCGCTCACGCCGAGCTTCCGCGCAATCTCTGCCCGCTAATAAAAGCAAGCTACGGCTACGCGGTTACGAAAAAATGCCCCTATATGAATGCTAGCGACGTAGTCGTCGGAGAGACGACCTGCGACGGCAAGAAAAAGATGTACGAGCTGCTGGCAAAGCATAAAGAAGTCCGCGTTTTAGAGCTACCCAATATGACGAATAAGCGCAGTCTAGAGCTCTGGACGCAGGAGCTGCGGGAGTTTAAGAGCTATCTGGAACAGCGTTTCGGTACGAAAATAACGGACGAAAAGCTAAAAGAGACGATAGAGCTTTTTAACGAGGAGCGAGACGCGCTAAATGAGCTAATGGAGCTTGGCAAGCTAAATCCGAGCCCGATTAGCGGTAGCGAGACGCATCAGGTGCTGTTTGCGAGCGACTATATCTACGACAAACGCGAAAAGATCCGTATGCTGCGCTCTTATGTGAAGGCTCTGCGAGAAAAAGATATGAGCGGCGCTAAACGCAAAAAGCGCATCATCATCACCGGCTGTCCAAGCGGCGGCATCTACGAAAAGGTCGTCAAACAGATAGAAGAGCTTGGCGCGGACGTGGTAGCCTTTGAAAACTGCACCGGCACGAAAAATTTTAAAAATAACGTAGAAACGCAGGGCGATTTGGTCGCAAATATCGCCGAGCGCTATCTCAAAATCCCCTGTTCGGTGATGTATCAAAACGACGCACGCTCGGATATTATCAAAGAATTTATCCATGAGTATCAAGCGCACGGCGTCATCGACGTCGTGCTAAGCGGCTGCCATACCTACGCGATCGAGACGAACAAGATCAAAGAAGCCAGCCGCGAAGCGGGAGCAAACTATATGTCGCTGGAGACCGATTATTCAAAACAAGACGTCGGGCAAATTCGCACGCGCTTAGAGGCGTTTATCGAGCTGCTCGGTTAAATTTAGGATTAAAATTTATAAAAGGAGTTAGCATGAAGCTAAAACAGATTTTAAAACTAGGCGCGGCGCTTGCCGTTTGTTTAAATTTAGCGAGCGCGAATTCGCTCGAGCAGATCAAGAAGGACGGCGTCATAAGGATAGCGACCGAGGGCGTGTATTCGCCGTTTTCGTTTCATAACGAAAAAGACGAGCTAATGGGCTATGACGTCGAGATAGCAAAAGCCGTCGCAGATAAACTTGGACTAAAGCCAAAATTCGTCGAAGCCTCGTGGGACGCTATGTTAGCGGCGTTTGACGCGGGCAAGGCAGACGCCGTGTTTAATCAAGTAAGCATCACCGAAGAGCGCAAGAAAAAGTACGACTACTCCGTGTCCTACATGACCTCATACTCGGCGATCATCGTGCACGAGGACAACGACGATATCAAGAGCTTTGCCGATCTAAAAGGCAAGCGCTCCACGCACTCGGTAAATAGTATGTGGGTCCCTACCGTCGAAAAATACGGTGCAAAACTCGTCGTAGCCGATAGCCTAAGCGACCAGATAAATCTTATAATCACCAAGCGCGCCGACGACACGATAGACGACGCCGTGATGTTTTACGACTACAAAAAACAGCACCCAAAAGCCCCGATAAAGCTAATCAAGGCGGGCGAAGAGCCGATGTATACGGCAGCGATCGTACATAAAGGTAACGCCGAGCTACTAGAAGCGATAAACAAGGCTCTAAACGAACTAAAAGCAGAAGGCAAGCTAAAAGAGATTTCGATTAAGTATTTTGATAGGGATATCTCGGAGTAAATTTAAGCTGAAATTTGGAGGCGGCGCGGCGGATTTGCCGCCGTTAGCAGATTGATTAGACTTTAGCCGCCTATCTTGCGTCCGTCTCAAAGTCGCGCGTCGTAAATTTAGCGGAGTTTTATTTTGTTTTAACCTTTTTTTGCATAAAATCGTCGTTTAAATTTAAAACGAAAGGTGCATCATGAAAAGCGATATGTGCGACATGTGTTGTTGCGAGATGAAAAGCTAGGGCGCTAGGCACGAATTTCTTTTTAAGTGCTTAGCAAGTCGCTAAACATTTAAAAAGAATTTTACTTAATCCGCATACGCGAGCCTTTTTAAATGAATAGCTAACGATAAATTTAAAAAGGACGAAAAATGAAAAACTTACTAAAATCTTCTCTACTTACTTTGGCGGGCTTAGCCCTTTTAACTAACGCAAACGCAAAAACCATCCAAGAAGGCGTCTTAAAGGTTGCGACCGAAGGCACGTATTCGCCGTATTCTTTCCACGACGAAAAGGGCGAACTAACCGGCTACGACGTAGATATCGCAAAAGCCGTCGCCGATAAATTAGGGCTTAAAGTCGAATTCGTCGAAGCTCCGTGGGACGCGATGCTAGCGGCTTTTGACGCGGGCAAGGCAGACGTGGTGTTTAACCAAGTAAGCATCACCGACGAGCGAAAGAAAAAATACGAATTTAGCGAGCCTTATACCGTTCCTCGCGCGGTTTTGATAACTCACAAAGATACGCAAGATATCAAAGGC
>NZ_CAUQHQ010000026.1:0-21462 GCF_963517995.1 uncultured Campylobacter sp.
CCTATCCATACGAAAGGCGGCACCGGAACAGGCTCGCCTGCAGCGTAGGAGTGCATACCACTGAGATAAAAATTTACGCCAAAATACGTCATTATAATCGACCAATAAGCAAACATAGAAGCGACGGCAAAGACGTATTGGCTATTTAGCTTAGGGATAAATCTAATGTGCAAAACTGCCGCGTATATCAGGATAGAAACTAACGCCCAGGTCTCTTTACTATCCCAGCCCCAGTAGCGACCCCAGCTCTCGTTCGCCCACACGCCGCCTAGGAAATTTCCCATCGTAAGCAGGCTAAGGCCCAGTATCATCGCCATCTCGTTTATGCGAGTAGCCTCAAGGATGTTTCGCGAAATTTCTTTATTTTCTTTATCGGCTTGTAGAATAAAAAGCACGAGCGTAAACATACCAAGCAACGAACAAAGTCCTAAAAATCCGTAGCTAGCAGTGATAACCGACACGTGGATGGTTAGCCAGTAGCTCTGAAGCACGGGCGCTAGAGTAGTGATTTGCGGATCCATCCAGCTAAGGTGCGCTACAAATAGCGTAACGCCCGATAAAATCGACGTTAGCGCCATGGCTACCGGGCTTTGGCGAGAAAAAACTATACCGGATAAACTCAAAGCCCAAGCGATGTAAATCATCGATTCGTAAGAGTTGCTCCAAGGAGCGTGCTCGGCGACGTACCAGCGCACGCCGATGCCGAAAGTATGTAGTAAAAAGGCTAGAATATTTATGCCGTAGACGATTTTAAATAGCCCCTTAATATTTAGTTTAGGGCGCGCCATTTTGACGAAAATGAAGCACAAAAGCCCAAATCCGGCCAAAAGATATATGAGCGTGAGCGATTCGAAAATTTTATACTCGTTAAAAAATAGCTCCATTTCGACGCGTTTTTGGCTTGGGATGACGGATTTGCCGTGTTCTTGTTGATAGGTTTTTATCTCGGCTAGAGCTTGGTTTGCCTTGCGCCAGTCGTTATTTTCGGTAGCGTTGGCGACGCCGGTAAAATAATCTTTTAGCATCCTGACGATTTGTTCGCCCTCGTTTTTAGGCAGATACATCATCGCAGAAGCTATGCCGTACCAGGTATTATTTGGGTCGTCTATCTTTGGAAATACGGCGAAAATTTCACCCCAAAATACCATATGAAGGATGTTTAGTCGCTCGTCTATTTTTTGTACATCTTTATCAAACGTGCCTCGCTCGCCCGGCATTTTACGGTTTGCGGCTTCGGCGAATTTGGAGAGTTTGTAGGCGATTTTACCGTCTTTGTCGCTTTCAAAAAAGTCGTTGTAGCTTGCAAATTTGTCCTTTTCGTCTATGCCGATTAGCTTTTTTATCTCTTTATTGTTTACGTAGATTATAGGTTTGTCGCGCCAGTAAAAACCGTTCGTCATCATCGAAAGCACGGCCTGATCGGCGTTTAGCCCTTCAAGCGTATCGCTACGGTGGATTTTGTTTAAGATATCCCTTGCGACCGTATCAAAAGGCTTCATCCTACCGTCGCCGCTTTGAACTATTAGCGTAGAAAGCTCTTTGGCGTGACTTGCGTCGATATTTAAAGCCTCATCCATAGCATAAATTTTAGTCGGCGAAAACGCTGCCGAGCTCGTTACTAAAAGGATTGCGGCGAGCTTTTTGACGGCGTCTTCGTTTATCATTTTGGCTAGTTTTCTAAAGCGCGAGCGAGGATTTATTACGTTTAAAAATAGCCCTAGTCCCAATAAAAAGTAGCCGACGTAGGTCGGGATTTTGCCCGGGTCGCGGTTTACCGATAGTACGGTGCCAAGCTCGTCCATATCGTAGCTGCTTTGAAAAAATCTATATCCGTCGTGGTCTAGTACGTGGTTCATGTAAATTTTATAAGGAAAATCGCCGGTGCGCGAATCCTCGACGATAACGTCGCTAGAGTAGCTCATCGGCGAATTTGAGCCCGGATAGCGCTTAAGCTCGAAGTCGTTTAACTTTATAGAAAAAGGAAGTTCGATCATTTTAGCGCCCCAGTAAACGTTAAAAAGCACACCGTTTATTTTCGCTTTTGCCGGCGCGTAGCTGTTTTCGTATAGGGTTAGTTGCTCGGTTTGCCCGTCGTAGGTTAAATTTGCCACGAGCGCGTCGAAATCTCCGTTTTTGCTAACGATACGCTGTGCGGCCTTAGTTAGCAGGGATTTTGGGACGAAATTTACGTCCGCTACCGTATAAAGCCTCATCGGCAAAAACTCAGTCTCTTTATCCTTGGCATACTCGCCTTTTTCATTCGTCGCCATCGTGAAGTAGCCGATATTTTGGTTTGAAGTTAGATAAAATTTGCCCTCTTTTAGCTCGATTTTGACGAAATTTTCAAGTAGCGGCTGCGCGTCGAATGCAAAGCTAACGCCGCTTATTTCGCGAGTCTCGCCTGCTTGTAGGCTGATTTCTTCTTTTGAGTCGGAGGTCGAGACGCTTAGCCTAATCAGCGGCTTACCCTTGTCTGCTTCGTAGTACTCGGTCTCGGCATTTTTGTAGTAGCCTTCAAAACTTAAATTCGCCTTCTTGTCCTCGATTTTAAGCGGTAAATTAAAGCCGTTTAAGCCAAAAGAAGTGATGTATTTTTGGATAGAATCCGAGTAAATTTTACCGTCTTTTTCGGCTGCGATTTCTATTCTCGAAGCCGATCCGAAAACGGCGTTTGAGGCTTCGTTTTCTCTTATGCGCATCGTGCCTTCAAAGCCCATATATCGCGTCATAGCAGCGCCTAAAAGCATAAATAAAAAGCTGACGTGAAATATCAAAACGGGTAGTTTCTCGTTTCTAAAAAGGTCGTATCTAAAAAGATTGTAAGCTAAATTTATGCCCAAAAGCACCTGCACTAGAGCAAACCAGTGCGCGCCGTAAACCGCAGCCCACGCGCTTTTGGTATCGTAGTAGCTTTCTATTATCGTCGCCGCGCCGCTAGCGACCGCAAAGATTATCAGTAAAACAATCGCCGAGGTCATACTAAAAAATATGGACTTTAATTCTCTCAAAATTTATCCTTAAAAATGCAAAATCAAACAAAGTGTGCATTATAGTAACATTTTTTAAATAATTTTACTTTTGATCGCCCGTTTTCGGTAAAGACGCATCCCTAAATAAATTTAGCATAAACTCAAATTCGCTAAAGCCGTCCGCACCCAAAAAGTGCCCGCCATTTTCAAAGATATCCGGCTTTACGCCTAAATTTCGCGCGACCTTTAGGCTAAGCTCGCAAGGCACGATATAGTCGTCTTTTGCGGCTATTACTTTTATAAATTTCGCTGCCGATTTTATCTTTTCGTAGTCGATTTGCGGCTCGCAAAATTCATTTAATATAGCAAATTCCTCAATCGGCTCGTCAAACGGCGATATGAGAACTAGACCGCCAAATTTTGGCAAATTTGCAAAACCGCTGAGGAAATTTAGGCTAGTTATCGTGCCCAGACTGTGAGCGATGATGAATGAATTTTCGCCTAAATTTACGTTTTGCTTCATCGTTTCTAGCCACTCGTTTAGCTTTGGCGTTTGCGGGTCTGGCATCTTTAAAATTTCCACCTCGGCAAGTCCGCGCATTTTATCTTTAAACCAAGAAAACCAGTGGCTTTGCGGCGAAGCGTCGTAGCCGTGAATGATGTAAATTTGCTTTTTCATTAATTTTGCCTTTTTAAAAAAATACGCGAATTATATACAAATAAAATTAAAATAATTTTTTGGCGAAAATCGCAAGAATTATTTTTAAATTATAAATTTAAGCAAATTATGGCTTAAATATCATCATCCGTTAAAATTTGATATTTGTAAATTTGGCAAATTTGAAGTTAAATTTAAATTATTTCCCTAAAAAACGGATACTTGTTATCAATCAAAATTTATATTGATATAAAAATTTTACGTATAATTTACATTGATTATTTAAGATTTCATCAAATTTATTTCAAAAAGGGAGAAAAAATGGATACTTCGAGGCGAAATTTCTTAAAAGCGTCCACCGCCACGGGCTTGCTTGCGATGACGTATGCGCCGGGCACCCTGGGCGCAGTCGGAGCCAAGGCGCTAGAAGGCGGCGACAGAAGCGTATTTAGCTTTTGCGAGATGTGCTCTTCTCGCTGTCCTATCGAGGCTAAGGTCGTAGACGGCAAAACCGTCTTCATCCAAGGCAACGGCAAGGTGGGCGGTACGGCGACCTCCGTATGCGCTAGAGGCGGCAGCGGGCATAACCAGCTCTACGATCCGCAGCGTCTTGTTAAGCCCCTCATCAGAGTAGGCGAGCGCGGCGAAAACAAATGGCGCGAGGCAAGCTGGGATGAGGCGCTTGATCTTGTGGCTAAGAAAATGCTAGAAATCAAGGAAAAATACGGTCCCGAGAGCTTCGTATTTACGGCAAAATCAAGCCAAACGCACAAGCTAATGACGACCTTTGCCAGCGCATACGGCTCGCCTAATTGCTTCTCGCACCTATCCTGTTGTCCCGTGACGTATCAGATGGTTTGTACGCATATGTACGGCGACGCGAAGCTAAAAAGAGACTTTGGTAATGCAAAATATATCGTAAATTTCGGTCACAATCTTTTTGAGGGTATCGTCATCGCCGACGCTAAAAAACTGGCTAAGATGGCCGCTAAAGAAGATACGAAGCTGTTAGTTTTAGATCCGCGCTTTAGCGTCGTGGCCTCAAAAGCCGACGAGTGGCTACCCGTAAAACCGGGAACCGATCTGGCCTTTGTTTTGGCGCTCATTCATACTTGGATAAAAAACGACGCGTACGATAAAGAATTTATAGAGAAATTTACGATTGGATTTGATAAAGTCGTAGAAGCGACCAAAGACACAACTCCGCAGTGGCAAGAAAAAATCACGGGAATACCTGCAAAAACGGTTGAGCGCATCGCTGGCGAAATCTAGAAAGCCGCACCTAAAGTCATCATCGACTTCGGCCACAACACGACTACTACTAGAGCCGAATATATCCGCACTAGAGCCATAATGACCGCAAACGCGATGATGGGCAACTGGGAGAAAAAGGGCGGAATTTTCGGCGGCAAAAAGGCTAAGCTATATAATACTTTAGCAGGCGAGGAGCTAATCCCCGAGATAACAAACCCGGACGCTGCGATAAAAGTACCAAAAACTCCTAGGATAGACGGCGCCGGCGAGGACGGGGTAAATAAATTCGTCGGCAGGAGTCACGGCGTTTTGATGCAAATTCCGCAAGCTATACTAGGCGAAAAGCCTTATCCCGTAAAAGGCTGGTTTAGCATAAGATTTAATCACCCCATAAACGTCGCAGGTACGCAAACTACGATAGAAAGCCTAAAAAAGCTTGATTTTATCGTGTGCTCGGATATTTATATGAGCGATTTTGCGATATGGGCGGACGTGATACTGCCTGAGAGCACCTATCTGGAGCGCGACGAAGGCATCGAGGATAAATCAGGACTAAAACCCGCGTATATGATAAGAAATAAGGTCGTAGATCCCGTCGGCGATACTAAAAACGGCTACGATATCTTTAGGGAGTTAGCCCGCAGGATGAAAATAGACGAGCTATATACTTCAAATACGATGGACGAGTGGCGAATGCGACAAGTAAAGGGAAACGCCGAGCTTTTAGCAAAGCTGGTTAAAGACGGCTACGTCACGTGGAAGGTGCCGGGGATTTTGTTTAGAGAAAAAGATAGCGTAAAAGAATTTACCAAAAAATTTCCTAGCGCGGCGCAGTTTGTGGGCGAAGACGGGCTGATGGAGTCGCAGGTCAAATTTAAAACCGATAGCGGCAAAATAGAACTTTTTAGCGAAAAAGTCGAAAAGCAGTTTCCCGGATACGGCTGTCTAAATTTTGAGGGCATGGACGTATTTTTCGGCGAGGAGCTTTGCCTAATGAGCGGCAAAACGCCGATACATACCAACGGCCACACGCAAAACGTCGAATTTTTAAACGACCTGATGAGTAGCGCGCCCGTCTGGATACATCCTAATACCGCGAAAAAATACGGGCTAAAAGACGGCGATAAAATAATCTTGCAAAGCAAAACCGCGAAGGAAAAGGCAAACGTGATGCTGACTGAAGGCATCAGAGAGGATACGCTTTTCGTCTATCACGGTTTCGGCCACGAAAGCGCCGGACTAAAACGCACGAACGGCGCGGGAACTAATCAAAGCAAGCTGCTAGATCCTACCGTGATCGGTCCCGTGGCTTCTACGATGGTGCGAAACGTCGGCGTCAAGATAATAAAAGCGTAAAGGAAAAAATATGAAAAAAGCGTATAGAATGATACATGACGAAAACCTCTGCATAGGCTGTCAGGCTTGCTCGGTGGCTTGCAGGAGCGAAAACGAAGTGCCTAGAGGCGTTTTTAGACTTCAAGTCCATTCGCAGATAAAGGGCAAATTTCCAAATTTAAAAACCGACTTTAGCAGACATAGCTGCGTGATGTGCGAGGACGCTCCGTGCGTGGCGGTTTGCCCTACGGGAGCTAGCTTTCAGACGGCAGAGGGCATAGTGCTGCTAGATCACTCTACCTGCGTATCTTGTAAATACTGTATCCTGGCCTGTCCTTACGACGCTCGCTACGTCGAGCCCAAAACCGGCGAGATAGGCAAATGTACGTTTTGTTTTGAAACTAGAGTTAGCGTAGGCGAGCAGCCTGCATGCGTGACCGTTTGTCCGACCGATGCTTTGGCATTTGGCGATATAAACGATCCAAACAGCGAAGTAAGTAAAATCTTAAATACCAAAGCTCACTACTATCCTAAAGCCGAGCTTAAAACCAAACCGAAGCTTGCTATGATAGCTAACCGCAAAGGAGGAAGCCATGAATAATATGTGGGGAAGCGTAGCTCAATATAATGAAATTTACTGGCCGTGGCCGATAGCGGTTTATCTATTTTTGGCGGGTTTGTCCGCAGGCGCGATGATGGTTGCGTTGCTTGTTAAGTGGAACTACCACAAAAAACAAGACGGCAGTATCTGGGACGCGATGGTGAAGGCGGGCGCTCTAGTGGCTCCTATAACGATTACCGTGGGCCTTGTGCTTTTGGTGCTTGACCTTGGCAAACCGCTTAGTTTTTACTGGATTTTGATTAAGTATAACTTCGGTTCGGTTATGTCTATCGGCGTTGCGCTACTGTTGCTTTATGCGCCGCTGGCTTATCTTTTTGCGGTGATTATTTTCGAAGAAGAGATAGAAAAGTATAAAATTCTAGCGATTTTACGTCCTATTTCTAGACTGATTCGCTCCTTTGCGCCGCTTTCAAAGATAGTCGAGATGGCGCTTTTTTGCCTTGCGATCGGCGTAGGTATATATACGGGCTTTTTGCTTAGCGCGATTACGAAGCTTCCGCTTTGGAACACGCCGATTCTACCGATCTTGTTCCTTACCTCAGGCTTTAGCTCGGGCGTAGCGACAAACATCTTGGTCGGGCTTTTGTGCTTCAAACACCTTCTTAACGAAGACAACGTGAAGTATCTTTTAGTCTTGGACTTAAGAGCCGTGCTTTTTGAGATACCTCTCATCGCGGTTTTATTTTTGGGACTATATTTCGAGGGCGGAGCGAGCGCGGTTGCCGCAAAACAAGCTCTAAGCACGGGACAATACGCGTTAATATTTTGGATAGGCGTCGTCGGTATCGGACTTTTGACCCCTATTACCATAGCGCTAACGGCTCTAAAAAATCACGCTTATAGAGTGGGCTACATCATAGCAAACTCTCTTGTAGTTATCTGCGGCGTCGTGATGCTAAGATACTATATAGTTTATGCCGGTCAAGTTTTCACGGGCGCGTGAAATTTAGGCTAAACTAGACGCATTAGGCTCGGCAAACTCGCCGAGCCTTTTTAAATTCAGACGATCCAAAATCATTTTTAGCTATCATCTCCCTTAAAATATTGCGATAAAATTCGGAGAATTTTGTAAAACCGCTTTTCAAATCAAAGCGAATTTACGCTTAAAATCAAAGTGAGCTAAAAACCGCGTTTTTTCACTTTGATTTCTAACGTAAATTTATGCGCCTCAATAGGCTTTTTAAAAATCTATTAAAAGCCCTTTAAAGCCTTTAAAAATTCATAACTATAACTTCCGCGCTTACCTTATCTCTTGCCGCTCCGTTTAGGCTGTAGTTTATTTGGGCTTCCTCAAATCTAAATCCCGCATAGAACTCTCGCACTATCTCGCAGTCGTTGTAGCTAAGAATGAATTTGCCTTTGATGTTTCGTAAGATGGCGGCTAAATTTTGATGATCGTTCATACTAAAGCCTTTTGGGGTCTTATAGTAGCTCTCGGTGCCGACATAGGGCGGATCTATGTAAAACAAAGCATCCTTGTCGTCGTACTCTTTTATGAGCTTTTCATAGCTCATATTTTCGATAGAGGCGCGCTTTAGGCGTTTGGAATATACCGTAAAATCCCTATAGATATTTCCGAAGTTCCTACGTTTACTCATAGCATAATTTGCGCCCTTCGCCCCAAAGCTCATGTTAATAAGATAATAGTAAAACGCCGCGGCTTCTATCTTGTTTCTAGGCTTTAGCTTGCCGTCTTTGATGCCGTAAAATATCTCACGGCTTTTTAGCATAGAGTTTAGATAAAAAGATAAGCTTTGCGGCCTTATTTGGATGATGCGGTGTAGATTAATAAGATCGCCATTTATATCGTTTACGACTTCGATCTTAGACGGCGCTTTTTGATAAAACACAGACAAGGCGCCGCCAAAGACTTCGATATATTTGGCGTGCGGCGGCATAAGAGAGGCGATCTTTGCGGCAAGCTTTGATTTACCGCCTACCCATGCAAACGGAGCTTTTAATTTCTGGGGGGGGTAAGACCCGAGTTATTTCTTTTCATCGTTGCTCCTTTATTTCGTTTATAATCTCTACCTCTAAATCCTTGTTCTGAATGAATTTCAGCAATGCCTCTAGCGTTGCTTTGCTCTCAAACACTCCCTCGTTGTTCGCCCATTTCCCGACAAGGATGCAGCCCTCGGTATGCTTTGGATAGTTGCCCGCATGTATCTCTATGTAGCGATCTTTCGGTACTTGCTCGTTATATAGCACCGGCACCACGCGGTTAAATTTTGGCGACTTGTGCCAAGCCACCTGATAAAGTCCCGCAGGTATGCGCCTATCCTTGCCTCGCTCGGTGGTATCGGGTCCGGCTGACTCTAGCGTATAGCCCGTCATCAGCACGGTATTTACGCCTACTAGCTCAAATTTGCCCAGCGTGCCGTCATATATGTTCTTGTATCGTCTTATGATTAGTTTCATTTTTTTGTCCTTTCTTTAAATTTGACGCGCTCTTTGTGCTCGCCTTTTTTACCGAGGTTAAAGCTCTCTACCGGGCGATGATAGCCCATTACTCTCGTATAAACGATGCAGCGCGTGCGCTTTGTTTGCATACTCTCCAGTATCTCGTCGTCCCTCATTTTAGCTCCTCTTCGTATTCGCTTTCGCTCTTCGTATAGCTACCGCTATCTGTGCCTAGGCTTTCTATCTTTTTGTTGGCGGCTTTGTCGATTTTTCTACGCACCCAACCTCCGCCCATAAATGCTACAATGCCCCCGACGCCTAGGGAAAATTCAATATCGTGTATAAAAAATTTCACGATTGAAAACGTTGCACCGCAAAGAAACGCCGCGGTAAGAGTGGCAGCAAGAAACGCCCATCTTGTGCGATGTTTTCTTGGTTTTCCGTCGTCGTCGAGCAACCCCAAGGCCCCGCCGATGAGCCCTACTAGCAATACCCAAAGCAGGTACCAGTATTCTTTGTCTATGAAGCTCATCTTATCACCGCCCCGAAAATCAAGGCGAGCAGGACCGATAGAACTATCTCGAGTATCCTTTTTTTGCTAAGCCTAAACCCCATAATCTTTCTGATAACCAGTTCACTCATGGCTTATCCCCCATGCACAGCAAAAGCAGTCTTTCGACCTCTTCGTGATATGCCGCTACGGCTCCGGCGGTCGATGGATCGCTCTCGTCAAAGCTCGGCTTTGGCGGTAGCTCTACGTTGCAGCGCACGGGCTTTGCCACGTCTTGGTACTGGGTGCGGGCGATGATCTGAGGCTCCGCACCAGCGCAACCGCAAAGCATGATCGCCGCGGCGCAGACGGCCGCAAATTTGACTACTTTGTTTTTCATTTTCCTAGCCCCCTAAATAGCCTTTCGTAATAGGCTAAGTTTTCCTCGCAGCTGCTATCCCTCGGCGGAGGCTCCATCTTCTCGTATTTGGCTTGTATCTCTTTTCTTAGCCCCGCCTGGCCTTGGCGAATCTTTTTCATATCTAGAGCTATACTCTCGATGGCCTCGTTTTGAGCGGAGATCTTGGAGTTGCACTCGCCCAAATTTGCCGCCGATACTTGCAAAGCCGCCTCTTTGAGCGCTAGCTTGGTCTGCTCTTTTTCCAGCTTATCTTTGGCGTCTTGTGTCTCGGCTTTTGCGCTCGACAATGCGCCGTTTAATCGCCAGATTTCAATCCCTGCGCCGCCGAGAGCTATCACGATCACGACGCCGATGCTAAGCAAAAATTTAACGTTTAAAAACCACATTTCACGCTCCTTTTAATAGTTTTGCGGTGACGGCCAAGATAATGATAGCCGTCGCGATCAGTACGAATTTCTTTGTCGAGGGTTTCATTCTTTGACCTTTCTCATCGGGTGAAACGCCCAAACGGTTTTAAGTACTTTTTTATCGCCGTTTTCGGTGTATTCGTGCCAATTTTCAGGATTTGCGCCGGCTATGTCCATCAGTTTCCAGCCGACGTAAATGCGGATATAAAATCGTTTGCACCAGCGGATCGTGCGGTAGTAGCCAAAACGCTCCCTGCCGTCTTTGAGACGACACTCCACCTTGCACCACGAGCTTACCGCGCCGCCGTTTGACGTGACGGATGGATCTCCGCTAGTTTTGATAGAGGCGGGGTCTATTTGGCTTGTTTTGACGCCTAGATATTTCACGCAAAAATAGCCGATGCGGTTTCTTAAAAGCCAGCAAAGGCGGGCGAAATAAGTGCGGTTCTTAGGCGGAGGGAAGTGATCCCGTCTCCATCCGCCATCGCCGTTTATGGCAGCGCTTTGTCCGTCGTAGTAGTCGCCCGCATCCTCAAACCAGCGAAAACATCGCGGCAGATGATCGTCGCTCTCTTTTGCAAAAAGCAGCGCGATCGGCACGACGAAAAAGGCCAAAATCTCAAGCGGTATCTCTACTGCTACGTTCTTTGCTACTTGGAGCCATTGTTTTGGAGTCGGTTTCATCGGCTACTCCTCGTTACTAAAAATTTCATACGGCAATATAGCCTCATAAAAAGTCCGCGGCTTGCCGTTGGCAGGCAATCGCGGCACGTACGCTATCCGTACGCCTCGCTCGGTTTCTTCTGCGCATAGTACGCCCACTGGGAGCCTTACGATTTTGCCTTTTCCGGTAATATCGTACATGCGCGTATAGGTTTGGTCTGCGCCGATATAAACATTGATTAAAAATCTAGTTCTCTGGGCTAGAAATAGTTTTTCATTGCTTTGCGGCATTATTGGTATAGGTAGTCGCTCTTTGTTTTTGTATAGAGCATAGCCACGTACGCTGCCATCCTCAAATGTCTCTAGATAGTATAGATCATCGTCTTTCTTATAATACTTGGTCCCTTTGTCATAGTAGTGAGAGCTGATGGTAGCGAGACTAATATACGAATCATGATAAGGAACCTGAGATATGTCTATAGGTCTTTTTGAAGCATTGTCGCCCTCGACTACGATTTTGTAGGCTTTAACCGTTTTTGCCGAATCATTCATTTCGATTAAGTAGTCCTGCATTATTACTACCGTACTATACGAGTAGTCAAGGGTTATGTAATTACCTGCGTTTGTTCCTTTGATTTTCAGCCCGGACGAGTGCCTTGTGACGGCGAATTTTGGATCTATAAAATGCATTCTTTGCATTTGATCAAGACTGCCGCCCTGCATACTGCTATTTGCTTCGACCCACTCCTCGGTTTTTGTGTTGTATACATAAAATCTTGAGTCTCTGCTAAAATAAAGCAGATCTCCGACTTTATACAAAAATAAAACTTCGGCGCCTGGGTATGGGGCGAGGTCTTGATGTCTTTTTAATATATTCTTGCGGTTTGGATTTTTTATTTCGTCCGATATGATGGTTCTGCCTGACCCCATTGCGCCTATATAAAAATATTTTCCGTTATCCACGTGCAAAACAAGATCGCCGCCGCCTTCCACAAAAGAGTAAACCGAACCGCTCATATCGTCTATTTTTACGGCTACGCCGTCTGCCGTAACGTCTTGCAAGAAATTAACCATAAAATCGAGCTTACTTTGTTTTTTAACGATTTTCGTCTTAAATTCGTTGAATTTCTCGATAGATAAATAGGCCGTATCGTGGTTGTGGTCTGTCTTTGAAAAATCGCTATCGATCTTTTTGCTCGAATACGTCGAAACCTCCGAAACCCTGCTATCATCTATCACGCCACCATTGCCACTGTTGATGAGGCTTTTTGCTTGCTCGATTTCATTTTCAATCTCGCTTTTTGCGCTCTTGACGGCTTCGCTCATTTGGGTTACCGCCGTTTCACTTTTCTTTGCATTGTTCGCACTCTTTGCAGCAGATTGCTTGCATTCTATGGCGTCATTTACGGCAGTGGCTAGGTTTTGAGCTGACAGGGCGGCTGCGTCTCTTGCTTGCCCCGCCTGCTCGGCACTGGCTGCGGCTGCTTGTTTTGAACTTTGGGCTGCATTTGCGTTGCCCTCAGCTTCTACTGCTAGCTCATTCGCCTCTGTCACGAATTTTGGCAAGCACGCTACAAATTCATCCGCTTTTGCATCGAAATTTTGCGGGTCACTCGTAGTTGGTGGTTCTTTGATCTTTGAAATTTGTTTCGCCATGTGTTATCCTTTTTAAATTTTAATATGTTGTTAAAGGGTGTTTAAACACCCACCTATTGCCCACAAACCTAAATTTAAACAATGCCTTCGACATTTAAATTTAGGCTGCTTTTCTCCTCTCCCGTGACTTTGAATGAATAGTCTTTTATGAAGCCAAAGAGTATGAGGCTTTTGATGCCTCGGTCTTTTTCATCCCCGATAAAGGTCGTGAGCTCCCCAAGGATACCCATGAGAACCTGATCTTTGCTATCGATTTGCTTGGTATCTACGACCACAGCAGTATTGAGATACTTTGCGGCTCTACCTTTGAGTATGGATATGTCGCCATATTCGTTCTTTTGCTTTTTGGAGTAGTCTATTGCTCCAAACTCGCATCCAAGCTCGGTGTGTCCGATGAATACCTTTTGACCGATGCTAAGATGCCCTAAATTTGCCCCAAATTTATTTGGCGTGAGTGTCACCTCAAATTCTCCAAAGAGCATAGGGACATTTACGATTGTGTCTTTTTTGAATTCTTTGCCATTTTCAAAGAAAAATTCCCACCAGCTCACGCTCGATTTTTTCAGAAGCTTGTCTTGATAGATTTGCTTGCCGTCTTTTTTGATCGTGAGCGTGTCTGCGTCTATGTTGAAAAACGACAAACAATTGATACGCTTTCTTTGGGTGTCAATCTTGAAGATTAGCGGCGAGCCGTCCTTTTTTGTGGTCTGCGTGTTTATGAAGCTATCGATCATCGCATTTTTATTTATTGCACCCACGTTCGTGAAATTCTTGATGTCCTTGTCTGGACTTTCTTGCATGCTTGAAATAGCCTTTGCAGCCTTATATTTTTGCTCGTTGTAGATTATGACTTCATCCTCAGCCACATTCATACCTTTGTTGTATTGCCTCTCTTTATCTGCTGGCGCGTTTGTCTGCGTCAGGCTAAAATTTACCTTACTAAGCACTGTCATGCGATTACCCTCACGAGCTGCGCTCCGTTGTCGCTTGACTCTCTTTGCCTCATATTTACCTCCCTTAAATTTCTCTCGATATTTGTTACGAGTTTTTCGATACGTTCGGTGATAGCTGCAAGTGCTCCTATCGCTCCGTCCATATCTACCTTCACGCCTCTGCCATCTTTTAGCGGTATCACGGCTTCATCATATCCAGCCTCTCCTATGAGGGCACGGGTTGGGCGTGTGACGATACCACCGTCTGCGAAGGCTTTGTAGCCTCTTTTCTTGCTCCATTCAAGCCAGTCCTCTTTTTTGCCTGAGCCCGTGATATTTCTTGCAGTTTGCTCGATTTGGGCTTTGAGCTGTTCTTTTGTGAGATTTTCAGCCCTTGCCTTGGCTACCCACGCGTCAAGCCCCGCTTGCTCTACGCTTCTACCTATGCTTGAAAGGTAGATACTGTTGATGTCTTTTTCTAGCTGATTTGTGAGCAATGCTCCGTTTGCTGTGGTGGCAGTAGTGGCGATGTTTGAGATAGAGCCTCCGCCATACGCTGGGGCTTGCTTGCCTGAAAGTATGGCGTCTTTGACTGCTTGCAGATATGCGGCTATTGGACTTCCTTCGCCAAGGAGTTTCCAAAGCGTGTTGATCTGATTTTGAGCGTCTATTTCTAGCTGTTTTCTTTGCTCGTTTAGGGCTGCGAGCTGGCTTTCATAGCTATTGTTGGCACTATTTAGAAGCTTATCAAGCCTTTTGATCTGCTCAGATATGTCTTGCAGCGACGCACCTTTTGCTACGTCCTCGACCTCATTTGCCATCTTTAGCATGCTGTGATGATAATCGGCGTAGGTTGCAGACGTATCTTTTAGGTATTGTTGCTGTTTTGTGATAGCAGAATTTAGCTCGTCGTATGCTTTAGAGTCATATTCGCCTTTTGCATACGCCGCACGTGCCCTTTGAAGGGCTAGCATATAGTTTATCTGAGCGGTAGTGTTGTCAATGACGCTTTCTCGGATCTTGGTTGCCATGCTGGCTAGCTTTTCGATCGCACTCTTTTGTAGGTTGAGATTTGCAAGTTGCTGTTTTTGGATTTCAAGCGTGCTTTGAGCTTTCTCAGCAAGCTTCAAGGCTTCGATCTGCTTCATCACTCCTTGCAAACCAGTGAGAGATTTTAGCCACACCTCATTACCGCCATTTGATGTCAAGAGATTTTTGTGTTCGGTGATCAAATTTAGGAATTCTTTTCGTAGCTCGGTGTTGCCTTGCGAAAGAAATTCCTGCATCTGCTGGTAGCTCATCCTGAAAAAATACTCCGCCCACACCTTCGGATCAGCGGTGCTGCCTAGCTTTGAGACCTCATTTAGTCGGTCTTTTCCTAGATCGCCAGCAAGACTGCCCGAAAGAACTCTAAATTTTGTATAGATGTTTTGCAAAGTAAGGATGGTCGTATCACTACCCACGGCTTGATAAAAGCTACTTTGGGTTTGAGCGATTTGCTGTGAAAAGCTGATAATAGCTTTGGTGTAGTCATCTTGGGCTTTTTTGGCTTGTTTGTAGGCTTCTGTAAGTGCCTGATAGCGATCCACGCTCTCTTTTGAAAAGTCGCTTTTAAGAGCCTCACGATATGCTTTTTCGATCTGTTTTGCCATGTCTTGACCGACGAAGTCAAAGTCGTTGCCAAGCGCACCTAAACCAGAATTTAACGTTTTAAGTGCATCTATGGCTTCGTCTTTGGCAAATTTCATCTTTTCAAGCTCGCTACTTAGACTTTCAAGTTTTAGAGCTTTGATGTTTGAATTTATCTTGCCGACATACTCCGCAAGTAGCTCATAGGTCTCTTTTTTGTCCTTTTTTGCCTGCTCCATCCAGTAGCGGTATGTTTTTTCAAGCTCCCCTTCGTTGCCTCCAAAGCTTAGAGCCTTATCAAATTTTCGCCCCATCACCCCAGCAATGAGCGCACCGCCAAAGCCCTCATCTATGAGGGTTCGCTTATTATACGTGCGCGCTGGTAGGGTGAAATCACCGCCAGTAAATTCCCTCAAAAGTGTAGAAGTGGTGCGCACATAGCTAGATAGCATTTTCACTGTTTCACTATCTATTGGCGATGTCTGATTTGATGTGCTCTTGCTAAACCAGCTTTTTTTAGTCTTTTCTTTCCAGTTATTGACGTCTTTGCTATCAAGCCCTTTCATCAAGCCAAGATTTAAATTTTCGCCTACCTGATAGCCCCAGTCAGTGATCTTGCTTTTTCCTATCATGCCGCCTATGGCAAGCACGACAGCAGCCGCTATCCAGCCCCATACTGGCACAGCTGAAAGCGATCCAGCAAGTGCAGCGTATCCACCCACAGCAGCTCCAGCTACCATGCCAGTTTGAGGAGCATAGGTGTTTGCTCCAAACATCTTATCTAGCCCACTTCCGATACCATATCCCACAGCCCCGCCAACAAGCGCACCACCAGTAGCAGCACCTGCGCTGTAATATGGACTGCCATAGCCACTGAGTGCCGCTTGTGCTGCACCGCGTCCAGCTGTGCCGCCAAGCATCGAGTTTGTGCCAAAGAGTGAATTCACGCCTCCACCCATGCCATTGAAAAACGCCCCTGAGCTTGTCCAACCGTTGTTCATCAGATAGCCGCCTATGCTTGAAAACGGCGAGCCAAAGCCTTTGGTAAAGGTGTCATAAGCTGTTTTGAGGTTTGAAATGGATGAGAGTAAATTTGTCGTACCTTTATCCAGAGCAGAAGCACCGCGCAAAATTTGCCCTGTGCTTGAAAGCTCCACATCAGTGCCGCCTACTTGACCTGAAAAGCCACCGCTATCATTTTTTTTCAGTCCAAGATCAGCGGCAAGCTGTGCTAAATTTGAGCCACCACCCAAAAATGAGCCAAAGCCACCAGCTAGCCCTTGTGCTAGCGTGCGTGCGTAAGGGCTGATGAGATCACGCATAAGGTTTGTGCCGATGTCTTTGAGAGCTTTTTTAAGCGACTTTGTCTTTCCAATGAAAAAGTCAAAGAAACCATCCTCGACAGTCTTTGACATCGTCGATACTGTATCAGCCCAGCTGTTTTTGATGTCAGAAAAAGCTGTTTTTGCCGTCTTTGTCAAAGGCTCGAAGTATTTTTTCTTTTGAATTTCGAGGTATTTTTTCGCGTCCTCTTCCGTGAGCTCTAATTTTTTGATTTCTTCTTTATATTTTTTGCTTTCGATCGCCCACGCTTTTTCGTATTCGCCGATAGCTTCGTAGTATTTTTTCTCAAGCTCTTCGCGCTCTTTAAGAAAGCTTGCATGCTCTTTTAGCACTTTATTTGCTTCCTCAGTTTCTAAGATGTCAAATAGCTTCGCCTTTGCTTTGGCAGCTGTTTTTTTATCAATGCCAACTTTTAGCCACTCTTTTTCCTTGTGCTCGATGTCATCAAGTTTTTTCTCATATTCGCTCATACCAAGGCGTGCGATTTCTCGCAAGGCGTTGTTGTATGAGCTCATATCCTTTGAGGCTTTTTTGGCAGCTTTGGCTACTGGCTCTATCTTTGGTGGCAAGCTTTGCAAAGACTCACCGACATCTTTTGTGGCAGCTTTAGTCTCTTTGGCAGCAGCCCTTGTATTTTCTTTGATCTCATTGAATAGATCTTTTGCGGCTTGCGCAGCTCTTTCTTGCGTATCTTCTACGGATTTATACGCCTCCATAATGCCACTTGAAATATTGGTCGCAAAATTTACGCGCCCAAATGTGGTCTCTCCATCCCAAAGCCAAGCTATGCTATTGTATGCTTCTTGTGCGTTTTTGATGACGGCGTTGATCTTGTTTTCGATGATGAGAGTGAGCGTATCGAAACCGCTTAAAATAGCTGTCGGGATAGCTAGGAGCACCTTTGCAGCTGTGACGCCAATATAGAGGATGCCAGAGCCAATGAGTTGAAACGACCTAAAAACATCCTCTCCAAATTCTATGATGTCATCTTTATGATCTTTTATAAGTTTGCCAAAGTCATTAAGGCCTTTGGTGACAGTTTCAAACATTGGCTTAGTTAGCTCACGCGCTATCTCAGTGATTTCGTTTTTAACCCCACCAAGGGCTACTTCGTAGCTATTTCCTGCTTCGCCGCTAAGCTCTTTAAATTTAGCGAGCTTTTCTATAAGATAGTCATACACCTGCCCGTTTTCATTTGCTTTTTTGAGTTCTTCGTTGGTAAGCCCAACTATTTTCATGAATGAGCCCATTTCGGAAGCGGCTATGACAGTGCCCGTAGCTAGGCTATCCATCATAGGGGTTAGATCGTTGATGTTTTTGCCCACGGCTTGCGCGGCAAGTGCGATACTATCCATCGCTTGCACCGCTTTTTCACGGCTACCTTGCCCGGCAGATGTAGCATAAAACATATTGAAAGCACCCGTGATCTCTTCAAGCGTAAATTTTGTTTTTGCGTTGGTTTCGTTTAGCTGATTTAGAATTTTTTCACTTTCAGCCATACCCAAATTCCATTTTTCATGAGCGTCTAAAACACGCCCCATAGAACTTACGTTTGAGGAGTTGGCGGCAATGAGACCAGTTAGCTGAATTTGGAGATTTTCAAAGCTTTTGTTTGCTTCAAAGCCGGTGCTTACGAGATCTTTGAACGCAGCCGTGAGAGCCGCAACCCCGCCTATTTTTAAGGCGAGCGCGGCAAATGAGTCTTTTAGTCCAGCAGTAGCGGTATCTGCTTTTTTGACATTTTTGGCCAGATCTTCGACGTCTGCTTTGGCGGCTTTTAGCTCTGTCGTTTCGCCGTTTATGGTGATGGTTATCTTTACGTCGTTGTCTGCCATTTTTTCGCTTTTCCTATTCTTACATATTGCCTCTTAGGTGTATTTTTTAGCCTTGACCCGCCCCGAAGTGAAATCGTGCGGGCTTGTTACTCAAACGCTGTTCGCGTTTTCCTTCACTGAGGGGCGAGGTTAAGGTGGTTTTTTAATAATTAAAATTTAATCTTGCTTGCTCATAATCGCCACATACCTTTTTGAAGTTTCAAGCATCCATAAAAAATCTATTTTGAAGCGTTTGCAAAAGGTGCGCAATACGAGTGTGTCGCACTCAAAGACTGCTCCGTTTAGTCCTTGTCTCACGACCAGAGCGATACCTAGCCCCCGCAATATGAGCGTCTCATAAAAATCAAGCCCAAATTCATCTGGGCTCATTTGAGATTGCACGCAAGCAAGGACGCGCTCTACTTTTTTGAGCGTTCCTTTTCGATCACTGCATCTATCGCGCGCATCACATCGATGTAGTTAAGCCCCTTTTCTTCGATTTCAGCCTTGAAAGCCTCCACGTCTTCACCGCTAAGCGTAAGATCAAATCTCTTCTTTGCAGTCTCATCGACATCGATCTTGAATTTATCTGCTTCCTTGATCTCTTTTTGCTTGGTTGAAATTTCATCTATGATGCCAAGCACATCTTGCAGGGCATTTGCCTTTGCCTTGCCTTCTAGGCATGAAGCGACCTCTTTTTTGATCTCTTTGGCTTCTTCGAGAAGCGCTATCTCGCGCTCTAGGTTTTTGATTGTCTCTACTGTGTCTTTTAGCCCGCCAAGCTCATCATTTAGAGCGCGAGCCTCGCTCTTTTTAAGTTCTCTGTATTCAAGCTTAAATTTAGCTTCATCGATGTTGATTTCAAATGGAAATTTGGTTTTCATTTTGTTTTATCCTTGTATTATTTTTATCAGTTGGCAGGTTATAACTACCATTACTCGTAGCCATCACAAACGTTGTTCGCGTTCGCTACAATGGCTACTCCTCATCCATAAACGTAAATAATTCTTCGTCCGCAGCGCGCAATATTTTGCCTTTGAGCGATAGTTTCGCAAAGTCACTGCCACTAACTGTCAGATCGCCCTCAAAGCTTAAATTTACAAGCGGGATCGTTAAAATTTGAGCTTTGCCGGTTGCAAGGTTTTTACCATCGACGATGATTTTTCCAAGAGAATTCGATAGCTTTTGTGGCACGATCTTCTTAAATTTCACCGGATATGTGCGCGGGGCACATTTATCGATTGTGAAGCTGCCCGCCGCCATGTTTTCGGTGGCGATGTATATTTTTGTGTCTTTTAGCACCGGGTCGCCGATCTTGATTTGCTCGGTGTCTGCCTTGATTGTTTTTCCAGTAAAGAATTTACCGCCTGCCGCGTATGTTTCGCTCTCTACCAAACCCTTGAAACATAGGGCTAGGTTTGGTATGCTAATGTCGCCGATCTCAGTGCTAAACGTGTATTCAGCTTTGGTTTCAAGCTCCATGACACTTTCGCCCAAACTCTCATCGTTTGAAAGCAGCTCTTTTTTCTCAACTGTGCGGTTTAGGCTCACACTTTGTTGATACCCAAGCACGGTCGCCTCTGTTTTTCCTTGCGGGACAAAGCTCACTGTTGCAGTGGCTAGTCTTGCTATTTTTTCTTGTGCCATTTTTGTTCTCCTTAAATTTTAGTTTTTGAGCCCAGTTTAAATTTATAGCAAGCTAATCGCACTTTGAAGGCAAATCGTACGGGCTGTTCTCTTTGCCTGAAAAGTGGCGATTAGCAGGGTCAATCGATAAACTCGGCTATTTTTATCTTAACGTTGAATTTCACGCAATACAGTGCATTTGTGACAAACGCTGCCTTTGCACCATATACGATGTATTCGCTATTGCTCGCCCCAAAACGAAATAGATCACGGCGCATCTCATCCACTCTTGGCAGTAGCGCGCTTTTGTCGGCATTGAGCGTATTGGCAGCGATGATGACGCCAAATATTGCATTGTCAGTTGATTCATTTACGCGCTCAAAGCCCTCAAACACGAGATACTCGCCGTTTTGTTCGAGAGCTTCGTAGCTTGGTAGCTCTTTGAGTGAAAATTTATCTTTGAGCTGCTTTGCTATTTGGCTGATTGAGTTTGTCACAGCACATCCTTTCGCATCTTGCTTTGATAAAATTTAGCTGAGTGTAGTTTGCCCTCATCATCCACAAAAGGCGAGCTTTTGATAAACTTTTGTGCTGCCTCAAAGATCATCTCATCTTCGGCATTTAGCTGCACTTTGAGATAAATTTTAAGTCTGATATATGCGAAGTCTTCCTTTGCAAAATACGGCACATCTCTACCTTTGCTTATCTCCTCAGCATCATTTACCGCGCGCTCTACCATTTCATCTGTGATCTCGCTTGGGTTTTGCAGGCTTTGCTTAGCCCTGCTGGTTAGTTTCGCTTTCATCTGCGCCTTCTTGCGTGTTTTCATCTGCGTTTTCAGTGTTTTTTGCTTCGGCTTCTTTATCTTTATTTTTATTGTCACTCTTTTTCTTTTTGCTTTCAAGTTCAAGCCCTTGGGCTTTTACAAAGCTTTCGTAGTTTCCCATTGCAGCTCCTTATTCTGTCGGTGCGTTTTTATACGCCATTTGCCATAGGCCGTATCCTGCGTTATCCTCAGTATCCACGCCGTATCTAAACTCTTTTCTCATAAACGCCGCTTCGTTATCGAGCTTGTCCTGAGCGACGAATTCGGCCTCTTTGTTTTTCTGAAGCACGATAGGCTTGACCGCCCTTGAAGTGTCTAGCAGATAACACGTTTTTTTCTTGGTTAGATCGTAGAACACGAGTATTTCAACCTCTTTATAGAGAGGATTGCTGGCGCCGTTTGCCTTTTTCTCGGCC
>NZ_CAUQHQ010000027.1:0-21455 GCF_963517995.1 uncultured Campylobacter sp.
AATTTAAAAAAAGGAATCAAAATGATAAAAACTTACGTTACGGGCTTCCCGCGAATCGGAGAAAAAAGAGAGCTAAAACGCGCGCTAGAAGGCCTTTGGAGTAAAAAAGAGGGTTTTAGCGAGGAGAATTTGCTAAGCGTCGCTAAAACGCTAAAAAATAGGCACTGGCAATATCAAAAAGACGCCGAAATCTCGGCTATCAGCGTGAACGATTTTTCGTTTTACGATTTGATGCTAGACGCCATCGTGGCATTTGGCGCAGTACCGCCTAGATTTGCGAATTTAAGCGGATTAGAGCAGTATTTCGCCTGCGCTCGCGGCAACGAAAAAGGCGTAGCGATGGAGATGACTAAGTGGTTTAACACGAACTACCACTACATCGTGCCCGAACTTAGCGCCCAGACGACCTTTAAGCTTGATGCGTCGAAAATCATTAACGAATACGAAGAAGCAAAGGCCGCCGGCGTAAAAGGCAAGATAAATTTAATCGGCCCTATCACGTTTTTAGCGCTTTCAAAGACCACCGACGGCAGCTGCGCGCTTTGCCATTTAGACGCGTTAACGGCGCAATACGTCAAGCTTTTGGAGCAAATTTCAAAGCTAGATGGCGAAATCATAGTCCAGCTAGACGAGCCGATATTCGTAACTAGCAAGGGCGATGCGCTAACTGATAAAATCGCGCCCGTCTACGAGAAGCTAACCGCAGCCGCAAGCAACGTAAAAATCGTGTTTATGACCTATTTCGAACACGCGCTAAAAGCCGTGGACGAAGCGCTAAAAACTAAAATTTACGGCATCGGGCTTGATTTTGTATACGGCGAGAAAAATATCGAGGCGCTGCCTGCTATCGCAAACTCTAACGTGAAGCTTTTTGCAGGCGTCGTAAACGGTAGAAACGTGTG
Organism: uncultured Campylobacter sp.; assembly: GCF_963517995.1. Classification (GTDB taxonomy): domain Bacteria; phylum Campylobacterota; class Campylobacteria; order Campylobacterales; family Campylobacteraceae; genus Campylobacter_A. The sequence goes on from NZ_CAUQHQ010000027.1 coordinate 903, forward strand.
GAAAAGCAACATCGACGAGCGCGTAAATTTCGTCAAGCAAATAGCGCAAAAACTAGGCGGCAAGGACTTTTACGTAGGATCTAGCTGCTCGCTTCTGCACGTGCCTTTTACCCTAAAATACGAAGAAAAGCTAAATCCCGAGGTCAAGAGTTGGCTAAGTTTCGCCGTTGAAAAGCTAAGCGAAATCGCAATCATCGCAAAGCTCGCAAACGGCGCGGCTCTAAACGAAAACGAAGCTAAAATTTACACCGAAAATAAAGCCAGCGCGAACTCCCGCGCAAATTCTGCTCTCATCCACGACGCCGCCGTCCAGGCTCGCGTCGCGAATTTAACCAAATTCGAGCGCGAAGAGAAGTTTGAAGACCGCATCAAAATCCAGCACGAAGTCCTAAACTACGGCGTCTTGCCGACTACGACGATAGGTAGTTTCCCGCAGACGGTAGAGCTTCGCGTTCTGCGCCAAAATTTCAAAAAAGGCGAGATCAGCGAGCAACAATATAGCGACGGCATCAAAAAATACATCGACGAGTGCGTCAAATTTCAAGAAGACGTCGGCCTTGACGTGCTAGTCCACGGCGAGCCGGAGAGAAACGATATGGTCGAGTATTTCGGCGAGCAGATCAAAGGCTACGCGTTTAGCGAAAACGGCTGGGTGCAAAGCTACGGCAGCCGCTGCGTGAAGCCGCCTTTGCTTTTCGGCGACGTAAGCCGCCCAAAAGCGATGACGGTCGAGTGGATATCCTACGCGCAAAGCCGCACGAAAAAGATAATGAAAGGCATGCTAACCGGCCCGGTAACTATCCTAAACTGGAGCTTCGTGCGCGACGATAAACCGCGAGCCGATATCGCTAAGCAGCTTGCTCTATGCATCTACGACGAGATCGCCGATCTGCAAGACGCTGGCATAAAAGTCATCCAAGTAGACGAAGCCGCGTTTAAAGAGGGCTATCCGCTACGCGACGAAAACATCGGCGCATACGAGAAATTCTCGGTCGATTGCTTTAAGCTCTCGGTCGCTTCGGCTCGCGCGCAGACGCAGATCCACACTCATATGTGCTACTCGGAGTTTAACGACATCATCAAGACCATCGAGGCGATGGACGCCGACGTTATCAGCATCGAGACGGCTCGCAGCGGTAACGAACTGCTAAAAATCTTTAAATCCGTCGGCTACAAACAAGAAGTGGGCCCGGGCATCTACGACATCCACAGTCCGCGCGTACCCAGCGTCGACGAGATGGTCGCGCAGATCAGAGCGCTACTAGAAGTGTTGCCTAAAGAACAACTCTGGATCAACCCCGACTGCGGCCTAAAAACCCGCAAATGGGAAGAGGTCAAGCCGAGCCTAAAAAATCTCGTGCAAGCCGTCAAAATCGTGCGAAATTCGTAAATTTAGAGCTTCGCTTAAATCTCGCCGCCTTTTTGCTATCTAGCAAACGGGCGGCGGTTTAAATTTAGCGGCTTTGCGCTAGGTTGATTTTGCTTTTTTTGGCGCAAATAGGCTTGGTTTTTTCGACTAAATCGCTAGCTAAACTTAAATTTAGACGCCTTTTTTGGACGCTATCTTACAAGCGGCGCAAACTCGGTGCGGGTTAAATTAGGCTTAAATTTTGTAAAATAAAGCTCGTCGCAAAGCAAAATTTGCGGGATTTTGGCTAAAATCAAACTAAGTTTTCTTCCGCGCCGTAAGCGTAAATTTAGCCGCAAACGCCGCGTTTTCTACATATTAAATTTGGAAATTTCATGCTAAAAGAAAAAATTTTAAATAAAGAAAAAAATCTTTTGCTTTACGCTTTGACGCCGCCCAAGGCCGAATTTGAAGAGGCCAAGCTGCGCGAGATAGCAGACCGCTGGACTGCGCGCATAGAGAGCGTAAACGCAGACGGACTCGTGCTTTACGAGGTGCAAGACGAAAGCGATAGAAGCGACTCGCAAAGGACTTTCGAGTTTAGCGGGACGCTAAGCCCGCAAAGCTACTATGCAAACTACCTAAAAGTCGCGACGCCTGGGGTATTTTACCGAGTCGCGGGCGGATACGACGAGAACGAGTTTCGCGCGGCTTTGGTGGCTCAGAGCGCGGATTTATGCGTGCTTGTCGGGGCTACGTCTAGCGCGCAAAAAACAAGGCTGGATTTGACTCGCGCCTACGAGATCGCGGGCGAATTTAAAAATTTAGCCTCAGGCGGCGTATGTATCGCCGAGCGCCACGGTAAAAAGGGCGATGAGCCGCAGCGAATGCTGGAAAAAATCCGCCTCGGAGCTAAATTTTTCGTCTCGCAGGCGATTTTTGACGCGGATTTAGCGCGCAAATTTTTAGAAGACTGCGCGGCGGCCGAGATTAGCGAGCCGATATTTCTCACGTTTTCGACCGCGGGCAATCCAAAAACGCTGGAATTTATAAAGTGGCTGGGCGTGAGCGTGCCGCAAAGCGTCGAAAACAGGCTAAATGCAAGCGAGGACTATCTAGCGCAAAGCTGCGAAATCATCAAAGAGATTTGGAGCGAGCTTAAAAGCTTCGGCGATAAAAACGGGCTAAATTTAAGCGCGAACGTCGAAAGCGTGATGGCAAAACGCGCCGAGATCGAAGCGAGCCTAGAACTAGCCCGCGAATTTAGGTCGCTTTAACGGCAAGCTCGGCGGCGAATTTGAGTTAAAAACGCGCGAAATTTAAGCGTAAAATCGCGCCGCAAAGCAAATTTTACTTTCGCGCGGCTTTGGTTAAATTTAGATGGTTTTGCCCAGAGCTTAAAATCCGTAAGCGCTAAATTTAAAGAAGCGAAATTTAAGCGCAAAATCGCGAATGAAGCCTGAAAATACGCAAACGGCACAGGCTGTAAATTCACTTTTGCGCTTGTTTAAATTTAGCCGCTCTTGCTAAAAGCTAAAATTTACGGAACGCTAAATTTAAGCGGCGTTTAGATAAATTTAAAATGCTTTGCTCGCTTGCGGACGGGGTTAAATTTACGCCAAAGAGAAAAAACCGAAGCTAAATTTAAACGAAAGGAGCGCTAGGCAAAGCAAATGCACGCGAATCGGCTAAATTTACGCGTAAATCGGGGCGATAAAATACGAAAGGCGAGTGTTAAATTTTGCGCTCAAAGCAAGGTAAAAAGCGGCGTGAAATCTCGATGAGCGCGGAGACGGCTAAAACGCTAAACTACGGGTGGCGCGAATTTAAACGAAAGCGCAAGAGAAAGCGGCAAATTTTAAAGAACGCGAGATAAAAAGTGGCGTAAATTTAATAAAAAGCAAGACGAAAAGCCGTAAAATTTAAGCGCGAACGTTAGATTTAAATTTAGTCGCCTTGTCTAAAATCAATCGCCGCGGCAAAATTTAGCCGTATTTAGCGGCTTTGGTTTGCGAGTCGCAAGCCGTAAAAAAGCGGCCAAACGCGCAAAGGAGTTAAAACGGAGACTTTATTTACCTTTATTTTCGTCGGCGCATTTGTAGCGCTTTTTGCGCTTCCGGCGGCTTCAAATCTTTTTGCGGCTTTGGGCGAAAAATCCGCCCCAAACTCGCCCGCGAGCGAGCTTTCGTCCGAGCTAAAAGAGCTAGAAAACGAGCGCGTAATTTTGGTCGCCGCTACCAAAAAAGCAAATTTGATCGGCCTTGGCGCGGGCATTTGCGCGGGCGCTGCGATAACATATCTTTTAGACGCGATTTTCGGCGCTGCGATAGGCGCGCTCGTTTATACTTTTACGGCGATGCTTATCACCGCATCAAAAAGGCGCGAATTTAGGGCTAATTTTAAACGCCAAATCATAGAAAAGATCGTAAAAAAGCACGGATTAAATTATGATAAAGACCGCGGGCTGGGGCTTGACGAGTTTTTTACGATTTATGATTGTACGGTGCACCAGTGGAGCAGCGAGGATCTGGTGGAGGGCAATATAGATGGCGTTAGCGTCAAATTTAGTGACTTTTACTCCGCCAAAAAGGTGAAAAAGAAAAATAGCACCGAGACGGTCGTACTATTTCGAGGCGTGCTTTTTAAGGCCGATTTTAACAAAACTTTAAGCTCCATAACTCAAATTTCGCATGTAAACTCAAGAAATTTAGCAATCTACGGCAAAAAGGCGAATATGGACGACGTGAGATTCGAGGAGATCTTTGACGTCTATACGACCGACCAGATCGGCGCTAGATACGCGCTCAGCCCGGTACTAATGGAAAAATTTACCCAGCTTTGCCTAAGACTAGACGCGCCGGTAAACGCCGTTTTAAAGGATAGCCAAATCTTCATCGCCGTAGAGACCTGGCGCGACGACTTTGAGCCGCAGCTTGGTAAATCGCTAACGGACGAGGCGACGCTAACTGCCTATGAAAGCGAGATAGAAAGCTTTACGCAGATAGTAAAAGAGCTAAATTTAAACCGCAAAATTTGGTAGCGCGGCAACGCGGCAAGCGGCGCGCAAACGAAAACGAAAGGGAAAAATGTTTGAACTAAATAACGAACAAAGGGCGTATTTCGGGCTTGATGCAGTGCAACAGAGCTGGGAGCGGGTAGAGTTTGCCGGGGATAAATTTAGACCCGCTAGCGTGCTGTATTTTGAGGGCGACGTCATCAAAAAGCACGTGGTTTCCACGGACGAGCTTTATGCGGAATACGGCTACGACGAGGCGACTAAGGGGCGCGAGATACTGCTACCTAAAACCGCAAAAGGTAAGGAGACGAAACTAACGCCCGCAAATTTTGAAAAGCGCACGCCACTTGGAGTCTATTTATACGCCGATAAATACAGCCTGCGAATCGCTAGCTTTGCCTCGCAGACTACGTTTTACGACAGCGTATGGGAGAGCGGACACGGACGGGAGATGGATTTTAGAAGCGAGATAGAGCGCTTTATCGCCGATTTAGACTCGGATCACGCGCGTAAGATCGAGGAGTTTAAGAAAACGGGCCGTAAAAATATCAAATTTAAAAGCGGAGATTTTTTCCGATTTAAGCTTGACCGCAACCGCTACGGCTTTGGCAGGGTGATTTTAGACGGACATAAACTGCGAAAAAGCGGCCTTTTGCCGGAAGGCCACGAGATGCTAGGGTTTATGGGAAAACCCGTTTTTGTCGAGCTTTTTGCGTATGCGTCGCAGGGCGAAGCAAGCGTGGGCGAGCTGATGTCGCGCCCTAGGCTGCCTATGGACGTGATGTTTGACAACGCGTTTTTTTACGGCGAATTTGAAATTTTCGCGCACGAAAAGATCGATTCCTCGCAGCTTGATTTTCCGATGAGTTTTCACGTTAGCCCCGCGCGGACGTATTTGCAGTGGGGATTTATAGAGATCTGCTCGGGCGAGCAAAGCGTGATGAAGGCCGCCTCGCGCGAGCTAAAAGAGCTGATAGAAGAAAATAATTTGAAATTTAACTGCATCGGTTTTAGCCCGCGATATGCGCAGTTTGAGATCGCTGAAATTTTACGCGGCGAGGAGCTTGCCTACCAAACAAACGACCTAAGAGACCCGGAAATCCTCTGGGCGAGGCAGGAGCTGATGCGCATTTTCGGACTTGATCCTGCTAAAAGCTACTTTGAGAACGCGCAAAGGCTAGGCGTTAAGACGGTTTTGGAGTTGTGAAGCTTGTGCGGCGAAGTTAAATCAAGCTAAATTTAGTCGCCGAATTTATAAATTTTAGCGCTATGCGAGCTAAAATCGCACTCGTTTACAAAGCCTCGGCGCGAAAATTTACTCTAAAATTTTAAAATTTCGTCGTAGCATAGATGAAACTCGCAGCCGCGAGCGGAGATTTTTCTATCTGCATGAAAGTGCCCGAAGTACCATTTCTCGGGCTTTGCAAGCTCAAAAATACGCTCTAACATATCCGTAGTCGGATCGTAAATCGCTCCGCCGCCCAAAAACAGATCACTAAGTGCGGACATTAAAAAAGTAGGCGCCGTGTGGCTTAGCACTGCGTCTATCTTGCCGCCTGCGCTCTTAAAACGAGCTAGATTGCTAAGCGCGAAATTTAGCTCGTCCTTGCTTGGGATTTCTGCGTCCCAGTAGCTTACGTTTAGCCTGCGCCAAGCTCTGTCGATGCTAAACGCTCCGCCGAAAGCTAGAAAATTTCGTCCGTCTATCTCGTAAATTTCTCCGCGCCTAAGCCAAAATAAATTCTCCCCTCCGACGCCTACTTTGCCGCCGAATTTTTCCTCGGTCGGCAGGCCGTAGAGTAGGTCGAAATTTTCGTGGTTGCCGTCGATAAAAAGCAGCGTATACGGCAGTCTGCCCAGCCGCTCTCTAACGAGCCGCTCGTTTGGCGTATCGCTAAAAAATAGACCAAAATCCCCAAGCACGATCACGTAGTCCTCGCGCGTAAAATTTCGGCTCAAAAAGGCCTTGTTCGTGATTTTGTGAAGCTCCGCGCTCCCGTGCGTATCGCCGCAAAGGTATATCATTTTTTCTCTTTATGATTTAAATTTTAGCGCGATTTTAGCTAAACTTAGGCGAAATTTAGCTTTGCGGTAGATGAAGTAAAAAAATCGCCGTCTTGCTTCCTGCAAATCATGCGTAATCGTTTGCATCTTTGCCATGCGGTATTTGCAAGCGCGCTAAATTTAGCAAATGCGAGCCGCGTTTAATAAACTTGGCGTAATCGTCGGGCGGCTTGGAGCTTTTACGCGCTTGTAGCGTTTTGCCTACGATTTGAGCGGCTAAGTCGTTAAATTTAAGAGCGACTCGCAAAAAAGTGGTAGCCCGGTTCGTAAAATCAAAATCCAGCTTAACACTTGCGTTATTTTATAATTTTGTCGCAAAATTTAGCCATTTTATTCAAATTTAGCGCGCCTTTGGCTGCCGTCTAAAGTTACGGCGTTTGCAACTGCTTGCTTTGATGCTTAGCGCGTTGCAGCCTAAGATAAAGCTTTAGTCTCTGCAGTATTTACGGCGAGCAATTTTGCGTTGCTTCTATCATAGTTTCGGCGCCGTTTTTTGGCTTTACTAACCAAATTTTGGCTTGATTTAGCGTAAAATCGGCTTGTGTGGCAATTTTTTGCTAGCGCGCGGCGGCTTTATATATTTCTAAATTTTTACACGGCGCAAGCATGGAGGCGGCCTAAATTTTAGCGGACTTAGCCGACCGCCGGTTTGCTTTTTATCGTAAGGTTTGTGGAGTTAGGCGCAGATGCTTTAGCGCTTAGAGGCTCTCATCCGTCTTTTAGGTGCCTTAGACCTAAAGACGGATTTTAGCCGGCGCAAATTTAATATTTTTTGCGCTATTTTTCGCAGTCTTTCGCGGTTAGCTCTATTTTGCTAAAAAGCGCGCCGCTTGGTAAACGGTAATTCATCACGATACTTTTTGCTTTTTGTAGTAGCATAAGGGTATTTTTATCAGAGCAGAATTCTTCCGTCAAAAGCTCTTTCATGCTAGACGCAAATTCTTTTTCATATTCGTCCGAGATGGTTTCCCAGTCTATGTTTTGCGAGTTTTTAAAGACGTATTCGTAGGCGATTACCTCATCTTTGCAGCTTACTTCGGTAGCTTTTATGTTTTCGTCTTCCATTTGATTTAGCGCTGATTTGCCGCCGATGACGGCTAGTCTTAGATACGGGCTACACTCGGCTCCGGCTAGAGCTAGAGCCAGAGCGCAAACGAGACAAATTTTTCTCATCTTTTGGGCGTTACTAGCATATTTACGTAGCGGCCTTCTAGCAGCGGCTCTTTATCGCGGTCGGAGACGTCTTTTACCATCTCCCAGACTTTTTGTAGCATCGCGACGCCGGCTTCGGGATTGCTCATCTCGCGGCCTTTTAGAAATACGCGAAATTTGACGTGTTTGCCCTCTTCTAGAAATTCAAGCGCATGCTTGACTTTATAGTTGATGTCGTTTTGAGCGATTTTGACGGAGAGCTTGATCTCTTTTACTTCGATCGTTTTTTGCTTTTTCTTGGCCTCTTTTTGCTTTTTTTCCTGCTGATAGCGGAATTTGCCGTAGTCCATTATTTTGCAAACGGGAGGTTTAGCATCAGGCGCGATTAGCACCAGATCAAGCCCCATTTTCTCGGCGATTTTCAAGGCCTCTACTCTTGGGATGACGCCGTATGCGGTGCCGTCGTCTCCCACGCATCTCACTTCGCTCGCTCTGATATCTTCGTTGAGCAATACTTCGTTTTCTTTAGCCAATTAGTTGTTTCCTTTAAGTTGAAATTTGTTGATTATATCCAAAAATATTGTGTTTTTATTGTATTTTTCGTTGAAATTTATTGCGCTGTGACAATTTTTGCAGATTTTGGTAAAAGCCAGGCTTAGCATAAAGCCGCGCCTAGCTCAAATTTAGCGGATTTTCGCTGGTGTTTCAAAAACTTACCTCGGCGAGTTTTGATTTTAGCAGCTCGACGAATTCATCCAGCTTCATATCTTTTTGCTCCCTGGTCGTGCGGTCGCGCAGAGCGATGGCGCTATTTGCCACTTCGTTGTCGCCCAGCACCGCGATCATCGGTACACGCTGTTTTTCTGCGGTGCGGATGCGTTTGTTTAGACTCTCGTTTTTGCTTGCGATTTCGCTATCTACGCCGATTTTGCGAAGCTCTTTGGCGACAAATTTAGCGTAGTCTAGATGCGCGTCGCTGATCGGCACGATGACTACTTGCGTCGGAGCGACGAAAAACGGCAGCTCGCCGCCTGTATGCTCGATTAAGATACCGATAAATCGCTCAAAGCTTCCCAGTAGCGCGCGGTGCAGCATGACGGGCTGCCGGCGCTCGTTATTTGCGTCGATGTAGCCCAGATCAAAGCGCTCAGGCAGGTTAAAATCGACCTGGATCGTGCCGCACTGCCACTTGCGTTTTAGCGCGTCGGTGATTTTGATGTCGATTTTTGGGCCGTAGAATGCACCGCCGCCCTCGTCGATGCCGTATTTAAAGCCGTTTTCGTCAAGCGCTTCTTTTAGCGCTTTGGTCGCCGTTTCCCAAATTTCGTCCCCGCCGATCGCTTTTGCAGGCTTGGTCGAAATCTCCATCTCGTAATGAAAGCCGAAATTTTCCATTATTTTGCCGGCAAATTTTAAAATTTCTAGGATATTTTCTTTGATTTGGCTTGGCATACAAAAGATGTGCGAGTCGTCCTGGGCAAATTCGCGCACCCTAAAAAGTCCGTGCAAAACGCCGCTTTTTTCGTGGCGATGCACGACGCCGTACTCGAAAAATTTAAGCGGCAAATCGCGGTATGAGCGGATGTCGCTTTGATATACCTTGATGTGGCCGACGCAGTTCATCGGCTTTATGCCGTATTCTGCCTCGTCGATTGTCGTAAAGTACATATTTTCTTTATAGTTTGCGTAGTGGCCGCTCTTTTTCCATACGTCGGCTTTTAGTAGCTCTGGTCCACGCACCGGCTCGTAGCCTCGGTCGCGGTGTGCTTTGTATAAAATTTGCTCGAGTTTGGAGCGCAAACGTCCGCCGTTTGGTAGCCATATCGGTAGGCCGCCGCCAACCTCTTCGTCGAAGGTAAACAGCTTCATCTCCACGCCAAGCTTCCTGTGGTCGCGTTTTTTAGCCTCTTCGATGATTCGGATGTGCTCTTTTAGGCTCTCTTTATCGGCAAATGCGGTTCCGTAGATGCGGTTTATCATCTCGCGCGTCTCGTCGCCGCCCAGATACGCGCCGGCTACACGCGTTAGTTTAAAGAATTTTAAAAATTTGGTATTTGGCAAGTGCGGTCCGCGGCACAAATCCTCGAAATTTCCTTGCTTGTAGCTGCTGACTTCGCCTTCTGGGATGCGCTTTAGCACCTCTTGTTTTAGCTCGTCGTCTTTAAATTTATAGCTCATAAAGGCTTTTGTAGAGCTTGCTTTGACGATGTCAAGCTTTGCTTCGGCTAGCTCTTTCATCTTGGCTTCTATCGCCGCCAGGTCTTCGTCGCTAAGCTTGCTGTTGGCCTCATCGACCTTAAAATCATAATAAAATCCGTCCTCGACGTTTGGTCCGACGAAAAATTTGGCCTGCGGATAAAGCTCCTTGATAGCCTGCGCCATGAGGTGCGCACAGGAGTGCCTGATGACGTTTAGCGCGTCTGGGGAGTTGTCGAAATAAATCGGTTCTGCGGCGTTTTCTCGCCCGTTGATACTCTGGGTATCGACTATGTTTCCGTCCAGTTTGTATGCGATGATATTGCTCATTTTACGTCCTTTTTATCGAAACATCTTTCTTACGCTGAAAGAATTGGGCTTGATTTTAGCTAAAATGTTTTTAAGCTTTACTTAATGTTTTATTTGATTTGGGTTTAAACGGCGGTCAAATTTGAATTTTGAATATAGTAGAATATATTGATTAAATTTTAAATATTGTTAAATCGGTAATATTCTCAATATAGTTTATTATACTTTAAGAAAACTAACGCTAATATTTCATCGAATGAAACATGCATTTATCTCGTCTTTGCATTGTTTTGATTCATTTTTCTCCCAAATTGCGCAAAGGAGTGGTTGCCTTTGCGCTTTAATTATTAAATTTTACTTCTCAAAAACTCGCGCGAATTTAAAACATAAATATATTTTTTGGCTATTAACAGACGAATTTGACGAAAATTTAGCGTTTGGGTTTACGGTGCGAAAGATAAAGCAAATTTGAAAATTTGAATCCGAAAGAAGCGAAATGGTGGCCCCGAATGGACTAAAACTATACCGCTTTACATACGATAAAATAGCAGTTTAAGGTTTAAAATTGGAATATTTCTTACCCAATTTCTTACCTAATTGTGATTATTGCCTTTTAGCTTAGCATAAATTTTAATATCTCGCATGCCAAATTCATAATAGTCTATGCCGGTTATTTGGTAGGTATTACCTCTAAATTTGATCTCGTAGTCAATCAGACTTTTATCCTTTAAAGCCTCATTGAAATTTACCGTGAATAAAACCTCGGCCTCAGATTGAATTTGCGCTCGCTCATAAGCCTCTTTCGCCGATAGCTGCCTTACATAAGCCCAAACATCTTTTAGCAAGTATTGCTGCTGTTTTTCAACCTCGCCGTATTCGTTTGTAGTCGAGACGTAACCTAATATACTAATCTTTTTATCTTTTATCATCACAAAGCCTTTCAAATTCTGTTAAATGTTCGCACAACCCGACGTAAGCGTTTAGTAGCGATGCCGTGCCATCTATTCTTTGACGCGGGTTGTTGCTCTTTACGGGGATTATGTTTGCGTTCCTATCCTCTACCACCCCGGTATTACTCAAGCACCATTTTAGGATCGGGCTGTTGTTGTAATTTACCCTTTTAGCCTGCAAATCAGCTCCTAGGATTTGCAAGGGTAGCGATAGGGTTTTGGCTCCCTGAATGCATCTAATCATCTTAAAGCCCTCTGTTTGCATTTCCTCCACCCAATACCTAGCCGAATAGCTATCATAGTAAATCCATAGCACCATAATTCCGTTTTGTTTGACTTGTTCTAAATACCACGCCGTAACGTCCGAATAGTCGATAGTGTTTCCGTCGCAAAGCCTTAAAAGCCCGTTTGAGTGCCAAATATCGTAAGGAATTTTATCCTCTTTTATTCTAGTCTCTAGGTTGTCTCTAGGTATCCAATACATCTGCTTAACTAGCCTTTCGCCGCCACTTATCGTTACTAGCGTAGCGCAGGTTAAATCAGTCGTTATGGATAGATCGGCTCCGCCTATGGCGTATACGTTCTTAAATTTAGGCTCGTCGTAAGTTTTTGGATTGTTGATAACGTCAAAGCTTAGCCATGCGTTGCGCGAGCTCTCTCTGATATTAAAATCTTTAGTAAGGATGCCGATTAAATCTTTCGGGCTGTTTTCTGCCCTTTTGGCCTTATCTGACAAGTCGGCGTATTTTTTAATACTTCCTAGCCCGGGATTTGCTTTGATCCATTTTTTCTCGTCTTTCCATTCGTCTTTGCTATCAAGCTCATAGATGATAGGCAAAAAACTATCGTCTTTGAAAATGCCGTCTGTGATATTACAAGCATATTCGTAAATATCGTCGAATATGCACTCTCTGACCGTGCCGGCCGTCGTGATCATAATTACCAACGGCTCACGGCGCGCGGATTGGCTTTGCTTCATAACCTCGTAAAGGTTTCTGTCTTTTACGCCGTGGAGCTCGTCGATAACTACCAAATGGGAATTTAGCCCGTCCAGGGTGTTGCTATTCTTACCTAGCGGCATCATCTTGGACATATTAAGAGAAAAATATAAATCGCTCTTTCTCTTTTTTAGAAATTTACTAAGTTGCGGGCTTTGCTTTACCATATTTAGAGTTTCGTCAAATACGATCTTGGCTTGCTCTTTTTTGGTAGCTACCGAATAAACCTCTGCGCCCGCTTCGCCGTCGGCGATCAGCATATAAAGGCTAAGGCCTGCTAATAGCGAGCTTTTACCGTTTTTTCTAGCCACCATAAAAAAGGCCTCTTTGTATTTTCTTAGCCCCGTCTTTTTATCTACAAAGCCGAATAGCGCAGATATAAAAGCTTTTTGAAATAGATCGAGCTTTAGCGGACTGCCGGCCCATTCTCCTTTTGAGTGTTTGCAAAATTTCTCTATAAACTCGATAGGCCTTAAAGCTTTTTTCTCGTCGAATTTATACGGGTTATTTTTTTCTTTCATGTCGTTTATTAGCTTGTCGTAAATTTTTTCTACTCTTTTGCTGACTAATATTTCGCCCGTTTTGATTTTGCGATAATACTCTTTTATGAAGTTCATTATTTGCTCGAGATGAAATTTATCAGCTCGCTATCGTCGGCTGGAGACGGATTTTTATCTATCAGCTCCATAAGCTGCCTATACACTAGCGAATACCGCTGAATAGTCGTGTTGTAGCTTTTTAGCGCGGAATTCTCTCTAATAAAGCTTTGTTTGCCCTGGTTAAATTCCTCTAAAATTTCGCCTTTTTCTACTACTTCTTTAAGTCTTTGCATGGTTTTATTCATAAATTTTAACTCGATTACCAAATCTTTGGCCACCTTTTGCCTACTTTGCGGCGCAAGCTTGATAAGCTCGTCTAGTTCGTCATTGCTTGATATTTTTCTTGTTTTTGCCATATTAACCCCCTTGTGGTTTTGTCTTGGAGGGATTTTAGAAACTCCCCCGCCGATTTTCCCCGAAACTTAGATTAAACTTAAGACGGGGGCTACTTAGCTAAAATCTATCCAAAGACCTTAACTAAATCGCCGTTCTCGTCAAATTTTAATCCCTCTACCGTGCAGCTTCTCTCAAAGTGTTCTTTGTTGTGGCAGTCCTGACAAAGCAGCTCCAGGTTCTCCCAATGCAATGTTAAATTAAAATCGTTCTGATTGGTTTTGCTTAGATGCTTTTTGTGATGGACTATTCTACCTATGCCGCCGCAACGCTCGCATATTCCGTTTTGAGAAATATAATAAGCGTTGCGCGTCTTTTTCCAATTTTGGCTTTGATAGAATTTATTATCAATGCTTCTCATCTACTAAACCCGGCTTTGAGCGATAACGCTTTTAAGAGATTATCTATAACCTTGCTTAGCTTCTCGCTCTCGCTTTGCTCGGCGTTATACCAAAGTATCAAGATAAATTTACTTAGCTGTTTGGCTAGCGGCTCTTTTTCTTGCGCCTGCTTGCTTAGCCCGGTACTTACCTCGATATAATCAGGGATTGCATTTAGCAACCCCTTTATTATTTCGTCGTTCTCGTTGCCGTCGAGCCTTAGCCACTCTCTAGCTTCCGCGACTTCTATCATCACGCCGCCCTTGATAGCTTGATAAAGGCTTCGTCTACTATCGGCTTGCAGTCGGCTATCGCCAAAGCCCTATAATCTATCTTGCCGGACTTAAAGCTTGACTGCGTTGAGCTTTCAAGCATTATACCGCTAGGTAGGTTATAGCCTAGATAGTCAAAGTTTCCAAATATTACGTTATCGTTTGCCATGTAGTCATCCACGATAACCTCAAAGCCTAATATCTTACCTACGTTCTCGCTCTTTGGATCAAGTACGAATATCGGGCGTCCGTTCGTGTCGGTTAGTCCGTAGAATAGATTAAATAGCGTTGCGTTGCTCATCGCCCATTTGGCGTTTGATGCATAGCCTCGCTTTAACGCTCCCGCTACTTTTACCACGTCGGCATAAGTTAGTCCGGCTTTTTTGAATTCAAAGTGGTTGCTATCTTTTACCCAAGTTATACCGCTTAGTACGCCTTTGCCCTGATTAGTTCCCGTGCCGTTAATAAGCGCATCCGAGATACAATTCATTACAGAGCTTTGGAGTTCCTCTATGATGTAGGTCTCAAATGCCGATACGCTCATTTTTGAGGCGGCTACCGATAGAGAAAAGACTTTCATTATCTCGTAGGCTTTAAAATTAACTATTGCAATATCAGGTCTTTCCTCGCTCACGTCTGCGCCCTCTGTGTGCCAGCTGGCTTTAGAGGTTGGAGTTCCTACCGGTATATCGATATTAGACGGCATCGCAAAGCCTCTTGTAACCCCGATTACGCCGCCTTGCGTTCTAGCCTTACTTATTACTTCGTTTAGCGTAGATGTAGGGATTACGCCTGCGACATTGCTTAAGCTTGCGAAGCCGGACGCTCTTAGCTCCATCTGCGCCGCATTCATAGCTCTTTGTTCGGTCGCATTTAGCGGTTGATTTAGTAAGGTTTTGAAAAAGGCTTGTTTATATTCGCTTGTACCAAATACGTCTTTTGGCTCTGCGCTTCTTACCTCAAAGCCCATATTGTCAAGCTCTTTTAGCCCGTCCTCTTTGCTTCTAGTCTGCTTTTCGCTTAGATGTGCTTTAGCTTCTTTTAGGCCGTCGATTTCGATATTTATCTCGTTCATATCGATATTGGCGTTAGTGTTGATCTCTTGTTTGATCTCCTGCGCTCTAGCTTCGATTTCTTTTAGGGTTTTTGTTTTATAGTGGTTAAAGGCTTCCGCCACGGTCTTAAATTTCATCGTTTTTCCTTTAGTGTAAAATTATGTTGTTTAGTTCGATAAGCTTTTTTGTCCGCTCGTCGTCGTTAAAAGCGTTTATCCTACTCCTAGCCTCTACGCTTGTCGCGCTGTATGCCGGGTATGGCGTTACGCTAACCTCATATACCTTGTCTATCTTATGAATAGTTCTGGTATTGCTCGCCCTGTCATAGCTGTCTCCGCCCTCGCTCACTTTAAAGCCGAAACTCATTGCCGTTAAGTCTCCGCGCTTTACAGCGGCGTATATCGATTTGGCTTCTGCCGTATCGGGTAAAGTAGCTATCATTTCAAGCCCTGCCGAGCTTTTATTAAATTTCATCGTTTTTGGAGTTCTTGCTAGCGGCACTTTTGAATTATCGTGGTTGTATAAAAGCCTCGTGTCGCTTAGGTCGCACCCATCAAGCGCGGTAGGCAATATAACCTCGTTGTAGCTTAGTCCGCTATCGTTTATGGTGGCCGTTTGGTTAAAAACTATCGGCAAGCCCGTTAGTATCATATCCTCGCTCGCCTTGATCTCGCAACTTCTGATTTCTTTCATTTTTACTCTCCTACCTGATATTTATTAGCTTTGTCCGCATCTACTACGTTAAGCGTTTGAAGTCTTTTGTCTCCGTCTTGCACGGCCGGCAGATTTAAAATTTCTAATGCCTGATTTATACTAAGCAGCCCATAAGGCATAAGCTCGGAAATTAAATTTATTTTAGTGGCATTGCTTGAGAATTGAAGTCTGCCGCTCTCAAATGTAATATAGTTTTTAAATTTAATCTCTCTTTGGGTAAAAATCTTTCTGGTAAATTCTAAGCTCATCTGCACGGCCAAAGGCTCTATGACGCTCTCGTAAAAAGCTCCCCATTCGTTCTCGTTGTAATTGCTCTTTACGATATTTTCACTAATGCCCAAATAGTCGTAAATTTTATTTTTTATCGCTGCTAGCTGTTTATCGTCTATGCTTACGGGCTTGCTCTCGATCGGTAGAAACGAGCTTTTGGCGTCTGTTATTACTACGCCGCCGTTATTAGACACGCCTAAAAAGTCTTTGATAAAACGCTCACGCATCTTTGTCATTTCGGCATCCGGCAATACCTGCTCGTATTTCATAATGCCTCTGATGTTGGCTCCGGCTTTTATGGCGGTATTTAGCCCCTCGTTTTGAGTATGAGCCAGATCTAAGGTATTGTTGATCGCATCGTTGCTGTCGCCGAAATATTTAGAGCCGTTAAAATGGCGTCTTAGGTGAATGATATTTTTGTATTTTTGGATTAACTCCCCGTCTTTAGCGATAAACCTAATATAAAGCTCTCCGCGTCCGTCCTGCAAAAAGGCTGCGTTGGTCGCATCGATAGGATAAAAGCCTTTGATGCCCGTTTCGTCCTCGTCTATCAAGATAAAGGCGTTATTATGAATATAAAGGCGAGTTACCACCTTATACAAAAAATCGTAAGCGTTCATTAATTCGTTTGGCTGAATTTGGAGTAAGTAGTTAATGTTGCTTACGGCCTGCTTGTTTAGCTCGTCTTTGATGACGTGCGAGCCTTTGAGTTTTGCAGCGTTTCTTGCTATCGCGTCGATCGCCCCTCTGTAAATGTCGCTTGAGTATGCATCGCCGCCGAATGCTCCGAATGCGTTTTGATTAGCGATCAAGCTAAATTCTTGCGGCTTGGGTTTTCTTTTGAAAAAGTTAAAAATCGTCTTCATCTCCTAGCTTCCTGATATTTGGATATTCCACGATCTCGCCGTCTTTAATGATGGCGGCTACGAATTTTATATTTACGCCCATAACTCTTTTCCCGTTTTCGTTAAGCCATAGCATAGATTTATCTTGTATTACTTCGTCGCAGGTCCGGCAGGGCTGATTAGTAAAAAGCACGGTTATCATAAAGCCTATTATAGCTTTTTATTGTAAAGTTTTCAATACTAAATATAATAAAATCTCTATATATAGGCATTATATTAAGTATTGAAAAGTAGATTAGGGTATTTTAAACCCTAATCTAACCTCTTATTTTAAAACCCTGTATAAGGGCTGATCCTAGCTAGGACAATATCGCTTCCCTAGTGCGCTTCCCATATCTACAAAGCCGGTAGGGTCGTTCGTTTAGAATTAGGCTTATTCAAGAGGGCAAATTCGCCCCCTTTGATAAACTTAATTTGCCTGCTTTTTCAAAAACTCGTCTAAATACCTGCGCTGCTCCTCAACGTCGGGCACGTTTGCCCAAGGATTTGCCCATTTATCCAAAAAGCTTTTTAGGCTCGCCTGCGTTACACCGATCGTTTCTATCATCTCGCTTATGAATGTTCTATCCTCGTCGGTTAGTTCATCCGTGTCCTCTTTGTCGCTTAGAAAAAAATCGTAATATCTTTTATTGACCTCTAGCGCCTCGACAAACTCTAACGTCTGTAGACAAAACTCCTTTAAGTATTCGGGTCTATCTCCGTCAAAAATAGAGGCTAGCTCGCGCTCTACTTTATTCTCGTCTATCCGGATAATTAACCGCCCCTCTTCGTCCATACGCCTAGGGTTAAAAATTTGCGGGTTATTCTTTGATAAAGCCACCCTGCTAGCTTCGTAAAAAGCATTCATATTTTTCATCATTAATCTCCTTGTAGTAGCTTTTCCATTTCCTCGCACTCGGCGCGCTCGGTTTCGCTCATCCTCTGTAATTCAAATTCGTATAGCTTATCGCACGCTTTATGATACTTCTCCAATAACTCGCTTTTTTCCTCTTTGGTTTCTTTGAGCTGTAGCCTTAGCTCTTTTAGCTCGTCGTTCAAAGCTCCCACCATAACACTCAAAGCTTCTTTTTTGTCGGTTACGTGAGCTAGCGAGCAATAAAGCCCGTATGCTGCGTCGTAAATGGCTTTATGCGTTAAGTTATCAGCTCCGCCCGCTCTTTCCACAAGGAGCTTATTAAAGCCCTCTTTGCTGTCGTCTTTTGGCGTAAATAAAATCATTTCTTTATCTCCTCTCTTTTCTCGGTTAGCTTTTTTTCTGCATATTGGCTTACAGCCTCAGCAATATCATCAATAACGCCGCTTAAAAAATAGCCTGCATTTATCATCACGTCGCTATTCATATTTGTAGCCTTTTGAAGATGCGGCAAAGCTAATACTAACGTGCTGATGTTGTTTAGCGTGCTTGGCACTTCATTTGCTAGGTCTAGTTCATCATTTATTTCAAATGTGAGTTTCATTTCTTTGCTCCTTTCATTTTCTCGTCAATGTAGCCTTGGGTAGCTATTGCAGCTCCGCCTATTAGCGTCGATAGAAAATAATTTACGTTCTGCTCCGCTTTCTCGTTTATTCCTACGGCTTTCTGATAATGCGGCAAAGCCTCTACGAGGTATGCTATTGCGCAAAGTGCATCGGGCAATTCATTCTCTATGTCGAATGCATTGTCAAAACTTAGTGTCATTTGGGCTCCTTTAAAAGTGATAAACAAATAAATTATTTGTTATTTAGCCGAATTGTAACATTTTTAATTTATTTTGTCAATATCTTAATAAATAATTTATTTGATATTTGCTAGAATACACACATAAAACATTTATATAAGGGGTTATGGATATGCATTACGAAGCTTTTGAGGCTCTTTTAAACTCTGTTGGATTGTCAAAAAAAGAATTTGCAGGGTTGGTTAAAATGAATTATACAAGCGTCACAAATTGGAAACAATCAGACAACGTTCCCGAGTGGGTCGATAGCTGGATACAAAACTACAAATTTAAAAACTTCTATGACGTCGTAAAAACGGAATTTGATAAACAAAAGGATATTTGATGTTTTACTTCCCGCAAAACGCTAGCGTATTTGTTTTTTTGTTCGTTATGTTTGTAGCTTATAGAATTTACAAAAATATGGCTAAGAATAGCGCTTTGCACGATGTCGAGCTTAAAAACGTGAAAGAGATGTATCAAAGAGGCTATGAAATACGTCTTAGCGATCTTAAACACGTTACGGCGGAAGAATTAAACGATCTGCATATAAAATTTATACTTTGACTTTTCTACTTCTAAAAACTTTTTAGATTAAATCTTAACCCAAAAAAGTTATGACAATATGACAAATTACTCGCTAGCTCCCTAAAATACGGTGTTTGATTGTCATAAATTATGTTATGACACCTTATGACACTATGACAATTTTATAGTCTCTGTCATATTGTCATAGGCTGTCATAGACTGAATTATGACACGCTAACCCCCTAGAATACGGGCTTAGCGGTCATTTTGTCATAGTGTCATACAAATTCTAAATAATAGATATGATATTCCCATTCTCTATTTTTAATTTTGACTTGGTTAGGTTTATTAGCTCGTTTTTTGTCATATTGAATTTTCTATAAACTTCTCTTGCACCCATGGGCAACCTTTGTTTTTTTACAAAATCCAATATTTTCTCCGCTAGTTCTAACTTATCAGATACAGTCGTGTTTGTGATCTTGTCGATCAGTGGACTAAAATCAAGATACCCTCTTAAAAACTCAATCCCTTTTTTAACTGTCTCATCAGATACTAAGTATTCAAATTTATACTCTTCATTACTTTTTTTGCAGGCTCTGTATTTGGTAAATTCTTGCAAGTAGTGCAACATTATAATAATAGAGGTTAGATTATAGGTTGTTCTTCTGTTTGCTAGGCTCATAACCTTATATACAGTGCTATTACTTTGCTTGTATAGCCTATTGCTTTCTTGCTCGGCAGCCCTAACCCTTTCTACAAAATTAATCAAAATATCATTCGTAGCCAGGTAGTTCCTATTTATTTCATATCCTGAAAATTCTTTTGCAAATTCGTAAATCTCGCTAGATAATTCCATATATTCATTCTCCTTGTGTGCCGGAATGGGAATTATTTGCGTATCCTTATAGTCTAGCTCATCGGCGCAATATACCATAATACAACGGTTAAAAAAGCCGCCCTCTAAATGGTGCATGAGCTGTTTGGATGATAAATAGGCAAGGTTTGTATCGGCATAAAAAAAGAAGTTGGCTTGTTCTATGTAAGGCTCCGCATGAGCATTGATCTTTTGGCTAGGCGTCTTTATCCTATCCTTTCCATGTGCCGATACTATAAAGTCAATTATTGCGTTTTTATCCATTTTTAGGATATTTCCTAGTTCTTCCATCTCTAGCATTTGCGTTTTTGTGGTCTCAAAGCACTGGCATAACCCCTCTAGGCTAGTATTTTTCTCGTGAATGCTACCTATGAGTTTATATTTTTTATCTGCATCTGCCTTTGAAATTTCCTTATCTTCAATCATTTGCCTTATTCTGTCTTTTTGCTCCTGCCTTGCTTCACGATCCGATCTACGTATGGGATCAAATAGTAACTTGTTTTGAGTGCTAAAATTTATACCTTTTCCCACTCCGCTATCGCTTAGATCAAGCATATAAAAACCGCCCACTCTAAGGCCACCGTGCGATAGTAAAAAAGCTAGATTTTGGATCGCTTTTAGTTCTATTTGGGGATATGTGCTAGGAAGCGATTTTTTTAAAAGACCGGTATAGCCATTAAGCCAGTCGATACCAAAATCAAACTGCGACATATACCTACGCTTTAACCTATCGCTTTCTTGTTTTGTAATTTCTTCAATCTTCTCTGCGCTAGGTTTAGTTTCTTTGGGTATAATCTGTTTATTCTCATAGTTGAAGTCCTTTCGCCTAGCAT
>NZ_CAUQHQ010000028.1:0-21399 GCF_963517995.1 uncultured Campylobacter sp.
CCGGGCGCCGATTTGATCCTGGGGCCTGAGATGAAAAGTACGGGCGAGGTTATGGCGTAAAATAGCACGTTAGTTAGCATGCTATCGGCATATCGGCGCAACACATATCAGCATGAGATGTAAAGCAAATTTTATAACTTAACTACGGCGGCACCAAAAATAGCCGCGTAATCGGAGTTAGCGCCTTAATAACGCCCAATCAAGGCTCAAAACAAAAATATTCTTCTCAAATAGAGCACGAGCGCAATAGTTAGACCCCCATTTACTCCAGCAAGTAGGCGGAGTTGCGCTAATAAACTAAATTTAATAGGATTATTTTTATTGTTTTATCTTAAAGAGTGTCGCTCCACTTGCATTTGCAGTCCCAAAGAACGGCTATAAACAAGGAGAAGCGGTTAAATGCAGCTAAGTTACGTTTGGTCTAAATTTAGGCGAAAGGTTTGATTTGACTGGTTCGCCCCGCTACTCTGCCGGCTGCGATTAATGAATAATACCGAAAAATTAAAAGCAAAATTTCGCAAAAATGCGGCGGCAAGCATAAAAAAGATTGCCGAGGCTATGGCAAATTTGCTTAAACTAGCAAAGCGCCGCCTGATGATAAGGCAGCAAGCGGGCTTAAGGTTTATCTTTTTGAAGTTTTTTGTTTATCTAGCCTTCTAGCAAGGCATTAGCAACCTTTGTTTTCGCCCCTGCTTACCTATTTTTGTATTTTTGATTAAATTTATCGCCGTATCTACCGCCCATAAAACGCGGTCAAAGTCTGCCATACGGCAAAATCTTTTGGGCTAAAGCAAAGACGAACTTGCGGCGCTCATAAACAAAAACCAAAAACTCGTTTTAGCAATCCAGCGCCGAATTTAGAGCCGTTTTGCCGCCCTGCTTCGTTCGTAATGCTCGATGATTTTGTTGTGAATCAGTAAAGAAATATAAATCACCGCACCGCCGAGGCAGAGTCTTAGTATATCCGCATCTTTGTGCCAAAAGACCAAATTTACGATGATGGCAGCAGGTATGAGGGCGTTATTCATGATAGCTAGAGTGCCGCTATCTACCTCGCATGCGCCTTTGTTCCATAAAAAGTATCCTAGACCGCTAGCTCCGATGCCTAGCCACAGTAGCACAGCGCTCTGTGTGAGGTCGAGGTTGATCTTTTCAGGATTGCCAAACATGGCAAAGGCTATGCCCGTAACCGCCGCGGCTCCGACGAAAAAGTAGCCAAAAACCCCTCGCTGCTCTTTAAAATCACGCTTTTCTAACAAAAATTTATACGCGCTCTGTCCGACGCCAAAGCATAAATTCGCCCCCTGCACGAGCAAAAATCCATGCCAAAAGCCGCTATTTACGTTGCCGTACTTGATGATGAGCGCGCCCAAAACCGCCGTACCCACGCTAAAGAGATACAGTAGTCTCAGCCTACCCGCTAGCACGTCGTAAACCACGCTCACGTAAAACGGTGTAAATATCGTAAAGAGCGCAACCTCGGCGACGCTAAGGTAGGCAAACGAGTTGTAGTAAAAAATATACATCGCGCCGATCTGCACCGCGCCGATCGCGGCTACTTTGGCGTATAGAGCGAGGTTTTGCGCGGCAAAATCCTTAATCATAAATGGCAAAAACACGCCAAGCGCAAGTACGACGCGCGAAAACGCAGCAAAGTAGCTGTCCACTCGCCCCGCCAAAAACTCGCCGATGAGGCTAAAACTAAACGCCCAAAGCACGGTTACGAAAATTAGTTTTTTCACTTTTTCTCCATTTTTAAATCAAATTTTAGCCCAAATAGTAGCGAAATTCGCCTAAATTTAAAACCTAAATTTAAGCCGCAAAAGCGCCCGTATAAATTTACCCGCTCTAGCAAAATCTCGCATAGCCGCTTACGGCTAAGTCCGTAAGTAGGCGCGTATACGGGAGACTAAACAGGCGGCTTTGCAAATTTTCTAGTTGAGGGCTTTATCTTAAAACAAAAGCAGACCGACCTTGCCCAAAGCTTAAAGCGCTAGATTATTTTTGCTTTTGTAAAAATACCGAAAAATGCTTGTATTTAGGCTCGTTAGCTAAATACTTTTGACAATCTTTTCTGATATCTAGATGCAGTCCTCTTTTATCCGTAAATCGCTGCAAAGCGGCTTGTATTTGCGGAGCAAAGCCTGCTATCTTGCGTCTAACCAAGCCCCAGATAATCGTGCTTGCAAACCGCGGATTTTCCCATAGCACCAGGACAAAGTCGTGCCGTCCGCCGCCGTATTTTTCGTTTTCTATGACGGCTAAAATCGTATCGACGACCTTTTGAGAGGATTTTAACTGCGGATAAAATTTCTTCAAACCCATCATCAGCCGTAGGCCTACGGTAGCGACCCTGTACTCATACATATACTCGAAAGCAAAAGTATCTTTTTCCTTAAAGTTATCAAAAGCAAACTCGCAAGCCTCTAAAATCCACGCGCAAAGCGTATCTTCGTTAAAATTATGATCCGGGCTAATCAGCCTTTTTTCGTAGGCTATCATTTTTTCGACGATTATCTTTTTGTTTTCGTCCATTTTTGTTCCTTCGCGTTTAGTTTTAGTTTATTTACCGCTTTTTAAGCGCGGCGTAAAACGGTTAAATTTGCGCCTACGCTATCTCGGCGCGACCGTTTTGCCGTTTTTATCCACGATATACCATTTATCCTCTTTTTGAGCAGAAGCGATACCGCCTTTAAAAGCGCTTGCCCTGCAGTATCTAAACGGTATCGCAACTCGTCCGCTTATGTCTAAAAAGCCGACTTTGCCGTCCTTCTCAGCCTTAGCCAGCCCATCCTCAAAAATGTCTATATCCTCAAAGTCTAGCGGAGCGAGTATATCGCCCGTGCTTGATATTAGCCCGTATTTTACGCCCTTTTGCGCTATAAATACGCCGTCCTCGCACTCACCTAGAAAATCGTATTCAAAAGGGACGGTTATGCCGTCTTTGCCTGCGATTGCGTACTTTTCGCCCCCTCGCACTACCGTAAAGCCGTTTTTACCCGGTATGCCGACTTCCTCAAATTTAAAAGGTATCATTGCTTCTCCGTTTTTATCTATAAAACCCCATTTTTCGCCTATTCTTGCACGGCAAAATTTACCCCGGTACCAGACCTCTCCGACCTCGTCAAATTTAAAAGGTATCATAACTTCTCCGTTTTTATCTATAAAACCCCATTTTTCGCCGTCTCTTGCCGCGGCTAATCCTCTACAAAAATCCCTCGTTTCGTCAAATTTACAGTAAAACGCGACCTCATCTTTTTGGTTTATAAAAAGCTCGCGTCCGTCCTTTTTAACCTTAGCCAGTCCTTCGCAAAACCACTCTGCCCCGTCGTATTTGCATGGGATAACAAGCTCGCCGCGACTATTTACGTAGCCCCATTTTCCGCCGATTACGGGCCTAGCCGATCCTCCTTTTTGCACGGCGGCAAAACCGTCCCAAAAATAATCGATATAGTAGCCCTCGGGCAATTTCTCCTCGCCGTTTATATCAACTAGCAAAAACTCGCCGTCTTTTGAAACTTTAAATAAACCCCCGCAACTAACCGAGCTCGCGCTGCTATAACAAAACCCGCCTGGAGCTTCGCCGCGTTTATTTACTATGCCCCATTTTCCGTCTTTTGCGCCGATGATAAAATCCTGCCCGACCTCGGAAATTTCATCAAATTCAAAAGGCGCCAAAACGGCTCCGTCTTTATCTACGACGCCCCATTTTTCGCCCTTTTTTGCGCGAAATAAAGGTTCCAAGCTCGCCCCTTCCTCGCCTACGATATCGCCGTATTCGCAGGGTAGGACGATTTTTCCTTGCGCGTTTGCTAGGCCGAGCTTTCCGTCTTTTTCGAGCGTAAAAAACTCGGGCAAATGCCAAACGTTATCGTAAACGCATGGCAAAACCTCCTCGCCGCTCGAGTTTATCAGCCCCCATTTTTTGCTTTTACCGCAAATCGCAGCCAGGCCGCCATTTGAAAACTCGCCGATAAAGTCGTATTCTAGCCCGTTATCTCGCATTTATTTCCTTTAAATTTAGCTCGCGCAAAGCCCTCGCGCACCCAATTTTCAAGCCTTTTTAGAGCTGCGACGCGTATTTTAGCTTAAAACGCCAAACGCGCCACAAGCGCGGTTTAACGGCGATGCGCAGAATAACGAAATCTACGAGCTTTTGCGGCAAAGGCTAATTTTTATTTTTGTGCTACGGCTAGGATTTGATCTGATTTTCGGTACCGGCGCGTAGGTAAAGCGCCCTAAATTTAGCCTAAAAATCCACGCATCATATACGCGCCCGCCGCGCCCACATCCTTGATCTCACATAAATTTTCAAAATTTATCCCGCCGATAGCGTAGGTTTTTATGCTTAATTTCTCGCAAATCTCCCGCAAAAATTTAGTCCCTCTGCCCCGCTCTGACGCGTGAGAGGGCGTATCAAAAATATGCCCCGCCACGACGTAATCAGCACCAAGCTCCTGCGCCGCTAGAGCCTGCTCTAAAGAGTGCACCGAAACGCCGATTTTGAGATTTTGCGTCAAATTTGGCGCATAAGTGCCGCTAATTTCGTCTTTAACCGCGCAAACGCTACCTGATTTTGCCGAATTTAAATCCGCTAAATTTACAGCCCGCTTGCCGCCTGATGCCATAAATTTAGCAAACGGCAGATGCAGTTCGCCCGCGCCTAGTTTGCTTGCGACGCTTGCGTAAGTATGCAAAACAAGCTGCACGTTAGAGCCGCACTCAGCGATGATCTCAAGCGTTTTGCGGGCTAAATTTTCGTATTCGTGCTCTGGCAAATCGCTCTCCCTAAGCAAAATTTTATCCGCCTTGCCGCCCTGCGCTACCCGCCTAACGTCCGCTAAAAAATCCTCGCTCAAGCGGCGGTTCGTCACCCAAACGAGCTCAAATTTACCAAAATCCATAAAACCTCATTTTTAAATTTAGATAAAAGTGCGTAATACAAAAAAATACAAAACGTCGCCAAGAATCAAATTTTACGATTTTTGCTAATGCCTGGCGAAAAACCGCATCAAAAAAAGCCGTAAAAAGCAAATTTTATAAACCTTTTAAAGCGCAAATTTGCCCGACGAAAACGCAAAGCCTCCAAAAAGCCGCCCAAGCGCTTCAAGCCGCAATGCAAATCAAAGCAAAAACGTCGCCAAATTTACAAAAAAGTACAAGCGTAAATCCGAACCGAACACAGCGCCGACCGACCTCAAACGTAAATGTGCTCGCTCATCACGGGCTGCAAATTTAGCCCTCGCACGGAACCTAGTATCTCATCAACCGTTCGCGCGTCGCTGATCTCAAACTGCTCGTCGCCTTTTTTGGCCTTGTCAGAGTGCGTCCCCACGCCCGTGCTAACGCCGGCTGAAATTTTGTTCGCGGCGACTGCGATGACGCCGTCCCTAAAGCGCGCCGACTCGCGCGTGGAGATCGTGATGTTTGCGTAGGGCAAAAAGAGGCGGTACGCGCAGATAACCTGAAACAGCGCCCTCTCATCGACGTCCCTCGGGCCGACGTGAGCCTTGTTTATCGCGGGGCGCAGACGCGGGCAAGATAGCGCGATCTCGGCGTGCGGGTACTTTTGCTGGATGAGATGCGCGTGTAACGCGGTGGCTAGCGCGTCCTTTCTAAAGTCGTCAAGCCCCAAAAGCGCGGCAAACCCGACGCTGCGCATACCGCCCATGAGAGCGCGCTCCTGGGCGTGGAAGCGGTAGGCAAACGAGCGCTTGACGCCGCCGAGGTGAAATCTCGCATACGCAGTAGGGTCGTAAGTCTCCTGGAAAACCACGACGTAGTCCGCGCCGCAACCGTGCAAAAACGCGTATTCGTCGGCATTTAGCGGATAGATCTCGACGCCGACGTTGCTAAAAAGCTTAGACGCCTCTTTGCATACCTCGCCGATATAGCCCAGGTCGCTTTTTTTCGCGCTTTCGCCGGTTAGGATCAGCACGTCTTTTAGCCCGCTTTTTGCGATATTTGCTAGCTCCGTCGCAGCTTCGTCCGCCTTTAGCCGCACGCGAGAGATCTTGTTTCGCGAGCTAAAGCCGCAGTAGACGCAGTCGCTATCGCAAAAATTTGAGATATAAAGCGGCGTAAAAAACTGCACCGAGTTGCCAAACTGCCTGCGCGTCCTATCTCGCGCCGCCTCCGCCATCTCGCCTAAAAATGCGCCCGCAGCAGGGCTTAGAAGCGCTTTTAGGCCCTCTACGCTTAGATTTTCTTCGCCAAGAGCGCGCTTTACGCTGAGAGCGTCAAATTTTTCGTAGTCGTAGCCCTCGCGCGCGGCTAGCACCCTCCGCATCAGCGTTTCGTCGATACGCTGGGCGTCCGCCGCATACTCCATCACGTCTATATTTTTCAAATATTTCTCCGTTTTTTCGTCTAAATTTTAGGCGTTAAATTTGATAGTTTTTAGGGCGCAAGGCGGCAAATTTTACGCACCGAAACCAGCACCTTGACGGCGCTAAATTTAAAAATCGGCAAATTTATCAAATTTAAATTTTACGAAATTTAACGCCGCCGCAAGCTGCCCGGTTAAGCTCCGGCAAAAATCAAAATTGAGTTAAATTCACTCCAAAAATCCCGTCAGCGGACTCGATGCCCGAGCGCTATCGCTTACGCCCCCAAGCCCCGATAGATACGCCAGCCTGCCCGACTGAATCGCTAGCGCAAAGGCTTGCGCCATAGTTTTTACGTCGCCCGCGGTAGCGATAGCGGTGTTTGCCATCACGGCCGCGCAACCCATCTGCATCGCTTCGCACGCCTGCGCGGGGCTGCCGATACCCGCATCCACGATCACAGGCAGATCTATCTCGGCGAGTAAAATTTTGATAAATTCGCGCGTACAAAGGCCTTTGTTCGTTCCGATCGGAGCGCCCAGCGGCATCACGCACGCAGCCCCTGCAGACGCCAGATCGCGCGCGACGTTTAGGTCGGGATACATATAGGGCATCACGACAAAGCCCATGCTTGCGAGCTTTTCGGTCGCTTTTATCGTCTCGTAGTTATCGGGCAGCAGGTATTTGCTGTCTCTGATGACCTCAACCTTGACAAGATCGCCGCAGCCGGCCTCGCGCGCTAGCTTTGCTATACGCACGCACTCTTCGGCGTTCCTGGCGCCCGAGGTGTTTGGTAGCAGCGTCACGCCCTTTGGGATAAAGTCCAGGATATTTTCGATCCCGCCCTCATTCACGCGCCGAAGCGCTAGTGTCACGATCTGTGCGCCCGCCTCATGTACCGCAGCCTCCAAAAGAGGCAGTGAAAATTTACCCGATCCCAGGATAAAGCGCGAGCTAAATTTATGCCCGCCAAGCTCTAAAATGTCGTCTTTTTCGTCAAATTTCATCTCAGCCTCCGCCTACAAAATGCACTATCTCGGCCGAGTCGCCGTCTCTTAGCACCATATCAAATTTATCTTTGGGTAAGATTTCGCCGTTTAGCTCGACTGCTATGCGCTCGGGCTTTAGCCCCTTTGCGGCGAGCAGCTGCGCTACGGTTTTGCCGATAAACTCGCCCCCGTCTTTGCCGTTTATTTTTAGCATTTTTTTCCGTTTTATTAAATTTAGCGCGCCCGTTTAGTTCAAATTTCGCGCTGCGTAAGCTCGCGATTATACCTCTTTTTGCTAAATTTAAGCCAAATTTTTCATCGCAAGCGTGCAGGCGGCAAGCCCGTAAAATGCGGTGCAAAGGCTAACGGCTAGCCCAAAAACGCTAACTGCGGGCGTCTGGCTAAAACTAAGCGCAAAAAACGAGATAAAGCTCGTGATAAACGCGGAAAATATCCCAAATACGCGCTCCCATCGCGACAAGTCCTCGTTTAACGCAAAGATGAGATAATCGATCCCGACCGCGCTTGCCAAGATAAGCCCGAAAATCGCAAAAATATTTACGTGAACGCCGAGCGCCGTAAAGCCGCAAAGCACGACTAGCACGCCAAGCGCGATGACGCTCATAACCAAAAGCGAGCGCGCCGCCCCGAAAAACGCCCACAAAAGCGCAAACGCAAGCAAAAACGCACCGCCCTTTAGTACCGCGGCCCAGGCCTTAGCCTCGGTCAAATTTTGATTTAGCGCGCCTACGAAATCCACGCTAAATGCGCCGTTTGCCTTTAAAATTTCATCCGTTTTCGCGCCGCTTTCAAGCCCGTCCGCGTATATCGCGCTCGTGCTAGCATCAGGCAAAAATCGCATCAAATTTTTTGCCGCATCAAATTCTAAAATCTCGCTAGCGCCGATAGTTTTAGCGTTTGCGATCTTTTCAAGCTCGGGTTTTACTAGCTCGGCGGATAGGCCAAACTGAGCGAAAATTTTAAATATTTCCTCATCCTGCGCGGCTTGCCTAAAGATATTTTTTACGGTTTCCTGCTCGGCCAGACTTAGGATAAATTTAGAAATAGAAGCGTAATCTTTGACGAGATTTGCCTGCTTTAGCTCGCGCATCAGCCGCTTCTCATCGCCGACTAGATCGTCTCCGCCCTTTAGTACGATGACGGAGTTTTGCGGTGCGGCGCCCGTTATCGTGCTGATCTTTTTAGACTGCTCCAGTAGCTCGGAGGGCGAGCTTGCGTAGTCTTTGATCTGCTCGGGCGTGCTTAGGCTTTTAAAATTTAATGCCAAAATTCCCGCGCAAAGCACAAATGCGGCGAGTAAAATCTTTAAATTTATCACTCCCGCCGCACGCTCGCAAAGTCCCGTAAATTTATCAAAAAACCTTGAAAATACGGCGCTTTGCGAAAACGTCGCGCCCTCAAATATAAAAGGCAAGCAAAAATATGTAAATAAAAACGCCCCAAGCAGGGTAAATAGCGAAAATATCGCGGTTTGGCGCAGTAGCTCAAGCGACGAAAAGGCAAAAACGCCGTATCCGCTCATCGTGATGCAAAGCCCGAGCAAGAAAATTTTAAGCATCGGACGCACGCTCGCGGCAGCCACAGGTGCGTTTTGATTTTTACCCAGCCAGTGTAGCGCAAAATCAAACATGAGTCCAACGAGACTCGTGCCGATAACCACGACCATGACGCTAAGGCTCTCGTAAATCAAAAGCGAGGCCGCAAGCCCGCACGCAAAGCCGAAAATCGCGACGAAAACGACGCAAAAAATACGAAAATTTTTAAACGCGAGCAGCAAAAAAATCGCGCAAAGACTAAGCGAAGCCGCGCTCATAACAGCGCTTTCTTTGTCGCCGCCCGCTTTTCCGTAGGCTCCGTATAGCGCGCCGCAGCTAGCGTAAGCCTGCACTGCGTCCTGCGCCGCGAGCTCGCGTACGCTTTCATAAAATTTGATCAAATTTCGCGGATCGTAGCCGGACTTTAGGCGCGCTTTTACGAGGTAAAATTTCCCGTCCTCGCTTGCGGCTTCTAGCATCAAATTTGACAAATTTAGGCTGATTTTTGAGCCATCCAGGCTCATGTGCGAGCTTAGGGCGAAAAAATCGTCCTTCGCATTAAGCGGCTTAAAGGCGAATTGATTAAATAAATTTTGCGCGCTTTGCTTGAAAAACTCGTTTTTGTCTTTTACTAAAAGCTCATAGGTTTGCTCGTTTAAAAGCGCGATTTTTAGGGCGTTTAGCTGAGTTAGATAGGATGTTAAATTTACGTCCTGCTTTGCGCGGTACTCCTCAAAAACTCCGCTTTGCTCGGCTAAAATTTCGCTTTTTTCTAAAAACTCAGGCGAATTTGAAACTAGCAAAAACTCGCTAGAAGCGCTATCAAGCATCGCTTTTAGCGCTGCTTGCTCGGAGGAGTTTTCGTAATTTACGAGAGAAAAAATATCCGCGTTTATCTTTTTTGCGCTCAAAATACAAACGGCGAGCGCGGCTAAAAACGCCGCTAAAAAGATAAAAAAACGCGCGGATTTTTTCATTTTACGTTGTAAAAATCATTTACCGTTTTATCGCCGCTAACCTCGTTTAGCACGATCTTTTTGACGAATTTATCGCCTCCTACTAAGATTCGCGTAAAGATTTGCTTTAGCAGCAGATTTTTAGGCGTCAGCTCGATTTTCCAGTTGTTTTTGTCGCCTGAGATTTTAAAGATAAATTCCTTCTCAAGCTCGGCCTTATCGAGCTTTATGATGGATAAAAAGAGCTTTTTATCAAAATTTTGATCGATTTTTATGAGCTGATTGCCACTTTTTTGAAAGATACCGCGCTCGTTTATGACGATGCTCACGGCGATCGGGCTTAGTGTGTCGTAGAGCAGCTCGCTTTGGCTGAGTTTAAATTTACCGTAGCTTTTAAACTCCACGTTAAATCCGCTCAAAAACTTCGTCTGAGCAAACTCGCCGCTGATATTTTGCGTTTTGATTTGAGATTTTATCTCGTTAAAATCAAGCCCCATCAGGCTCGCCGCCAAACTAAAAATTATCGCTATTTTTTTCATTTATATACCTTTTTATTGCATTTTGTAACTCTTGCGGGATCTCAAAGCACGTCTGCATCGCACGCATATCCACAGCCGCCTGTGAGGTCGCGCCCGTGCATAGCGTCTCGCCTGTTTTGGCGCTTTTTACGACGTAGCCGATCTTTAAAAAGCACTCGCACTCCTTTAGCGTCGCCTCCACCTCGATCTCGTCGCCGAAAAACACGGGCTTAATATATTTTGCTTCGATTTTTACGATCGGATAGGCGTAGCCGTCCGCCCTCATCGCCTCGTAGTCGTAGCCTATCTCCTCTAGCAGCGCGCACCTAGCCGTCTCGAAATACTTTACGTAGTTGCCGTGCCACACGACGTTCATACTGTCCACGTCGTAAAACTGCGCCTTTAGCGCGACTGATTTTGATATCATCTCATCTCCAAAAATCAAAAAAATTAAACCACTGCGTAGGCGTTTGCTTGCAGCGATTTTCCAGCTCGCGGGCGTAAATTTGTAGATACTGGCGCGCTGAGGCGGCCTTATCTCGCCCCAGCTTTACGGCGCTTGCCAGCGGTACGAGCTCGATCCTAAATTTACCGCCGATCTTCTGGCACCACAGCGAGCTTATCTTTGCGCCTAAAATCCCAGCGATGAGGTACGGACCGTAGTTAAAGCTCGCCTCCTTGCCCAGAAATTTCACGCGCGCGACCTTATCGCCGCCAAGAGGCGTCCTGTCGCCCATTATGCCGATATGCTCACCGCTTTCGACGATATTTTTTAGCTCCAGCATCGCGGCAACGTCTAGCTTATTTACCGCCATCATGCGCACGCTGCCGCCGTTTTGGCTGATTTCGCGCAGCACTTCGTTAAATTTGCGCGAGTTCTCGTCATAGGTTAAAATCACCATCCTAAAACCCTTGACCCGCGCAGCCAAAGCCTTGCAAATTTCGACATTTCCAAGGTGCGCCGTGAGCAAAATTTGCCCCTTTTGCGCGCCGATTAGTTCGCTTTTTATGCGCTCTAGGTCTATGATCTCTAGCTCGTCATCCTTGATCTTGCCTTTCCAGACTCTAAATTTATCGCAGATAGCGCCGCCAAACGCCTCAAAATGGCTAAAAACGCTCGTTCCTTTTAGCGTCTGCGAGCCGGCAAATTCGCTTAAATTTCGTCTAAACTCGGCGATATTTTCGCGCTCGTTTTTTGAAAATATATAATAAAACCAAACTACGATTTTAACGATAAGCTTTAGCGCAAACTCAGGTAAAATTTGCGACAAAAATAGGCTAAGTCTTAAAAAAAACGCCCCTCCTCTTTCCTGCTTTTTCCACCAGAGATTTTGCTCGGCGTTTTCCTGAGGTTCTACGGAAATTTGAGTGCTTGCCGCGTTTTTTTCGCCCAAATTTAACCCGCACGCTCGCCAAATTTTACCCAGCGCAAATTTAGGCAGAGAAAAGAAGCATTTTGCGTGCATGAGGCTTATTAGCGCGTTATCGCGCAGCATCTTAAAGTGCGAAACGCCGCCCTTTTCGTAGCGTACGCACGTATCGATCCAGCGCACGTCGATGCCCTGTCTTACGGCATTTACGAGGATCTCGATGTCAAATTCCATCCTATTTGTCTTGCTTTTTGCCGCCGCTTTTTTAAGCTGCTCTAAAGGATAGACGCGAAAGCCGCACATAGCGTCTTTGACGCCAAGGCTTAGCGTATTTATCGCGACCCAAAAATTCGTGATTTTTCTGCCGTAAACGCGGGATTTTGGCGCGTCCTCGCCGTAGATGGGATTTGCGCAGACGATACTTTGCGGGTGCGCCCGGCTCTGCCTCAAAAACTCGCCGATGAGCGCAGCGTCGTGCTGAAAATCGGCGTCGATCTGCAAAACGTGGCTAAAGCCGCGACTTAGGGCAAATTTAAACCCGTCCTTCATCGCGATGCCCTTTCCGCCGTTTTGCGCGCGCGTGAGCAGCAAAATGCCCTCCGTGAGCTCAAGCTCCGCTAAGATTAGCCTGCTAGCCTCGTCCGAGCCGTCGTCCACGACGATAACGGGCAGCTCGTATGTTTTTAGCGCGACGATCAGGGCTTTGATATTTTGCGGGTGATTGTAAAACGGCACCAAAAACGCAAATTTATTCAAAGCGCCGCCCTGCCGACCGAGCACTTTTCGCCGTTGCAAAACAGCTCAAAGTAAAGCTTGCCGCCGCGTTTTTCAAAACAAACTAGGAGCAAATCGCCCGGTCTTACAAACTTCATAAATTTTAGATTTTCCACAGCGATAGCGCCGCTAACGTCGATACCGACGCCGCAAGCTAGCTCAAAGACGTAATCAAGCTGCATAAATCCCGGCAGCAGCGGCAAATTTGGAAAATGGCTCTCGAAAATCTCAAGCCCGGCGTGCATGACGGCGCTAAATTCGTATTTTTGCGCTGGGTTTTCTAGTCGCTCGCCGCCCCCGTCAAATTTAGCGCGGTCGCCGTTTGCATTAACCGCGCCGCAGTTTAATCCACTCGCTAAATTTTGGCTGCTTTTATAAATTTGACCGCCGCAAATTTCGCCCGCCTCATTTACGCGCCCGCCGCTCCAGACGAGCTTAGGACTAGCAGATAGCGCATTTTCAAATTCGCTTTTTTCAAATTTACCCTGCTGATTTCGCGGCATTTTTTCCACGATTTTAAAGTATCGCACGCTGTTTTTAAACTCGAGCCTTAAAAGCTCTTTTAGCTCGGCTGCAACGCCTTTTTTGCCGATTTTTCTAAATTTTTTTAGCCCCTCGCAGTTAAGCTCTAAAAGCGCGGCGATGCGCCTAAATTTGGGATGCGGCGCGCAATAGCAGTCTGCGAGCAGGCCGCTTTCTAGCAGCTTTGCCTCGATACTCTCTAGGCTTACGCGCTTGTCGTTTAGCTTGACGATGCGGTCTATCCTGCCTTGTAGCGCGAGGCGGCCATCGCCAATGCTAGCCGCGTCGTTAGTCTGAAAAAACTCGCACCAAGGCGAGCTCACGTTTAGCGCGCCCCTACCGTCCAGCCCCGCATTTACCGCGCCAAATAGCCTAAGCCCGCACCCCTCGTCTCTAGCCACTATGCCCGTTTCCGTGCTGCCGTAGATTTCGACGATACGCGCGTCGCAGATTTTGCCTAGCTTATCTCTTAGCTCTTTTTTTAGCGGCGAACCCGCGCTTACGATTCCGCTTAGGCCTTTTAGCGCGCTTGCGGCAGGGCTTTGAACTAGCGCGCCTAGCAGTACGGGACTAGCGATAAATACGTGATTTGCAAGCTCTAATCCCAAAATCGCCTCGGGGTAGTTTAGCTCGTCTGCGATGACGCGAGCGCCGAGAACTAGCGGCAAAAAGACCTTAAACGTAAGTCCGAACATGTGTCTGTGTGAAACGCTCGAAAAAAAGGTATTTCGCGCGCTAAAATTTAGCTCGCAGGCTAAATACTCGCTCTCTTTTATCATCTGCGCGAGCGACTTTTCTATCATCTTGCTTTTGCCGCTTGAGCCTGAAGTTTGTAGGTAAAATTTACCCTGCAGGTCAAATTTGAGCCCGTTTGCGGGCTTGCTTGAAAGAAAATTTGAAAAATTTTCGTCGTTTACGGCAGTTAAGTTTGCCTCATAAACCGGCTTTGCCAGCACGTAAGGCGTAGTGTCCGCTAAAAGCGAGCCGAAAAATGCGGCATAAAATTTAAACGCATCGTCAAGATAAATTTGCAGCTCTTTTATGCCGTTTTTTTCTAAAAACGCGGCAAATCCGAGGCACGCGTCAAAGACGTTGCGCGAATCGTCCGCAAATCTAAAATTTTTTAAATTTTCTTCAAAGCTCATCGCTCTTTATAAATCTCTTTCTAAATAAAATTTCCCCGAAAAACAGCGCCCCCATCAGCGCGTAAGACGCCGCGCCGCTATAAACGCTCCAGTAAAATTTATCTTCCATCAAGGCTAGCGCAAGCGATATGGCGGCGTTAAAAACAAAAAATACGCACCAAATTTTAGTCAAATTTCGCGTATAGATCACGCCTTTTTCGTCTAAATCAGGCTCTTTTAGCCTTGCGATTTTAGTAATGACGGCCTCGTTTTTTAGACTAAAAGCAAAAAAGGCAAAAAACGCCAAACTAACCAAAACGGGATAAAGATACGCTAAAAATCCGCCCCTAAAAATCACACAAACTATGAAAAAAACGGCCGCCGCGATACTAAGCCTCCTCTCAAAGCCGCTTGAAAGCGCCCCGCGCGCTATCCACAGCACGGCAAGCGCGCAAACGACCCAAAAGGCAAAATCGCCCGCGAAAAATAGCGCAAACGGATAAAGGACGCTAACTACGCTTAGGGCGATTTTAAGCTTGCTCGTCAAATTTTTTAGCCACCGCGTTTACGATGTCTTCGAGCGTTTTTACGTTTTTAAAATCTTCAGGCATCAATCGGTGCCCCGTTTTTCGCTTGATGTGGTCTATTAGATCGATCGCGTCGATGCTATCTATCTGAAGATCCTCGTAGATGCGCGTTTGCGGCGTGATTTTAGCCTCGTCGATCTCAAAAAGCTGCACGAGCGCGGACTTTAAAATCTCAAAAATTTCTTCTTTTTTCATCGTTATTTCCTGTTTTCAAAGATGTATTGCGCGAGGCTTTTTACGCTGTAAAAAATCTCTTTTAAATTTGCGGTTTTAGAGTCTAAAACCAGGCCGTAGCTTTTTTGTACCGCAAGGCCAAGCTCTAGAGCATCGACGCTATCAAGACCTAGCCCTTCGTTAAAAAGCGGCGCGTTTTCGTCGATATCGCTTGGTTTCATATCCTCCAAATTTAAGCTCTTTATGATGAGCTCTTTTATCTCTTCTATTAGTTCGTTCATCGTTTAAACTCCTTCGTATAATTTTCGCTAATAAAAGCGTGCAGCTCTCTAGCCCTGACCGGGTTTGGCCTATCCGCGCAAAACCCGTCCAAATTTAGCCTAAAAAGCTCTTTGAACTCGTATTTTATCATAACGCTCGGGGTTTTGTACCAAGGCTCGTGCTTTTTGAGGCTGGGCGGATCCATTTTGATGGCGACGGCGACTAGCTGTTTTGCCGCATTTACCGCGATATAGGCGGCTGCTTTGTGAAAGACGATCTCGCCTGCAGTGCGCGTGCCTTCTGGAAATATTATCAAGCTCTCGCCGCTTTTTAGAGCATCCGCGCTTTTTTGCAAAAGCTCCTCGTTTGCCGTGTTTAGGATATAGCCGCAGGATTTTATCGCGGGAGCTAAGAAAATATTTTTACCAAGGCCCCCTTTTACCACGCAGTTTGCGCGGCGGATGAGCGCTATCAAAAATACGACGTCTAAAAGCGACGGGTGATTTGCGATGATTATCTGCGAAGCGGTGCCAAGCCCCAAAGGAAGGTTAAATTTAGTGCGCTGATAGCCGCAAATTTGCGTAGAAAATATAAAAAATCTCCAAGCCAAACGCACCAGATCGCGGCAAAAATAACGGATAAATTTAAATTTATAAAGTCCAAGAAGCGCGACCGGGATAAAGATCAAATTTCCAAGCGCGCAAATGAGTCCAAATAGCGCGAAATTCGCCCCGACGATAAAAATTCTAAACCCGCGACGAGGGCTCATAATCCCACCGCCAAGCGGAGTTTTTATCCGCGCTTTGCCAAGAGCATTTTTGCTTCGGATCGAAATTTTGCAAGAACTTAACGAGCAAATTTTCATCCGCCTTGCCGTCCAGCTCGCCTTGAGACAGGCTTAAATTTTCGCCCTCGCTAACTAGCAAACAAACCATACAAGAGGGCGCAGACTCATCAAAATACTCCTGCGAAATGCTCTCGTGATAGGCTAAAACGAGCGCATTTTTGGCTCCGCTTTTTAGCATCAGATGCGCCTGCACCAAAGCGTACTCTAGCGGCGCGTATGCCGAAACGGCCGAGATTTCGCTACTATTTTTAAAATTTATCGCTAAAAGCGAGGAAAGGGCGTTGTGCACCGAGAGCGAAAACGAGGTCGGCGATATGAGTTCGCCGCGAGCTAGCGTATTTTGCAGCTCAAAACAGCGATTTATCTCGCCCTCATAAGAGCTAAAAACGATAGGCATATCAAGCGGCGCGATGTTTTTGGTTAGATCAAAGGCGCATTTTGCCGCGCGGCTGAGCCTACGGCGCTCAAGCGGGGGCACGTGCGAGACGTCAAGCTCCCTCTCGTATGCCGCTAGCTTAGCATCCTGCGCGCCGTTAAAAACTACCGCGTCAAAAAAATCGAGTTTGAAATTTAGCCTCATTTCTCCTTTTGCCGCCTATTTTGCTATATCGCCTTTTAGCGTTACGCCCGCCATCAAAGCGCCCGCGCCGCACTGAAACTGCGTTTTGGAGTCAAAAGGCTGTTTTTTGTAGTAACCGGTTAAATTTACCACTCTCGAGCCGCCCTCTTGCACCGCGCGCTCTTGGAAGGTTTTTACCGCCGATAAAAACGCCCACTCGCACGCCTCTTTGTCGCTTTTATTGAAGGCGTTGGTTTTTTTGTTCGCCATTAGGCCGCTTTTGATGATGCCGCCTTTCGTACCCGAACCAAAGCTTAGCTTGATGTTTGGATTTAGCACTTCTTTTGCCTTTGGCGAGTTTAACGCCTCCTCGATCGAAAAGTGCTGCACGTCGTCGCGCGCGCTCAAATTTAAAGCCAAGGCGCAAACGCTCGCTAAAACTAATGATTTTTTCATTTTTTCTCCTTTATTTTGCCGTATTAGCGCGTAATATTACCGTAATTTTCGTTAGTATAAACATAAAAGCTCGGTTTTAGCCCAAATTTTACCCCGCAAAAGCAAACGACGCTCGCGGTCTTGCTTTGCTTTATCTTTAAAAGGCATTGCCGAGCAAAAGCGCCGCTTTATGCTTTGATTTTTTCGTCGATATTTAGACCCGCTTTGCCGCTTGGTTTTAAATTCTTTTAAATATCAGCGAGGTATTTACTCCGCCGAAAGCAAAGTTGTTGCTCATAACAAAATCCGTATCTATCGCCGTTTGCTCGCTCAGATAAAAAAGCGGCGCGCACTCCGGATCGACGTCGGTTAAATTTATCGTCGGGAAAAATCTCTTCTCTCGCATCATCATCACGCTAAATATCGCCTCCAAGCCGCCGCAAGCTCCTAGCGTATGACCGAGATAGCTTTTTAGCGAGCTGATAGCGATTTTATCTCCGAAAAGCTCGTTTGTAGCGATACTCTCGGCAATGTCGCCTTGCTTAGTCGCCGTGGCGTGAGCGTTTACGTAGCCGATCTTTTCAGGCGTTAAATTTGCGTCTTTTAGAGCTAGAGCCATCGCGCCTTTCATCGTCTCGCTTTGCGGGCGCGTGACGTGCGAGCCGTCGCAGTTTGAGCCAAAACCCACGACCTCGGCGTAAATTTTAGCTCCGCGTTTTACGGCGCTCTGCTCGCTCTCTAGTAAAAGTATCCCTGCGCCCTCGCCTAGCACTAGTCCGTCGCGCCCCTCGTCAAAGGGAGCTGGCGAAATCTCGGGCGAGCTATTTTTCACGCTAGTGGCGTAAAGCATGTCAAACACGTACGCCTCGCTCGGGCACAGCTCCTCAGCGCCGCCTGCTAGCATCATGTCGATCTTGCCGCTTTTGATGCTTTCATAAGCGTATCCGATCGCGTGCGAACCGCTCGTGCAGGCCGAGGACGTCGGGATAATGCGACCTTTTAGCGAGTAAAAAAGCGCGATATTTGCCGCCGTAGTATGAGGCATCATCTTGATGTAGGTGTTGGCGTTGCACTCGTTTTCGCCGCGCTCGAGCAGTTTTGCCATCGCTAGTATCGACTCGGTGCTACCCGTGGACGAACCGCACGCGACCCCTAGACTGCCCTCTTGCACGCTAGGATCGAGGCTCGCGGCGTCTAAATTTTCGCCTCGCATCAGTCCTGCGTCTCTTAGCGCTAGACCCGCCGCTTCGACGCTATACATCGAGACTATGCCTAGGCTTCTTAGCTGCTTGCGGTCCCACGAGCTAGGGCACTCGTAGCCCTCTATGGGTGCGGCTAAGCGGGTATTTAGATCCTCATATCTATCCCACTGCCGCATATATCTCACGGCGTTTTGGCCGAGCTCAAATTTAGCCCTTATCTCGTCCCAACTCTTGCCAAATGCGCTCACCATACCCATGCCGGTTATAAAAACTCGCATCAGCAAAGCCCTCCGTTTACGCCGATAACCTGCCTAGTTATGTATGCTGCGCCCTCGCTTAGCAAAAACTCCACCAAAGGCGCGACCTCGTCTGCTTTGCCCGCTCTTTTAGCGGGGATTGCCTTTAAGATCTCCTCCATCGGCAAACCTCCGTCCGTCATATCCGTCTCGATGAGCCCCG
Source organism: uncultured Campylobacter sp. (assembly GCF_963517995.1). Lineage (GTDB taxonomy): Bacteria > Campylobacterota > Campylobacteria > Campylobacterales > Campylobacteraceae > Campylobacter_A. The sequence continues at coordinate 18,660 of NZ_CAUQHQ010000028.1, forward strand.
GAGCGATGCAGTTTACGGTGATGTTCCTGGAGGCTAGCTCGGCGGCTAGGGATTTTGCCGCGCCGATGAGACCTGCTTTGCTAGCCGCGTAGTTACTCTGGCCGCGGTTGCCTATGACGCCTGAAACCGAGCTCATCACGACGATACGAGCCGGCTTTTTAGCGCGGATCATAGGCATGAGAGCGGGCTTTAGGACGTTATAAAAGCCGTTTAAATTCGTATCCACGACGCCAAACCAATCCTCATCCTCGATCGCAACGAACGTATTATCGCGCGTGATGCCGGCGTTTAGCACGACAGCGTAGTAAGCGCCGTTAGCCTCTATATCGGCCTCGATCGCCGCCCTTGCCGCCTGGGTATCTGCTACGTCAAATTTTAAAGCGCTCAAATTTAACTCGTTTTGTAAATTTAATAGCTGCTCGCTCGCACTTTTGCCGTGCAATACAACCTCGTATCCCGCCGCCGCCAGCCGCCTAGCCACCGCTTCGCCGATGCCGCGACTCGAGCCCGTTATCAGCACTCTTTTACTCATCTAGTATCCTTTTTACGTATTCCTCGTCCGGGCTTAGCACGTTTAGCGTCGCGCGCGCTCCTAGCTCGCCGTTTACGTAAAGCTCGCAGTCGTAAACGCCAAAACCGCTTGCGTCTTGTATCGAGCAGACGGCCTTGATGACGACTTCATCTCCGACCTGCAAAAACGGCTTAAATATCTCAAATTTTCTACTACCCAGCAAAAAGCCCAGTCCGAATTTCATCCCCTTTAACTCGCGCATCTTCGAGTCGTAGATGCCCAGTGACTGAGCCATCATCTCGACGGTTTTATGCATGGCGAATTTGCTGTCCACTAGAAATTTATTATCCTCTTTTATCACACTTTTGGTTTTTATGCGTCCATCTTCAAATTTAAGCACCTCGTCGATAAAAATGATCGCCGTGCCGTGCGGGAGATAATCTCCAAGGCTCATTTCGCCCTCCCAAACACGATCGCCGCGTTATCGCCGCCGAATGCAAACGACAGCGACATCGCCGAATTTACGACCGCTCTTTGGCCGAATTTTACCAAATTTACCCTCTCTATCTCATCATCGTAAACGCCGTCATATACGTGAGGCGGCAGCGCGGTTTCGCCCCTAGCGCAAAGCATAGCGCAAAGCGCGCTCTCGATGGCTCCAGCGGCTCCTAGCGTGTGGCCGATTAGAGGCTTAACGGAGCTTGCGGGTACGAGCGGCAAAAGCGAATGTACGATCTTTGCCTCGATTTTATCGTTTGCCTGCGTGCCCGTGCCGTGTAAATTTATATAATCCACGCTGCTTAAATTTGCAGCCCCAAGCGCCTTTTGCACGCACTTTGTTTGCATACGGCCGCTAAAGTCTGGCTGCGTCATATGAAACGCGTCGCAGTTTGAGTGCTCGCCTGCGATAACGACGTTTGAGATTTCATCCCTGCTCGCCACGAAAAAAGCCGCGCCTTCGCCGATATTGATGCCGTCGCGATTTTTGGAAAACGGATTGGTCTCGCGCGCGCTTAGGATACCCAGGCTATCAAAGCCGTTTATCGTTAGCGTATTTAGGCTATCCACGCCGCCGCATATCACGGCGTCGCAGATACCGGGCTCCAGCAGCCTTTTTGCCGTTATGATCGCCTTGACGCCCGACGTACAGGCGGTCGAGACGGAAAACGCAACCGAACTAAGCCCGTAAAAATCGGCGATAAATTCGGACGGATTGGCTAAAGAGTTGCGACTGACGCCGAATTTTGAAGCATCGAAAAATCCCGTCGCGGCAAAATCCTTAAACGTTTCGTAATTTTCCTCCACGCCGCTAGTAGTCGTGCCAACGACTACGCCGACGCGGTTTTTGCCGTACTTTTTGATAGCGTCTCGCACGTCTTTATCTATCTGTAAAAGTGCGCTTAAAACCAGAGCATTCGTGCGCGTTTGCAGGTGTTTTGGCGTATTTTGGCTAAATTTAGCCAGCGGCGCGCGGGCTTTGCCGAGGATAAAGCTTTTATCCGCCCTAAAGCCTTCGCAAACGCTCAAAAATCTCTTTTCGCCGCATAAATTTGCAAAATTTTCCTCCGCATCGGCTCCGGCTGCGCTGATGACGGCTGGCTTGCTAACGTATATCAAGGGCTCTTACCTTAAAATTTTCATTATTTGCCGTTATGACGGCTTCTTTTTGATTTGATTTTACGATATTTAGCACTTTAACAAAAAGCTCGTTGTAGGCGCTATTTGGCGGTAAAAAGCCGATAGCTTCGAATTCGCCGCTCGGCCTTAAAACCCGCCTAGCTAGCGGAGTGCCCATGGAGTTTATCATCGTAAAATAAAAATCCTCTTTTTCGTGCGAAATATAGAGCAAATTTGAGCCGCTTTGGGAAATCACTTCAAACTCGCGTTTATCGAAATTTACGATCTGCGGAACATCAAATTTAGCCTTCGCCGCACATCCGCAAAAAAAGATCGTCGCCGTAAAAATAAGTAAAAATTTAAAAGCTCTTTTAAGCCTCACTCGCTAGCCGCCCTATTAAAATCTTTATTGTTTTTTTAAAATAATTTTAAATTATATCTTTTTTACCTTAAACCTACAGCGCATAGCTTGCCTCCCGCTAAAGGCCGCGTAAATTTATAAATGCAAGCTTGGCGGCATACGAGATTTAAGCGCTTAAAATAAGCTAATCTACCCCCCCCCAACCCCATCCTCACGCGGTTTACGCAGGTAATCGCTAGTAAAAATACCGC